>NZ_CP044232.1:0-304180 GCF_008727775.1 Microbacterium lushaniae
TTTCGTCGCCATCGACCACCCTCGGGGGAGCCATGTCAGACACCGACACATCGGACGTGCCCCTCTGGACGGCGGTGCTCGACCTCCTCCTCGCCGATGAGCGGGTCACGCCCCAGCTCCAGGGATTCCTCCACCTCGTGGTCCCGAGCGGTGTGTACGCAGGTGTGCTCTACCTCGATGTGCCCAACGACCTCACCGCGGCGCAGATCAACAAGCGCCTGCGTCTTCCCCTCCTCGAAGCCCTCACCAAGGTGGATGCCCCGGAGCCGGCCACCTCCTTCCGCGTCGCCGTGAACCCCGACCTGATCGACGCCCACCTGACCGCACCCATCTCCCTGCAGTCCGCGGCGCCGCCGCCGCCCCCCGTCTCCCGCCCCGCCCCCGACGATGCCGGCGAGGCCGCGTCGCCGGCATCCCGCAGCGACACGCGCCTGAACCCCAAGTACACGTTCGACAACTTCGTCATCGGCCAGTCCAACCGGTTCTCGCACGCCGCCGCGGTCGCCGTCGCCGAGGCGCCGGCCAAGGCCTACAACCCGCTGTTCATCTACGGCGACTCAGGCCTCGGCAAGACCCACCTCCTGCATGCCATCGGCGACTATGCCGTGAGCATGTACGCGGGAATCCGCGTGCGGTACGTCTCCAGCGAAGAGTTCACCAACGACTTCATCAACTCCATCGTCAACAACCGCGGTTCCGCCTTCCAGGCCCGCTACCGCGACGTCGACATCCTGCTGATCGACGACATCCAGTTCCTGCAGGGGCGCGCGGAGACGCAGGAGGCGTTCTTCCACACGTTCAACACGCTGCACGACCACGACAAACAGGTCGTGATCACCAGCGACGTGGCGCCCAAGCTCCTCACCGGCTTCGAAGACCGCATGCGCAGCCGGTTCGAGTGGGGCCTCATCACCGACGTGCAGGCGCCGGACCTGGAGACGCGCATCGCGATCCTCCGCAAGAAGGCGCAGAGCGAGCGCCTGCAGATCCCCGACGAGGTGCTCGAGTACATCGCGAGCGTCGTGTCCTCGAACATCCGCGAACTCGAGGGCGCCCTCATCCGCGTCTCCGCCTTCGCGAGCCTCAACCGCTCGAATCTGGACATGTCACTGGCCCAGACGGTGCTGCGCGACATCATCGACCAGGACGACGCCAACGTGGTCTCGCCGACCGACATCATCACCGCGACCGCTCAGTACTTCAAGCTCTCCGTCGATGACCTGTACGGCTCCAGCCGGTCCCAGGCCGTCGCCACGGCGCGCCAGATCGCGATGTATCTGTGCCGCGAACGCACGAGCCTGTCGCTGCCGAAGATCGGTCAGCTCTTCGGGAACCGCGATCACACCACGGTGATGTACGCGTACAAGAAGATCAGCGACCTCATGAAAGAGCGTCGCTCGATCTACAACCAGGTCTCCGAGATCACCACTCAGCTGGGCCGTTCTCGCTGAACCACGCGACGCGCCCGGCACTCCCCGCGTTCTTGACACCGCTGTGCGGTGCCTTCATCATGCGGTTCTGCACAGTGTGGATAACCTGTGGATAACCGTGGACGACACGCCTGAGTCATGTGAGTTGTTTCCCCCGTCGCTGTGGAGGACGCGGAATTACACGGTTGTGATTACACGACGTTCTCCGGAGCCGTTCCGCAGGCGTCCCACATCTCACACGCGTGTAGTTCCCATGTCCCGCGTGGCATCGCACGATCTATCCACAGTTTCCACAGCTGTTAACAAGATGAAGAGAAATCCCTTCGAGGAAATCCACTCGATCACCTTGACGGTGGGAACGGGTGCTTCCGGGAACACAGGACTCGGGCACTAGCATGGGTACGCCAGACGAAGCCGAGGGAGCACCCGTGAAGTTTCACGTCAATCGCGATGTGTTCAGCGAAGCCGTGTCGTTCGTCGTCAAGCTCCTTCCGCAGCGCAACCCGCAGCCGATCCTCGCGGGCGTGCTGATCGAAGCGGGCGAAGGCGGGCTCTCGCTCGCGGCTTTCGACTACGAAGCCTCGGCGCGCACGACGATCGAGGCGACCGTCGACGAACCCGGCACGATCCTCGTGCACGGTCGTCTGCTCTCCGAGATCGCGAGCCGTCTGCCCAACGCGCCGATTCAGATCACCGTCGACGACGACGGCGGCATCCTGTTGTCGTGCGGCTCTGCGCGGTTCACCCTCGCGTCCATGCCCGTTCAGGAATACCCTGCGATCCCCGAGGTCAGCGGTCAGTCCGGGCTCGTGCCGGCCGAGGATTTCGCGACCGCGATCGCCCAGGTGGCTTTCGCCGCGTCGCGCGATGACGTCACCCCCGTCCTCACCGGCGTGCAGCTCGAAGTCACCGGTACCACGCTGAGCCTCGTCGCCACCGACCGTTACCGCGTCGCTCTGCGTGAGATCCCGTGGGACGGCGGCTCCACCGCGAGCGAGGAGCCGATCACCGCACTGGTGCCGGCGCGCACGCTGCAGGAGGTCGGGAAGACCTTCGCACACGGCGGCGACATCGCCATCGCGTTCTCCGGCTCGGGCGATCGCGAGATCATCGCCTTCACCGCGGGCAACAAGACCGTCACTTCTCTCCTGATCAAGGGCAATTTCCCGCCCGTGCGGCGCCTCTTCCCCGCTCAGACCGAGCACCACGCCGTGGTCAACACCGCCGAGCTCGCCGAAGCCGTCCGCCGGGTGTCTCTCGTGCTCGATCGTTCTGCCCCGCTGCGGTTCACCTTCTCCAGCGACTCGGTTTCGATGGATGCTTCGGGCACCGAGCAGGCACGAGCCACGGAGTCCGTCGACGCGACGCTGCTGGGCGAGGATGTGACGCTGGGTCTGAACCCGCAGTACCTGCTGGAGTCCCTGGGCGCGGTCAAGAGCGAGTTCACCCGCGTGACTTTCACCTCGAGCGAGAACGCGAACAAGCTCAGCCCCGTGCTGGTGACGCCTCAGACTTCGGTCGACAAGGGCGGCGCGGAGTCGTTCAAGTACCTCCTGCAGCCCAATCTCCTCCTGCGCTGACGCTCCCGCCGCGGCGTCCGCGGCGTCGCACGTCGGAATTAGGGTGGTCGCATGATCGTGGAGCAGCTCGGGCTCGTCGACTTCCGTAATTACACGGTCGCTGACCTCTCACTGCACCCCGGTCCCAACGTCTTCGTGGGACGCAACGGTCAGGGCAAGACCAACCTCGTCGAAGCCGTCGCCTACCTCGCCACGCTGGGCTCGCACCGCGTCTCTTCCGACGCACCGATGGTCCGCGACGGAGCCGAGGCGGCGATCGTGCGGGCGCGACTGGCCCATGGTGACCGCCGCGTGCTGCTGGAACTCCAGCTGAACCGCAGCGGGTCCAACAAGGCGCGCGTGAACGGCTCCGCCGTGCGCACGGCGGAGCTCCCGCGGTACGCGCAGGTGGTGCTGTTCGCGCCCGAAGACCTCCAGATCGTGCGCGGTGACCCCTCCGCCCGTCGTCGTTTCGCCGACGCGCTTCTCATTCAGCGGGCGCCGCGCCTGGCCGGTGTGCTGGCCGACTACGACCGCGTGCTGCGGCAGCGCGGGGCGCTCCTGAAGTCGGCGCGGGCGCGTGGCATCCGCGGGGACGCGCTGTCCACCCTCGACGTGTGGGATGACAAACTCGTCGCCCTGGGTACCGAGGTGATCCAAGCCCGCCTGGCTCTCGCGGCGGATCTGTCCGAGCCGGTCGCGGCGGCCTACACCGCGATCGCCGGCGCCGACCACGAGCCGCGGCTGGAGTGGGCGCTGTCGGTGCGGGGCGGCGATCCCGAGGAGGGTGAATCGTCGTCGTCGGATGCTGCCGAACCCGCCTCCATCGCCGATCAGTTCCGCGCGGCGCTGGCAGCGCGGCGCTCAGCCGAACTCGAACGCGGGCTGACGCTGGTGGGCCCGCACCGCGACGACCTGGTGCTGCGGGTGCGGGGCCTGCCCGTGCGCGGGTACGCCTCGCACGGCGAATCGTGGTCGGTCGCCCTCGCGCTGCGCCTGGCATCGGCCGAACTGCTGCGCGCCGAGTCGCGGCTGGGAGACCCGGTGCTCATCCTCGACGACGTGTTCGCCGAACTCGACGCGGGCCGGCGCGCGCGCCTGGCGGAGCTGGCCGGCGGCTACGAGCAGGTCATCGTCACCTCCGCTGTGGAAGAGGACGTGCCCGACGGGCTCCGTGCCCACGTCGTGCGGGTCGAAGCCGGACGCATCCTGGAGGATGCAGATGTCTGACAAGGGAGCCCCCGACGTCCCCGAGACCATCGCGACCTACCTGCGCCTGCGCGGACTGGAACCGTCGAAGTTCCGCCGCCGGCGTGGGCCCCGCCCGGTGGCCGATGAGAACCAGCCGTTCATGGGCGGACGCGATCCGCACGGGGTCGGCGACGTGCTCGACACCCTCACCCGGGATGCCGGTTGGGAGCCGCAGCTCGCACGCGCCGACATCGCCCGCACGTGGGAGGAGGTGGCCGGCGCCGAGACCGGACGGCACACCCGTCCGGTCGCGCTGGATGCGGGTCTGCTGACGGTCCAGGCCGACTCGACGGCGTGGGCGAAGCAGCTGCAGCTCATGCGTGCACAGGTGCTTTCGGAGATCATGCGGCGCTTCCCCGAGGCGGGGGTCGACGCGATCCGGTTCATCGGGCCGGACGTCCCCTCCTGGAAATGGGGTCCGAGAGCCATTCCAGGCCGTGGTCCGCGCGATACCTACGGCTGAACCACGTTCAGGGCTGTCCGGGCAGATTTCAACGCGCCACAGGGGCGTACACGCATCGGAGAACACCTCCAGGTTGGTAGACTGGGAGAACATCTGCCGACCTGTATGGAGCGCGCGAACTTATGACGTCCGAGAACCCCGCCAACGTTCCCGAAGAAGCCGCTTCCGCTCCCACGAAGAACCCGCACGAGTACGGCGCAGACGAGATCCAGGTGCTCGAGGGTCTCGAGGCTGTCCGCAAGCGCCCGGGTATGTACATCGGCTCGACCGGTGAGCGCGGGTTGCACCACCTGGTCTACGAGATCGTGGACAACTCCGTGGATGAGGCCCTCGCCGGCTACTGCGACACGATCGGCGTGACGATCCTGCCCGACGGGGCCGTGCGCGTGGTCGACAACGGTCGCGGCATCCCGGTGGACATGCACCGCACCGAGAAGAAGTCGACCGTCGAGGTCGTCCTCACGGTGCTGCACGCCGGCGGCAAGTTCGGCGGCGGCGGGTACGCGGTCTCCGGCGGGCTCCATGGCGTCGGCTCCTCCGTGGTCAACGCACTCTCCTCACGCCTGGACGTGGAAGTCCGGCGACAGGGTCACGTGTGGCGCCAGTCGTTCCGCGACGGCGGTGTGCCGGTGGCGCCCCTGGAGAAGGGCGAGGCGAGCGATGGGACCGGCACGACCATCACGTTCTGGCCGGATGAGAGCATCTTCGACACGGTCGACTTCGACTACGAGACCCTTCGGACGCGTTTCCAGCAGATGGCGTTCCTCAACAAGGGGCTGCGCATCGATCTGAGCGACGAGCGGCCGCAGTCGGTCTCGGTCGAGGCGAGCGAAACCGGCGAGGAGATCCCGCACCAGCCGCACGACAGCTTCCTGTACGAGCGCGGACTCGTGGACTACGTCGAGTACCTCAACAAGGTGCGTCGCTCCGAGGTGGTCAACGACGTCATCATCGACTTCGAGTCGGAGGACAACAACCGCAAGATCGCGCTCGAGATGGCGATGCAGTGGACCACCAGCTACAGCGAGAACGTCTTCACGTTCGCCAACACGATCAACACCCACGAGGGCGGCACCCACGAAGAGGGATTCCGTGCGGCCCTGACCACTCTGGTCAACCGGTACGCGCGCGCCAACAACCTCCTCAAAGAGAAGGACGACAACCTCACGGGTGAGGATGTGCGCGAGGGGCTGACCGCTGTGCTCTCGGTCAAGCTCTCCGAGCCGCAGTTCGAGGGTCAGACCAAGACCAAACTCGGCAACACCGAGGCCAAGGCGTACGTGCAGAAGGTGGTCGGCGACCAGCTCGGCGATTGGTTCGACCGCAACCCGGTGCAGGCCAAGAACATCATCCGCAAGGCCATCGACGCAGCCACCGCCCGCCTTGCCGCGCGCAAGGCCCGCGAGACCGCGCGGCGCAAGAGCGTGTTCGAATCGGCGGCGATGCCCGACAAGCTCAAGGACTGCACGAGCAAGGACCCCTCGATCAGCGAGATCTTCCTCGTGGAGGGCGACTCGGCCGGTGGCTCTGCCGTGCAGGGACGCGACCCGCACACGCAGGCGATCCTGGCGCTGCGCGGGAAGATCCTCAACGTCGAGCGCGCGCGGCTGGACCGGGCGCTGGGCAACAAGGAAGTCCAGGCGATGATCCAGGCTTTCGGCACGGGCATCGGCGAGGACTTCGACATCGAGAAGGCGCGATACCACAAGATCGTGCTGATGGCCGATGCCGACGTCGACGGTCAGCACATCACGACGCTCCTGCTCACGCTGCTGTTCCGCTACATGCGCGGGCTCATCGAGGCCGGGTTCGTCTACCTCGCGCAGCCGCCGCTGTACCGCATCAAGTGGTCCAACCACGCGCACGAGTACGCCTACAGCGACCGTGAGCGCGACGCGCTGATCGTGGCCGGGCAGGCCGAGGGCAAGCGCATCCCGAAGGACAACGCCATCCAGCGGTACAAGGGTCTGGGCGAGATGAACGACCACGAGCTGTGGGAGACCACGATGGACCCGCAGACCCGCACCCTCCGCCAGGTGACGATCGATGATGCGGCCTCGGCCGATGAGATCTTCTCGGTGCTCATGGGTGAAGACGTCGAATCCCGTCGCGGGTTCATCCAGCGCAACGCGAAAGACGTGCGCTTCCTCGACATCTGAGCTCGCCGCCGACCTTACGAAGAACTGAGAAGACATGGCTGACGAAGAACGCCCCGCCACACCGGCCCACGAGCACGGCAAGATCGACCAGGTCGACCTGCAGCTGGAGATGCAGCGCAGCTACCTCGACTACGCGATGAGCGTCATCGTCGGTCGTGCGCTTCCCGACGTGCGCGACGGACTCAAGCCCGTGCACCGCCGAGTGATCTACGGCATGTACGACGGCGGGTTCCGCCCCGACAAGTCCTTCTCCAAGTGCGCACGCGTCGTCGGCGAGGTGATGGGGCACTACCACCCGCACGGTGACGCGCCCATCTACGACGCCCTCGTGCGTCTCGTGCAGCCGTGGTCGCTGCGCTACCCGCTCGCGCTCGGGCAGGGAAACTTCGGCTCGCCCGGCAACCAGGGCGCCGCGGCCCCCCGCTACACCGAGACGAAGATGGCTCCGCTCGCGCTGGAGATGGTGCGCGACATCGAAGAGGAGACCGTCGACTTCCAGGACAACTACGACGGTCAGACGCAGGAGCCTGTCGTCCTCCCCGCCCGCTTCCCGAACCTGCTGGTGAACGGCTCGGTCGGCATCGCGGTGGGTATGGCCACCAACATCCCGCCGCACAACCTGCGCGAAGTCGCCTCCGGCGCGGTGTGGGCGCTGGATCACCCGGATGCCACGCGCGAAGCGCTCCTCGAGGCGCTGATGGAGCGCATCCCCGGCCCCGACTTCCCGACCCACGCGCAGATCCTCGGCACCCGCGGCATCAAGGACGCGTACCGCACCGGCCGCGGATCGATCACGATGCGCGCGGTCGTCAACGTCGAGGAGGTCCAGGGCCGTGCGTGCCTGGTCATCACCGAACTGCCGTACCAGGTCAACCCCGACAACGTCGCAGTGAAGATCAGCGACCTCGCCCGCGACGGCAAGATCACCGGCATCGCCGACATCCGCGACGAGTCGTCGGGGCGCACCGGTCAGCGCCTGGTGATCGTCCTCAAGCGGGATGCCGTCGCCAAGGTCGTGCTCAACAACCTGTACAAGCACACGCAGCTGCAGGAGAACTTCGGCGCGAACATGCTCGCCATCGTCGACGGCGTGCCGCGCACGCTGCCGCTGGACGGCTTCATCTCCCTGTGGATCGAGCACCAGGTCGAGGTCATCGTCCGTCGCACGCGCTACCGCCTGCGCAAGGCCGAAGAGCGCATGCACATCCTGCGCGGTTACCTCAAGGCGCTGGATGCGCTCGACGAGGTCATCGCCCTCATCCGTCGCTCGCCCACGCCCAGTGAGGCGAACGAGGGTCTGCAGAAGCTCCTCGACATCGACGAGCTGCAGGCAGCCGCCATCCTCGACATGCAGCTGCGTCGCCTGGCTGCCCTCGAGCGGCAGAAGATCGTCGACGAGGCCACCGAGCTCGAGGCCAAGATCGCCGACTACAACGAGATCCTCGCCGACGGAATCCGGCAGCGCCGGATCATCCGCGACGAGCTCACCGTGATCGTCGACCGGTTCGGCGACGACCGCCGCACCGAGATCGTCCCGGGCTATGACGGCGACATGAGCATGGAAGACCTCATCCCTGAAGAGGAGATGGTGGTCACCGTCACGCGCGACGGCTACATCAAGCGCACGCGCAGCGACAACTACCGCTCTCAGCACCGCGGGGGCCGCGGGGTGAAGGGTGCCCAGCTGCGGGCGGATGACGTCGTCGAGCACTTCTTCGTCACCACGACGCACCACTGGCTGCTGTTCTTCACGAACAAGGGCCGCGTGTATCGCGCGAAGGCGTACGAAGTGCCCGAGGCCGGGCGCGACGCGAAGGGTCAGCACGTCGCCAACCTGCTCGCGCTGCAGCCGGAGGAGGAGATCGCCCAGATCCTCGACATCCGCGACTACGAGGTGGCCACCTACCTCACCCTCGCCACGCGCGGGGGCCTGGTGAAGAAGACGCGTCTGTCCGAGTACGACACGAACCGCCAGGGCGGCGTCATCGCGATCCGGCTCCGTGAGGGCGACGAGCTGGTCAGCGCCCTGCTCGTGGACGAGGGCGATGACATCATGCTCATCAGCCGGCATGGCATGTCGCTGCGCTTCACCGCGACCGACGAGTCGCTGCGGCCCATGGGCAGGGCCACCGAGGGCGTGAAGGGCATGTCGTTCCGCGGGGATGACAGCCTTCTGTCGGCGTCGGTCGTCTCCGAAGACGGCTATGTGTTCGTCGTCACCGAGGGCGGCTACGCCAAGCGCACCGCGGTGGACCAGTACCGCACCCAGAGCCGCGGCGGTCTGGGCATCAAGGTCGCCCGTCTGAGCGACGATCGCGGCGACCTCGCCGGCGGTCTCATGGTGTCGGAGGACGACGAGGTGCTTGTGGTTCTTGCCAGCGGCAAAGTGGTACGCTCTGCCGTGGCCGAGGTGCCTGCCAAGGGACGTGACACCATGGGAGTGGTTTTCGCTCGCGCCGGCGGAGATGACCGCATCATCGCAATCGCCCGCAACAGCGAGCGCAGTATGACGGCCCTTGCAGAGGATCCCGAGCCCGTGGGCGATGCGCCCGCCGTCGATGCGGCCGCATCCGAAGCCTCAGCCGAGACCCCCGAGGAGAGTACTGACGCATGAGCACGGTAGCCGACAAGCTCGCCAAGAAGTCCACCCACAAGACCGGGGCCAAGCAGGTGCGCCTGCGACTGGTCTACGTGGACTTCTGGTCGGCGCTCAAGCTCTCGTTCCTGGCCGCGGTCGCCTTGGCGATCGTCACCGTGGTGTCGTTCTTCCTCATCTACATGGTCGTGAAGACCACGGGGCTCATCGACCGTGTGGATGAGTTCTTCACGAGCTTCTCCGACGGCGGTGTGTCGCTGGAGGCGTTCGTGGGGCTGCCCCAGGTGATGGCATTCGCTGCCATCGTGGCGATCCTCAACCTCGTCGTCGTGACGGTGCTGGGCGCCGTGGTCGCCGGCATCTACAACCTCGCGGTCAAGGTCACCGGAGGACTCCTCGTCGGTTTCACGTCGAACTGATCCGATTCGGAAAAAGCCCGCAGGTCGGGTAAAGTCGACGAGGTTGACGACATGCGCGTCAGCGCGATTCGGGGCTATAGCTCAGGCGGTTAGAGCGCTTCACTGATAATGAAGAGGTCCCAGGTTCAAGTCCTGGTAGCCCCACTCTCAGCCCTGGGGGCCTTAGCTCAGTTGGTAGAGCGCCTGCTTTGCAAGCAGGATGTCAGCGGTTCGAATCCGCTAGGCTCCACACCCTGCTCGTACCGTTGAGTCGTATCGAGGCGCGCACGATTCCCGCTCTCCTTTTGGTCAAGGTCCGTTCTTCCGCTTGGAGTGCGTCGGAGATCTTGGTTGCTGGCGCGCACCCTGATCCAGTCCTGATCTGTGGTGATTCGTCACCGCTGCAAGGATGTCCTCATGCCTAGGCCGTTCCCCAAGGAGTTCCGGGACGACGTCGTGGCGATCGCGCTGAAGCGGGAGTCGTCGTTCGCGCAGATCGCGAAGGACTTCGGGATCTATGAATCGTGTGTCCAGCGGTGGGTCAAGATCGCTGAAGTCGACGGCGGCCGCCGTCCGAGCGTGAGTTCGAGCGAAGCGGCCGAGAACCGTGAGCTGCGTAAGCGGGTGGAACGGCTGGAGCAGGAAGCGGAGATCCTTCGGCGGGCGGGGGCGTATCTGTCGCAGGCGAATCTCTCCGGCCCAAAAGGCTCTACCCGCTCGTGAGTGAACTCGCCGCCCACGGGGTCCCCGTCGCGGTGACGTGCCGGGTGTTTAAGTTCGTGAACAGCCGTACTACCGGTGGCTGCAAGACCCCGTCCCGCAGCGGGATTGGGAAGACGCGCACCTGATCAACGCGGCCCTCGACGTGCATGCCAACGACCCCGCCTTCGGATACCGGTTCATCGACGACGAGCTCGCGGTGGCCGGATTCACCGCGTCGGAGCGGCGGGTGTACTCGGAGGACGAGATCTTGACCGCGTTGGTCCGCAAGCCGCGCGGCAAGGGACGCCTCGTCGGCCCGCCCGTGCCCGACGATCTCGTGCAGCGGGAGTTCACCGCGACCGGCGCGGACGGGCTCTGACTCACCGCTATCTCCGAGCACCCGACGGGTGAAGGCAAGCTCTATCTCCGCGCCGTGAAAGACGTCTGGTCGAACCGGATCGTGGGGTACTCGATCAGCGAACGGATGACCTCAGAGCTCGCCGTGTCCGCGTTGCGGATGGCGATCCAGCGTCGCAACCCGACGGGCACGACCGTTCACAGCGATAGGGGGCAGCCAGTTTCGTTCCCGGCGTTTCCACACAGAACTCGACCGGAACGGGCTTATCGGATCCAGGGGCAGAGTCGGCGCAGCGGGTGACAACGTGGCGATGGAATCGTTCTCCGCGCTGCTGCAGAAGAACGTGCTCAACAGCCGGCGCTGGCCCACCCGCGACGACCTCCGCCTCGCCATCGTGACCTGGATCGAACGGACCTATCACCGCCGTCGTCGCCGGCAACGCGTCCTCGGCAACTTGACCCCGGTCGAGTTCGAAGCCATCATGACCATACAAGCCGCCTCCGCGGCATCTGGCGCACGGGATCACGGTGTGACCGACTGCGCTGCCTTGGATAGAGCCGTGTGTTCGACGTCCCGGTCGTCGAGCCCTGGGTCCGACCCGCTGGCTGATGGTGGCTCCTGGGTCCACTCCCGACCCGCGGGTCGATGCGGTCACGAACGACCAGTCGCCGCGGTACGCTGAACCTTCGTCGAGGTGCCGCCGCCTGGGCGCAGGCGCTGCAGCGCGGCGACTGGCGTGCGAACTCTCCGTGGTGCTCAGGACCGTCGCGGCGCACGTGCACGGTGAAGGGGCCGCGTCTCTCGTGTTGCCAGGCCCGCGGCGGGTGACGCGCCGCCGGCACCGCCGGAACTCCACTGTCGGCCAGACAAGGCGGGCGAGCCGCGCAACGGTTCCTACATTGCGCGGGTCGCCGGCCTCGGGTCGCGCGCTATGCCCGACGCTGGGTCTCGTCCGCAGCGGGCGCTCCCGCGTGTGGGCGCACGGTGACCGCCCACGCCTGCTGGACGGCGACTGTCATCAGAACCGCACAGAGGAGCGCCGCGATCCCGAAGACGATGCCGACGCCGCTGACATCGAAGAGCGCGCCGAAGACGATGGGTGTGATCAGCGCACCCGCCGCCGAGAAGTATTGCGTGGCGGTGATCCGGAGCGCCCGCCCTTCGGTACTCGTCGCACCCGACGTGGCCAGGAGGTTCGTGCATCCGATACCCAGCCCGTTGGCGACACCCTGCAGCATCGCTGCGGGGATCGCCATCAACGGAACGGCGGGGGCGAAGGCGAGCAAAGCGAGTCCTGCAACGCTGCAGCACCCGATGACAATCAGTGATGCGCGCATCCCGAGCCGGAGGATCAGCCGGCGGAAGCTCAGCCCTGCGCACACAGACACCGCGTCTCTGGTGACCAGGAATACGAGCACCCAGAGCCCGACCTCGGCGGGAGGCAGCCCGACCAGTCCGAGCGGATAAAAAGCGTTCCCGAGGAGCACCACCATAACCATGCCGGTGTTGAGGGCGGACGAGGCGACGATGGGACGCTCGCGAAGCATCGCCAGCGCCCGCCACGTGGAGGTGCGCTTGGTGCGCGGTGGTGCGGCGACACGACGGTCGGGCATGCGCGGTGTCGTCAGCACCATCGCGACGAGGAATAGCAGCATCGCGATGAACACGGCCCACACCGCTGACAGCGCAGTCAGGAGCGCGACGACGCCGGCGGCCACACCGACCGCCCCACGTTGCGAAACGCTGTTGAAGCTCTGCATGCGGAGCTTATCGCCGTGCTCGGTGACGTAGGCGAGAAGCACCACAGTGGTCGGAGTGCGCGCGAGGCCGAAGATCGTCACAGCAATCAGCCACAGCGCGATGCTTGACGACCCGACCCCTGCGGTGACCATGAGGACCGTGGCGCACAGCATGGTCAGACCGCCGATTGCCACCACCTTTCGCCTGCCGTGCCGATCGGACCAATCGGCTACGGGCGCTGCGAGGAGGATCCCGACGCCCATGCCGATGGCGAGCATGGTTCCCGCCTGCGCTCCCGTCATCCCGGCCCCCGCCACCAAGACCGTTGGCAGGGCGATCTGAAACATGGCGTCCGCCGCGAACAGCGTGAAGACGCCGGCGATCAGGGGAAGTGAGAGGGCGGCGCCGATCTCGGCGCCGCCCCTACAGTCAACGGCCACCTGAAGCCAGCTCGCTCTCCTCATCCATCGCAGCCGATTCGCTGACAAGCGTGCTGTCACGCGGCGCCCACACCAGGCGCGCCTCGTCACCGACATGCACCTCGGTTGGGGTCTGCGCGTCGAATACGGCGGAGACTTCGGTGCCGTCCGAACGTGTCAGCACCACGCGCCGGTTCTCGCCGGCATAGACAACAGCCGCGACACGAGCCTTCACGAAGGACAGTCCCGGAGCGAGGTCACCGTTTGCCGGCGCGACGCGCGCTCGGGAAGGGCGGACCATCACGAGGCACTCCTCGCCCACCGCTGCACCACCCGGCACCTTCACTACGCCGTCCGGCAGCAAGATCTCGGTGGAGGATCCGCTCTCGACAGGTACCCCGCGGAACAGGTTGCTGTCGCCGAGGAAGCGCGCCGTCAGCTCCGAGTTGGGCTGATCGAAAAGTTCGGTCGGCGTGCCGAGTTGCACGAGCTTCCCGTCGGCGAGCAGTGCGATCCGGTCGCTCATCGTCAGGGCCTCCTCCTGGTCGTGCGTAACATTGATGACAGTCACGCCCAGCTCGCTGCTCAGCCGCCGGATCTCCACCTGGAGCGACTCCCGCAGCCGGCGATCGAGCGCTCCGAGGGGTTCGTCCATGAGCAGTACTCGGGGCTGAGTGACGATCGCGCGAGCGAGGGCCACGCGCTGCTGCTGACCACCCGATAGCTCCTTGGGCTTGCGATCTTCGAACCCTGTCAGGTGCACGGCGGCAAGTGCCTTCCGCACTAGTCCATCACGCTCCTCCTTCGGGAACTTCTGGCGCGCGAGCGGAAACATGACGTTCTTGTAGACGTTCATATGAGGGAAGAGCGCATAGTTCTGGAACACCATGCCGATGTGACGTTTGTGCACCGGCACGTCGGTGAGATCGACGTCATCGACGGCGATGCGCCCCGAATCGGGGGTCAGGAAGCCCGCAATCATCCGCAAGAGCGTGGTCTTGCCCGACCCGGAGGCGCCCAGCAGCGTGACGAACTCACCGGCCTTGATGTCCAGAGTGACGTTTTCGACGGCGACGACGTCGCCGTACTGCTTCCGGATGTCCTGCAGCTGCACCGAGGCGCCACTTTGACGAATTGACATGATTAGTTTCTCCCAGGAGCGGCGTGAGCGAGGTTAGCCTTGCGGCGACGGCGCATCAGAGCCGGAATAGCTGCGCCGAGGCAGAGGATGGTGAGTGTCGCGGCCGTCACTAGAGTCGAGACCGCAGATGTGGATGGCTGTGCTCCCGTGGTGACATCGGCGAACATCTCCACGGGCAGTGTGCGCAGCCAGGGCGAGGTGAGGAAGGAGGCGATGATGTACTCGTCGAAGGATGTGACGAACGCGAGCAGGCCCCCGACCAACGCTGACGGCAGGATTAGCGGCAACGTGATCCGGAGCACCGTACTCAGAGGCGAGGCGCCGCTGATTCGTGCCGCTTCCTCGACACTCTCCGACACGGAGCCGAGCGACGCGAGTACGTTGATGAATACGAATGGCAACCCCATCAAGGCGTGCGCGATAGCCAGGTAGATCCAGTTGCCGACTCCCCCCATGTTGGCGCCCGCGATGTAGAAGCCGACTGCGGCCACCACGGTGGGGACCACCATGGGCGACAGCGCGAGGCCCATGATCAGCCAGCCCGGCACAAGCCCGCGCCCGCGGGCCGCACCGAGACCGAGCAGCGTTCCCAAGATCATGGCGAGGAGCGCGGCGAGGATTCCCACTTGGAAGGAGGTCGCGAAGGCGTTCGTCCAGCGCGGAGTGGTGAAGAGCTCTTCGTACCAGCGGAACGAAAACCCCTGCGGCGGAAACAGAATCATGTTCCCGGAGGTGAACGACGTCGCGATGACGATCGTCGTGGGTGCGACGAAGACGATCGCGAGCAGCACGGCGATCACCTTCGAACCGACTCCAGACTTCATCGCGTACGCCCCCCGACTCCCAGGATCTTGCCAATGCCGACGAACCTGCCGATGCCGAGGAGGATGATCAACGCCAGCAAGAGCAGGACCACGGACTGCGCCGCCCCTACGCCCGGCTGCAGCAGCGCGTCGAAGTTCTGCACGATCGAGGATCCGACATAGACCTCCCGTGGATTGCCCAGCAACTGGGGTGTGATGTAGAAGCCCAGAGCGATCACGAACACGAGCAGGCCGCCCGCCGCTGCACCGGGGAGCGAGAGGGGGAAGGTGACGCGGAAGAACGCGCTGAGCGGGCGAGCGCCCATAGTCTGCGCAGCCATCTCCAGGTCATCCGGGATGCCCCGCATCTGCGCGTACAGCGTCAGGATGGTGTACGGCATGAGGATCTGCATCATGCCGATGTAGATCGCGAAGTTGCCGCCGATCAGCGGTAGCGGCTCAGGGATGACGCCCCAGTCGACTAACGCGGTGTTGATGATGCCCGTGTTGTTGAGCAGGATCTTCCACGCATAGGTGCGGACAAGGCTGCTGGTCCAGAACGCGAACATCAAACACGCGAGCAGGACCATGAGCATGACTGGCCCGGATCGGGCCATCACGATGGCGTAGGGATAGGAGAAGACGACACAGAGCGCGGTTACCACAAGGGCCATCTGCACTGTGGTCCACAGGGACTTCTGGAAGACGGGGCTCGACAGTGCGGCCGCGAAGTTCTCGGGGCCCGGGTCTGTGACACTTCGAAGGAGCACCATAAAGAGCGGCACGATGAACAGGGCGACGATGGCGATGACGCCGGGAAGTGCGATCACCGCGAAGAAATTGCCGCGGCGCCACCCCGTGCCCGCCAGCGTAGCGCTGACAGGCACGGCGGCGGTCTGGCCGGGCGTTACGACTGCAGCCACGCGGCGATCCGCTCCGCTACTGCGGCCTGGTTCTCCATCCACCACTCCTCGTCCGGGACAATGGGAGCGAGCTCTCCCTCGAGTGCACCGGCGCCGGGGATCGCGTTGACCCACTCGCCGTCCGGGTCGACCTCGGCCAACGGGTTGGCGGGAGCGTAGGCGATCTCATCGGCGATGCGCCCGTTGTTCTCCTTGTCGACGAGATACGCGATCAGCTCCATGGCCTTGTCCTTGTTCTTCGCGCCCTTGGGGATAAACAGGTAATCCGCCCACTGCATCTCGTTGCCCCATGCGATGTCGATAGGCAGACCGTCGCGCTTCCCGATCTCGGTGCGTCCGTTGTAGCAGGCGCCCATCGCGGCCTCTCCCGCAGCGACCTCGGTCACGCACTCGCCGTCATCCGCCATCACGTCGAGATCGGCCTTCACCGGCTCGAAGACCCTCAGCGCACGCTCGACGTCGAGCGGATAGAGCTCGTCGCGGGGCACGCCGTCGTGGATGAGGGCCAGCTCCAGAAACCCCGACCAGCCGCTGGTGGCTGCCGGCATCAGCCGTTTCCCCGGGAAGTTCTCGGTGTCGAAGAAGTCCATGAAGCCCGTCGGCTCGCTGCCTTCGGGGAAAAGCTCGGTGTTGTACGCGGCCACGCGCGAGAAGACGAAGAATGGGACCGCCTGCGGGCGGACCTTGAAGGGGGAGTCTTCGAACTGGGCCGCGTCGATGATGTCGTAGTCGAGTTCTTCCAGTGCAGGATTGGCGTCGGCCGGGGTCGATAGGACGGCGAGGATGGCGTCCATCGTCACGGCGTTGGCGTCGACGCTCTGCAACATCTTGGCCATCGTTGCGGGAGCGTCCTCAACGACGGGAATACCCGTCTCCTCGGTAAACGGCAGAAGCCACGCTTTCTGGAACGCTTCGCTCGCAGCTCCACCGGTGGTGCCAAATACCACAGCGTCGGAAGAACCGCCAGGGCCGGTGGCCATGCAGCCGGTCAGGGCGAGCAGAGAGCCCGCCAGCACAACTCCTGTGGCTTTTCGAAGTCGCATGTCTGATTTCCTTGTCTGTGATTTGGGGTGCTGATCTGGAGTGGGATTTTGGGACGCTGGGGTCAGTCGAAGGCGCGGTAAGTCTGCGGCGACATCTCATCTGCGGAGCGCCCTCTCCAGTCGTTCTGCGCGATCCGGCGCCACATTCCATCCGCCTCGCGCTGAAGCGCGGCGATGGCGGCGCCCTCATCCAGCCCTCGGACGACGCCGTCCTCGACGAGCAGTTCGCCGTCGACCATGACGCCCCAGAGATCACCCGGTGTCGCGCTGTAAACGATGTTCTTGATGACGTCGCGGACGGGTGCCATGAACAGCGAGTCGAGGCTCCAGAACAGGAGGTCCGCTTTTGCGCCTGACTGGACTCGACCGAGGTCGGGCCGCCCGAGAAGATTGGCCGCGTTGACCGTCGCGGCGTTGAAGACGTCGCCCGCGGTCGACCTGCCGGCGGAACGCCCCGTCACCTTGCCAAGCACAGCCGCAAGCCGCATGGCCTCGATCATCGACTGCGGTGCGGTGTCGGTGCCAAGTGTGACGTTGACGCCTGCCTCAAGGTAGGCAGGGAACGACTCGAGCGCGATACCGCGGCGGGCGAATACCCACGGGCTGTGCGCGACGGAAGCGTCGGCGTTTGCGAGGATCTGCAGGTCGTTCCCCCGGTACTGCACCCAGCTCATGTTCGAGATGTAGATGCCGTGTCCCAGGAAGGTGCGCTCTCCAAGGAAACCAATCTTCTCCAGCCACTCGATGGGGGTCAGGCCGTGCCGCTGCACCATCTCGTCGAACTCGAAGACCGACTGGCTCGTGTGCAGCGTGATCGGCACGTCCAGTGTGTCGCTCGCCTCTTTGGCGCGGATGAGTAGGTCTTCCGTGGAGGTGTCGACCTGCGCGGGCGCGAGGAACCCCGGATACGATCGTCCCCCTCGGCCTCGCGATCCTTGATGAACTGGATCGCGTAGTCCAAGCCGGCCTCTCCGGCCTCGGGACTCCACTCGTACTCAATCTTGGAGCCGTTCCGTGTCAGCCACCGGCCCGACTTGAAGATCGGGGCGATGTACGCCCGGATGCCACTCCTGCGGACCGCCTCGAGAATGTACTCCGAGGTGCCGCCCTGCTCCATCATGGTCGTCGTGCCGGTCTTCAGCAGCTCGATTTGGGAATAGTCAGCGCTCGCCCGCTCCCCTGCCTCGTTCATCGCTCCGCCACGAGCCGGCAGCATCTCCGGAAGACCGGAATAGGAGAACTGCCGGGTACCGATGTCTTCAATCCAGCTCTTGTCGAGCGGCGAGCCGCCGGCGTGAAGGTGGGTCGTGATGAACCCGGGGGTCACCACCTTGTTCCTCGCGTCCATGACTTCATCGGGTCGGCCGTCCCACGATCGACCCACGTGGATGATCTCGTTGCCGCGTATCACGACCACGCCGTCGTGGAGGATCCGGTGCTCGCCGGCCTGATGAGCGACGACGACGCCGGCATTGATCAGCAGGGTCTTCTCTGAGTCGAAATCGTGAGCGAGCAAGGAAGGTTCCTCCATCGGATCGAGTGGACGCTCGACACACGATATTGGGCGAGACGCCATCCCTCATTGGACTGCTGCACAGACTTTATGGGGAGCGCCGAGGCAAAGAGATAAACACGCCGCCGCATAATCGCGGCCTAAACAAAGCTGTAACGCCAAGGAAACAACCGCGTTGAGTCCGCGGCCGTGCGCAGCCGCGCGTGCTCACCCCCGGGGTTGCGGGCGGCCCCGCGGTTCTGGTTTCAGCACCTGGAGAGCCAAAGCGAGTTGGACGATGTGATCTGTCTCGGACAGGCTGAGTCCTGTCAGCTCTTGGATGCGCTGGAGCCGATATCGAACTGTGTTGCGGTGGACGAACAGGATGTCAGCTGTCCGCGCAACCGAAAGCCCCGCACCGAGAAACGTTCGCAGAGTCGGCATCAACCCGTCGGCGTTACTCTCTCGGTCGAGCAGGGGCTGCAGCACCTCGAGGCTCAATTCGCGAACGAAGCGAGACTGTGTCGCCTCGATCATCATCGCGATTGACAGGGGGCGGGGCGCGTTGATGCCGGGGCCGCTGTGGATCCCCTGCAGGGCCTCGAAGTAGCTCCACCTCAATCCCTCCACACCATCCCGGAACGTGCCCATGCCGACCGAGGGCTCCCCGGCGCCGAGCCATCTGAGCTGGTCGTACATCACCTGTGCGGTCGACTCAAGAGAGTGCACCTGATCCAGAACCGCTACGAGAAATCCGTCGACCACGCCGGTGATCACCGGGTGGTTCCCGACATCCGAGACCTCGCCTGTGAGGGGCGCCATCGGCACGCGCATATCTGTGTTCGCGAGCCTCCCGAGAACGATCGCGTGCCGCCGGTCCATACGGATCACGTGCCGTTCGAGACGCTGCGCCGCATCGTCGACGCCGATCGATCCCTCCGTGATGTCCTCGATGATCTGGCCGAGCAACTGCCTTTCGGCCAGCTGCCCCGCATGAGCGCGTTCCATCGCGAGGGCGATGAGCCGGATCACGTAGCGGATCGCTGCCGGTTCCTCCTCGCGCGACTCGAGGTACAGATATGCGAGGATCCCGCCGGTGCCACGGATCTCATGGACCTGTGTGCCCTCGTTGCGATTCGAGCGCTGCCACGGCGCCCGCTCGACGATGGCCTGCGGGTCAAGCGCGAGGTGCGACGGCGATGCTGCGATCACGCGCCCCCACACGTCGATGACACCGACAGGGTAACCACGCACTCTCGAGTAGTAGTCCACCAGACCGGTCAGGCCGGAACTCGAGAAGACCATGTCGGCCATCGCCTCGTAAAGCCCTATGTCATCGGGTGCGAGGGATGTGTTCGATGGGTGGCCGCCAGCCATGTGGATCAGGCGCGCGAATGGCTCCGTCCCACAGACCTCGATGAGCGGGATGTCGTGTCGTGACGATGCGGACACGATGAGGCTCGGCACCTCCTGGTGAGCGACGCCCGTGACGAACCCGATGCCGGCGACATCTGCGGAGGCCACCCGGCCCACGAAGCTCGTCTGCTGCTCCACCGTGTAGAGCGCTTGCCCTGTCGTGAGGACGAGGTCACCGGGCTCGAGCAGCGGCCTCGGATCGACCAGTTCGGTTGAGACCACCGAGGCCAGCTTGCGCTGCAGGGCATACCCGCTGCCTGCCTTTAGCCGCAGATCAAGGGGCGACTTCAACAGGTCGGAGATACGCATAGCGAAGCAATGTACCGCAGCGGCGCCGGCGACACGTGATGGTTCGTCCTTAGTGGCGGCGGATGCGGCCCCGTGGCGATGACGCCGAGCGCCTCGGGCAAGGCCCAAAGCCGCGCGCGGGAGGTACTGCTGCGGGTCCAGGCCCAAGATGCCCCGGGTTGGCGGGCACGGGGGTTAGACCGGACGGTCGCTACCAGAATACGTGAGCCAATGCCAGCGGCGTGATTGTCTCGTACGCCGAGCGGGGAGGCGAATCAGGCGCACCGCCGGGCTGAGAATGAGGCGCTCTCAACCGGTCGGAGCGCAAGACGCGGCGTGGGCCGCGGGCCCGCGGAGGCCCAGGAGCGCGCTCTCGGCCAAACAAGAGCGCCCGGAGAATCGGGTGACGGTCGGCTGTGCCTGCCATACCTGCTTTGCAAGTGGGATGTCATCAGTTCGAATCCGCAAGGCTCCACCACGCGCCGCCCGGGTTTCCCGGTGCCGGCCCGTTGACAGGCTCACGGACCGCTCCCGCGCACTGCCTTTCGGCTCCGCAGCCCACGGACCCGCGGCGGTACGCATGCCGCAGAACTCAGGAGACTCCGCCGGCGGCCGCTCCCGCCTCCCTGCCGATGTCGGGATCGCCTGAATCCCGACCGGACACTCCAGGCGTCAGACAGGTCGAGGCGGATCGCCGGCGTCGTCAGGCGGGGAACAGAGCGGCCACCGCGCGGTCGTGCGTGTCGTCCAGGGTGTCGGTGTCGACGCCTTCGAGCAGGGCGAATTGCAGTCCGCGCCACAGGGCGAGGAGCCGGGAGGTGGCGGCTTCCGCATCCCCCTCGGGGTAACCGTGCACGACGAACGCGCGCTGGAACTCCCGGGGCCAGACCGCGGCGATGTCGGTGAGCTGGCTCCGGTTTCCGTCCGGATCGCGCACGGCCGTGCCGAACGCTTCGAAGAACAGGCGGATGTAGGGAACGTTCTCGGGTGCCCGCAGCAGGCGCCACGCCTCCCCCAGCTGCGCCCTCAGGTCTCCAGGCCGCTGCAGGTGCGCCAGCAACGCGCCCTCGGCGGGCATTCCCTCGTATGCGCGCCGCAGCGCGGCCGCGAACAGAGCTTCCTTCGAGTCGAAGTAGTACAGCAGCATGCGGTTGTTCGAGCCGATGGCGCGCGCCAGCTGCGACAGTGAGAGCTGGCTCACGCCGTGCGCGAGCATGTGCTCGGCGGCGAGGGTCAGGAGCCGCTCGGCCTCGCTGCTTCGCGCCGCCGTCATGGCCCCAGCATAAGAGCGCCCCCGGACATTGGGATGGGTAAGGTGTGGATTCATGGACATGAGGGTCGCCGCCTACGCCATCGTCACGGATGCGGACGACCGCGTGCTGCTCGCACACTGGAACGAAGGCCGCCACGCCGCCTGGACGCTCCCTGGGGGCGGACTGGAGCCGGGCGAGGATCCCGAACACGCGGCGCGCCGGGAAGTGCTCGAGGAGACCGGCTTCCGCGTCGTGCTCGATGAGCTGCTCGGCATCCACTCCCGCGTGATCCCCGCCGGCGACCGCCTCAGCAGCGATGCCACCGGCCCGCTCCAGGCACTGCGGATCGTCTACCGCGCACACGTCACCGGCGGACGGCTGCAGGACGAGGTCGGTGGATCCACGGACCAGGCCGACTGGTTCACCCTCGAGCAGATCGAAGCACTCCCCCGCGTGAAGCTCGTGGACATCGGGCTCCGGATGGCCGGCCTGCGCGACGGGCCCGGACCGCGGGACGGGTGAACGGCTGGGAATCAGCGCGCGAAAGCGGCCGAGAACTCCGGTGCCGGCGGGATCTCCTCGATCACGTCCACCAGCACCCGGCCCGGAGCTTCGAAGATGAAATGGCGCTGTCCGAACGGCTCATCCCGCAGCTCCAGCCGCATCTCGACGTCCCCCGCCTCGGTGAACCGCCGATACTCGGCGGCCGCGTCGTCCACCTCCACGTCCAGCAGCAGTCCCGAAGCGGGACCGCGGTATCCCTCGGGGATCGTCGGATGGGCGTCCTGCAGGAAGGCCAGCTCGTGCGCACCGTGGCGCAGACTCACGTACCAGTCGGCGCCGAAGGTCTCCTCGAACCCGAGACGCTCGATGAAGAAGTCGGCGGCGCGACGGGGCTCGGCGGTCTGGACGACGGGGTAGAAAGCGGTCAAGGTCATGAGAACTCCTTACATACAGCGTGAATGTAAAAGGAGGATACATGCATGATGTACGTAAGGTAAGAGGATGCCTCGCGCTTCTGCCGCCGACGCGGCCCGCACCGCCCACCGCATCCTCGACGCGGCCCTCGAGCGGTTCACCGCCGAGGGATACGCCGCCGCCTCCGTCGACGACATCGCGCGCGCCGCAGGCGTCACACGAGGTGCCGTGTACCACCACTACACCGACAAGCGCGGCCTCCTGCGGGCCGCGGCACGGGCAGGACACGAGCGCGTGGCTTCGGCGGTGGTGCGGCGGGCGGAGGGCGAATCCGACCCCGCGGAGCAGCTGCGGGCGGGATGTCATGCCTTCGTCGACAGCATCACCACAGATGCCGCCGCCCGCCTTCTTCTGATCGAGGCGCCGGCCGTGCTCGGATGGTCGGAGTGGCGCGGACTGGATGCCGCGGCGTCCGTCGCCGAACTGCGTGACGCGGTCGCCCAGGTCGCACCCGCGAGTGAGGTGGAAGCCCTCACGCAGCTGCTCTCCGGCGCGATGAACGAAGGCGCGCTCTGGGTCATGGAGCGCGATCGCCATCCGCAGGCGCGAGCAGCGCTCCACCGGTCACTGGACCGGCTGATCGATGCGGCCACGCATCCGCGCGGAGATGTGCGCTGAATGCGGCGGTGCGGCGATCAGCTCGCGGGCGCCTCGACGGTGATGTCGGCGACCGTCGCGTCATAGGCGGCGATGAGCGCGTCGGCGTCGACGAACAGGCTGTAGCCGTGCGCGCCCGCCCCCATCGCGATGCGGCGTCCTCGGATGCTCTCGTCGGCATAGACCGGCCACTCGGTGGTGCTGCCGAGCGGGACGATCGTGCCGCGGGCGTACCCCGTCGCCGCCAGCGCCCGCTCGGCGTCGGGCAGCTGGAGGCGATTGACCCCGACGACGGCCCGCAGCTTCGGCCACGAGATCGCCCGATCACCGGGGACCAGGGCGAACAGGTACGTGTCGTCCGCTCGTTTGACCACGAGCGTCTTGACGATGTCGGCGGGGGTCAGACCCAGCAGGGCCGCTGCCTCGGAAAGGCTGGATGCGGCGGGCCGCTCCACCAACTCCACCTCGAGGCCGCGCGCGGCAGCCGCGTCACGGACCCTCGAGGTGGAGTCGTCGCTCACGCGTCAGGCGCGCGCAGCGGGTCGTCGGCGACCCAGAGTTCGTCGTCGGCGCGCAGGGTCTGCCAGGCCGCGTAGACGACGCCGGCCGCAGCGGCGATCCCGAGGAGGATCGCGATGACGCCGCCGGCGCCCATGCCCGAGCGCTTGGGCTCGGCGAACTTCGCCGACAGCGCCTTGGTCGCCTTCTTGCCGTACTTGTCGGCCTTCTTCGCGTAGGTCTTCGCGTCCGGTAGGGCCAGGCCGCGGCCCGAAGCAAGACGCGTGCGGGTGTCGTTCGCGGCATCCCACACCGACATCGCCGATCCGACGACGGCACCCGCGGTGGGGACGACCTTGTCGGTCAGGAGGTGCCGCGACAGCTGCACACTCTTGTCGAGGTAGGGGGCGGCGTACTTGCCGTAGCTCTGCTGTACGACGGGGACCACCTGCTCGCGGCCGTAGTTGCCGATCTGACGCCCGGCCTCGCGGGCGACGTTCGCGCTCTGGTTCAGCAGCACCTGCTGCGACTCCCAAAGCTTGGTCGCCTGCTCCTGGAGCTTGCGGAGTTCTTTCTTACGCTTGCGGCTGACGCTCACGGTTGTGCCCTCCCGATCGATGGGACGTATCCGCCCATCTTGCCAGACGCGGCCTCCGAGGGACGGAGGGGCTTGCAGATAACTCTGCGAGAATGTACCCATGCCATCCCATAGCGCCGTCGCCACCATCCACACCAACCACGGCGACATCGTCGTCAACCTGTTCGGGGATCAGGCCCCTCGCACCGTGCAGAACTTCATCGGGCTCTCCGATGGATCGCAGGCGTGGACCCACCCCGCGACCGGTCAGCCCGGCGAGGGACCCCTGTACTCGGATGTCATCTTCCACCGCATCATCCCGGGCTTCATGATCCAGGGCGGCGACCCGCTCGGTCAGGGCGTGGGCGGACCGGGCTACAACTTCAACGACGAGATCAGCCCCGAACTCGACTTCAACGCCCCCTACAAGCTGGCCATGGCCAACGCCGGGATGCGCCGCAACGCCATCACCGGCAACCTCGAAGGCACCAACGGCTCGCAGTTCTTCATCACCACCGACCCGACGCCGTGGCTCCAGGGCAAGCACACGATCTTCGGCGAGGTCGCCGACGACGCCTCCAAGGCCGTCGTCGACGCCATCGCCGCCGTTCCCACGGCGGCGGGCGACCGTCCGATCGAGCCGGTGGTCATCAGCTCGATCGACGTCGTCCCGGTCTGACCCGAGGACCCCGGCGGTGACCACGGACGAGTTCCACCGCAACCGCGACAACTTCTGCTATCGGCATCCCGATCGGCAGAGTTTCGTCCTGTGTCAGCGGTGCCTGCGCACGATCTGCCCGGAGTGTCAGACGCAGGCCGCCGTCGGGGTCATCTGCCCGGAGTGCTTGGCCGAGCAGCGTGCGGCGGCGACGCCGGCGCAGCGCAAGGCGGAGCGGCGCTGGTCGCGTCCGGCCGCGATGACCGCGACGAGCGGCCGTCCTACGGTGACGTACTCGATCATCGCCGTCACTGCGCTGGTGTTCGTGGTGACCCTGATCCCCGGGATCGGCCGGGTCGTCGAGGGGTACCTGTCGTTCTACGCCCCCGCGATCTATCCACAGATCAGCGGTGTCTTCCAGCCGTGGCGCGTCCTGACCGTCGCCCTGGTCCACAGCGGGTTCTGGCACGTGGGTCTGAACATGCTGGCGCTGTGGTTCATCGGACGCAGCCTCGAGCCGCTCCTGGGCGCCGCGCGGTTCCTCCTGCTGTACGTGCTCAGCGCAGCGGGCGGCTCGGTCGCCGTCGCGCTGCTGGCGCCGAACGTGCCCGTGGTCGGGGCCTCCGGGGCGATCTTCGGTCTGTTCGGCGCCCTGCTGGTGATCGGGCGGCATCTGGGCGCCAATATCCGCGTGATCGCGATCCTGATCGGGGTGAACTTCGCGTTGCCGTTCGTCCTGGCGCTCATCTCCGCCGCCGGAACCGGTTCGTTCGCGGGCGCCCTCTCGGCGATCCAGATCTCGTGGCAGTCGCACCTGGGCGGGCTGATCGTCGGAGCCGCCGTCGGGCTGATCTATGCGCGCACGCGCGCAGTGCGGCAGGCGCGGTTGAGGGTGGGCCTGCTGGTCGCGCTGTCGGCGCTGCTGGTCGGGCTCCTCGCCCTTCCGCCGGTCCTCTACGCGTAAGCAGCGCCGGGGTTATCCACAGGTCTATCCACACATGGGGACAAAATCACACGTGTGTAATTAGCGCCAGCGGGTGGTCATCAGGAAGCCGATGAACGCGATGCCGAAGCCGATCGCGAGGTTCCACGCGCCGATGCCCGGGATCGGGTAATTGGTGCCGCTCAGATAGAAGACGAGCACCCAGATCAAGCCGATCACCATGAGCCCCAGCATCACCGGCTTGAACCACACCGGATTGGGTGCCGCAGCACCTTCGCTGCGCTGGGCGATCGGGTCTTCGCCGCTGCCAGTTCGTGCCATGCCCACAGTCTAGCTGGCAGCCGCCGCATAGCCCGCGGCTCTAAGATCGCACCGTGGCGGAGAGCGAGACGGTGGTGGCCCGGCGTGCGCGACGCACGCGGCCGAGGCGACGCGTCTCCATCGTCGGCATCCTCGGCGAGGTGCTCATCACCGTCGGTGCGGTGGTGCTGCTGTACGTCGCGTGGCAGCTGTGGATCGGCGACGTGATCTACGCGGCGGAGAAGAACCGGGCCGGCGTCGAGCTGTCCGAGCAGTGGCAGCAGGAGGTGGGACCGGCCGTCCCCACCGAGGACCCGGCACCCGAGGAGTCCGTCACCCCGGCCGATCCGGCGGCGATCGAGCCGGTGATCCTCCCCCAGCCCGGTGATGCCGAGATCTTCGGGGTCATGCACATCCCCCGCTTCGGCGCGGATTACGCCATGCCGATCGCGGGAGGCGTGAGTCGCCCCCGCACGCTCGACCCGATCGGCATCGGCCACTACCCCGACACCGCGATGCCGGGAGAGGTGGGAAACTTCGCCCTCGCCGCCCACCGCACCACCTTCGGCAAGCCCTTCAACCGCATCGCGGACCTGCGGCTGGGCGATGCCATCGTGGTGGAGACGAAGGAGGGCTGGTACACCTACCGCTTCCGTACGCTGGAGTACGTCACACCCGACGCGGTGGACGTGCTGCTGGATGTCCCGCAGCAGCCCGAAGTCCCTGCGGGAGAGCGGTACATCACCTTGACCAGCTGCAGTCCGATGAACTCCATGGCCGAGCGGATCGTGGGCTACGGCCTGTTCGAGTCGTTCATGCCCCGCAGCGGGGACGCGGTACCGCCCGCGCTGACCGAGGCCCTGAGCTGATGTACGCCGCGCTGTGGCGAGTTCTCCCCGGGCCGTGGTGGGTGCGCGTGCTGATCCTGCTCGTGCTGGCGACCGCGATCGTGTATGGGCTGTTCACGTGGGTGTTCCCCTGGGTCAGCCAGTTCGTCAATCCGCAGGACGTCACGGTCCAGTGAGCGGCTTCCGCGTGGTCGTGGTGGACAACCACGACAGCTTCGTGCACACCCTCGCCGGCTACATCCGGCAATTGGGCGCGGAGGTCACGCTCATCGAGGCCGACGCGGTGCGCCCGGACGACGCGGCGTCCGTCATCGCGGATGCGGAGGCGGTGCTGGTGTCTCCCGGACCGGGCGACCCCGAGCATGCGGGTGCGTCCATCGACATCGTGCGCGCGGCGGCGGACGGCGGCGTGCCGCTGCTGGGCGTCTGTCTGGGTCACCAGGCGATCGGCGTCGCCTTCGGAGCCACTGTCGACCACGCACCCGAGCTCATGCACGGCCTCACCTCCCTCGTCGACCACGACGCGACCGGCCTGTTCCGGGGCCTGGCCCGCCCCATGGTCGCCACGCGCTATCACTCCCTCACGATCGTGCCGGAGTCGCTGCCCCCGGAGCTGGCGGTCACCGCCGTCACCGAGTCGGGCGTCATCATGGGTGTCGCCCACCGCAGTGCGCCCATCCAGGGTGTGCAGTTCCACCCCGAGAGCATCCTCACCGAGGGCGGTCACCGGCTCCTGGGCAATTGGCTGGCCTCGGCGGGCCTGGCCGGAGCCGACGAACGCGGACGCCGTCTGCACCCGCGAGGGGCGGTCACGGCCCCGTGCACACCGTGAGGACGATCTCGGAGTGGATCGGCACCTCACCCGGTCCGATGGACTGACGCGACACCGTCGGCGTCGCCGCTGCGGGGCACGCGGGATCCTCCTCGGTGATGACGGTCAGCTGGATCTCGGGGCTCTGCAGCTCGCGGGTCGCCGCATCCAGGGGGTACCCGGCGTAATCCACGATGACGACGCGGCCGGTGGAGACCACCAGGTTCACCGTCGTGCCCAGCGGCACGGTGGCTCCTTCGGCCTGATCCGTCTCGAGCACCGTCCCGCCCGCAGCGCTCGGGTCGTTGCGCTGACGGATCGCGCCGACGGTCAGGCCGGCGTCGGTGATCGCCTGCCGCGCCGACTCCTCGGGAAGTCCGGTGAGCGTGGGGACCGTCGCCGTCTCCTCGCCGCGCGAGACATAGACCCTGACCTCGTCCCTGCGGCCCACCGAGATGCCGGCGGCCGGGTCGGTGCGGATGACGTTGCCCTCGGCGACCGTCGTGCTCGGTTCGTCCTCCCGGATCGGCACCAGGTCCTCGGCGAGCAGGAGCTCCTCGGCCCGCTCCCACGCGACGTCGGACACGTCGGGCACGATGCGCGCGTTGCCGGGCACCTCGGTGGCCGGCCGGATCGACATGGTCCAGATCAGCACCGAGACCAGGAGCACGGCCAGCAGGGCGATTCCCGCCCAGATCCACGCCACCGGAGGTCCGGACTGCGTGCGCCGCATCGTGGTGTCGGTGCTCAGCTGCCGCAGCGACCGCGCCGTCTCGGCCGCGTGCCGCGGATTGGGCCCGTACAGCTCGCTCGTCAGGGCGCCCAGCTGCTTCTTGCTGGGCTCCTTGCCGTGCACGGTCGCATCCAGCGCGGCACGGAAGCTCGCCGCATCCGGGAACCGCTGGAACGGATCCTTCGCCAGTGCGCGCAGCACGATGGCGTCCATTGCGCGGGGCACGGTGTCGGTGATCTCCGACGGCGGCACCGGCGCCTCGCTGACGTGCTGATACGCCACCGCCACCGGCGACTCGCCACGGAAGGGCGGGCGGCCGGTGAGCAGCTCGTAGAGCACCACGCCGGTGGAGTACAGGTCGGCGCGGGCATCGACGGGCTCGCCCTTGGCCTGCTCGGGCGAGAAGTACGACGCGGTGCCGAGGATCGTGGTGGTCTCGGCGACGGTGGATGACGAGTCCGACACGGCGCGGGCGATGCCGAAGTCCATCACCTTCACCTGGCCGGTGTCGGTGACCATGACATTGCCGGGCTTGATGTCGCGGTGCACGACGCCGGCGCGGTGGGAGAACTCCAGCGCCTCCAGGATGCCGTCGACATAGCGGCGCGCGTCGTCGATGGGTACGGGACCCTCGGAGATGACGTCCTTCAGCAGCTTGCCGTGGACGAGCTCCATGACGATGTAGGGCACCGGATGCTGCGCGCCGTCCGTGCCCACCTCGGAGTCCTCGCCCGCGTCGAAGACGCGCACGATCGCGGGGTGCGCCATGCGTGAGGCGGCCTGGGCCTCCAGCCGGAAGCGGGTGCGGAAGGCGGCATCCTCCGCCAGTTCGCGGCGGAGGATCTTGATCGCCACGGCCCGGCCGAGGGTGACGTCGTACCCGCGGTACACGCTGGCCATGCCGCCGCGGCCGATGAGCTCATCGATGCGGTAGCGGCCGGACAGCACGCGCGTCTCGGTCGTCACGGTGCACTCCCCAGGTGGTGGAACAAAGGTCAGCTTATTCCTCGTCGGTCGTCGGCGACGGGTCCGGGGTCGGCGCCGCGGCGATCGAGACCTGGGTTGTCGGCGAGGGCCCCGACTCGCGCTGGCCGCCCTGGCCGCTGCACAGCGCGACATAGCTGGCCGTGATGTTCCCGGTGGCGGGCACCTGGATGTCGGCGGACAGCTCACCGGCGCCGAAGCTGCGCTGGGTGGTGCCGTCGGCGGCGAAGATCGCGCCCGTGATGGTCACGGTGTAGCCGCTGAGGGTGCCGGTGCCGCTCGGGCACGTGAACCCGTCCCACGACACTGTCGCCGTGCCCCCGGAGGGAGCGGGGTTCGGGGTCACGGTGGGGCCGTTGCCGGGGCTCGGGATCTGCGTCTGCTCGACGAAGCACGTCACCGTCAGGGCCTGGCCCTCTTCGAGGTTGCCGCGCGCGGGATCGGTGGATTCCACCGTGTCGACCTGCTCCGCGCTGGGCGCCGCGGAGCCGTCGGCGCGGGTGGCCCGCAGGCCCGCGTCGTTGGCCGTCTGCACCGCCGTATCGCAGTTCATGCCGATCAGCCCGAGTGACTCGAGGCTCACCGTCACGGTCGTGGGTTCGGGTGTCGGCGTGTCTCTCGGCGTCGGTGACCGGGGGGCGCTCGAGGTGGTCGATTCCTCCGGAGCCGGGTCGCCCTGGTTGACGAAGAACGCGATGAGCGTGCCGCCGAGCACGAGCACGAGCAGGGCGATGAGGGCGATGAGCGGCCATGTCCACGGGCTGCGCTTGCGCTTCTTCTCAGCCGCGTCCTCCTCCGGCGCCGGCGTGGTGGTCGCCAGGGTCGGTGAGGGAAGCAGGCGCGTGGCAGCGGCGGTGTCGCCGCCCGCGGTGAGCAGCTGGGTGACATCGTCGGCGGCGGCAGCCCCACCGACCGCCGGGACGGCGGCGATGGCGGCGGTGAGGTCGCCTCGGCGCAGCGCCGACGCGGCCCGGGAGACGGCGGCGGCCGACGCGGGGCGCTCCTCCGGCTTCTTGGCGATCATGGCCATGACCAGTCGCTGCACCGGCTCGGGGACGGTGGACGGAAGCGGCGGCGGCTGCTCGTTGATCTGCGCCATCGCGATGGCGACCTGCGATTCGCCGGTGAACGGGCGCTTGCCGGCGAGGCATTCGTACGCGACGATGCCGAGCGAGTAGGTGTCGGTCGCGGGTGACGCGGGATGCCCCGACGCCTGCTCCGGCGAGAGGTACTGCACCGTCCCCATCACCTGACCGGTCGCGGTGAGCGGGACCTGGTCGGCGATCCGCGCGATGCCGAAGTCGGTGATCTTGACCCGTCCGTCGGGCGTGATCAGCAGGTTGCCCGGCTTGATGTCACGGTGGACGAGACCGGCAGCGTGGGCTGCCTGCAGGGCAGCGGCCGTCTGCGCGACGATGTCGAGCGTCTTGTCGGTGGAAAGCGTGCCCTCGCGCTCGAGGATCGTCGAGAGCGCCTCGCCCGGGACGAGCTCCATCACGAGGAACGCGCTGCCGTTCTCCTCGCCGTAGTCGAAGACGCTCGCGATGCCCTCGTGGTTGACGAGCGCGGCGTGACGGGCCTCGGCGCGGAAGCGCTCCAGGAAGCCCGGATCGCCCATGTACTCGTCCTTGAGGATCTTGATCGCGACCGTCCGTCCGATGACGTGATCGGTCGCCTCCCAGACCTCGCCCATCCCCCGATCGCGACTCGCGACTCGAGTTCGTAGCGTCCGCCGAAGGTCACACCCTGTGTCGGTCTCATCTACCCAGCACCGCCTCCATGACCTTCTTCGCGATGGGAGCGGCGATGGTGTCTCCGCTCCCCGACTGTCCTTGTCCTCCGCCGGCTTCGACCACAACCGCCACGGCGACCTGTGGGTCATCCGCCGGCGCGAAGCCGGTGAACCAGAGCGTGTAAGGGCGGTCGCCGTTCTCCGCGGTGCCCGTCTTACCGGCCACCTGCACCCCGTCTATTCTTGCACCGGAGGCCGCACCCTCACGGACATTGGCGACCATCATGCCCGCCAGCTCGTCGGCGAGCTGCTCCTCCAGCGCACGGCCGTACTCCGTGCTGTCGAAGGTCTCCTGGACGGTCAGGTCCGGTCCGATCACGGCGTCCACCATCCGCGGATTCATCACGATCCCACCGTTGGCCACCCCCGCCGACACCATCGCCATCTGCAGCGGCGTGGCGATGACCCGGCCCTGACCGAAGCCCGACAGCGCGGTCTGCGCGTCATCCAGTCCGCTGGGGTAGGACGAGGGCGTCGAGGTGAGCGGAAGCTCGAAGGCGCGGTTGAAACCGTACTTCTCCGCCTCCTCGCGGATCGCGTCGTCACCCAGGCGCACGGCGAGCTCGGCCATCGGGATGTTGCAGCTCAGTCGCAGGGCGTCGGCGATCGTGACCTCTTCGCCGGGGCCGCACGTGCCGCCGCCGGCGTTGCGCACGGTGCGGGATGACTGCGGCAGCTGGTACAGCGCCGGGTTGGGCAGCGTCGAATCGGGCGTGTACTCCCCCGACGCCAGCGCGGCCGAGACCACGACCAGCTTGAACGTCGAACCCGGCGGGTTGAGGTCGCCCGCGATCGCGCGGTTGGCGAGCGGATCGGCGGGGTCGTCCAGGAGCGCCTCGTACGCCGCCTCCACGGCTTCGGTGTCGTGGGAGGCGAGCGTATTCGTGTCGTAGCTGGGGCTCGTGGCCATCGCCAGCACGCGTCCGGTGTCGGGCTCGATGGCGATGACCGCTCCCTGCAGGCCGGCGAGGGCGTCGAAGGCGGCGCGCTGGACGACCGGATCCAGGGAGGTCTCCACGTTCGACCCGCGCGGCGGCTGACCGGTCACGATCCGATCGAGGCGCGAGAGGAACTGCGAATCGGCGGTGCCGCTGAGCGCCTGCGTCATCGCCTGCTCGAGCCCGGTGGCCGAACCCAGCACCGGGTTGATGTAGCCGGTGACGGGGGCCCACATGTCGGCATCGACATACACGCGCTGCCAGCTGTAGACATCGTCGGAGGGCACCGAGGATGCGATGGCGGTGCCGCCGGCGATGATCGATCCGCGCTGGACCTCGTAGGAGTCGTACAGGGCGCGCGTGTTGGCCGGGTTGCGGGCCAGATCGTCGGCCTGCACGACCTGGATGACGCTCGTCGACCCGAACAGGGCCAGGAACATCACCAGCATGAGGATGCTGAGGCGGCGGAGCTCTTTCGTCATCCGATCACCACCCGGGGACGGCTGCGCACAGCGTCGGAGATGCGCAGCAGGAGGGCGACGATGAGCCAGTTGGAGATGAGCGAGGACCCTCCCGCGGTCAGGAACGGGGTGGTCAGGCCGGTCAGCGGGATGAGCCGCGTGACCCCGCCGACCATGATGAACACCTGCAGGGCGATCGTGAACGACAGCCCCGTGGCCAGCAGCTTGCCGAAGTCGTCCTGGCCGGCGAGGCCGATCCGCACGCCGCGGCTGGCGAACACCATGTACAGGCACAGGATCGCGAAGACCCCCACCAGCCCCAGCTCCTCGCCGAGGCTCGGCAGGATGTAGTCGCTCTGCGACAGCGGCGTCAGGTACGGCCGCCCCTGGCCCAGTCCCGTGCCGATGAGGCCGCCCTGCGCGAGACCGAAGATGCCCTGCACGAGCTGGTAGCTGCTGCCGTTGATGAGGTCGGGGTTGAACGCATCCAGCCAGTTCGAGAAGCGCGCGCCGACGTAGGGCAGGACGCGGGACGCGAGGAACGCGCCGCCGCCGGCGAGGACGACGCCGATGAGCACCCAGCTCGTCTTGCCGGTGGCCACGTACAGCATCGCCACGAACATGCCGAACAGGAGCAGCCCTGTTCCCAGGTCTCGCTGCAGCACGATGATGCCGAGCGAGACGAGCCAGATCACCAGCAGGGGACCGAGTTCGCGCGCGCGGGGCCACGTCATCCACAGGAAGCGCGTGCCCACCGAGGTGAGGCTCTCGCGCGTGCGGACGAGGTAGCCGGCGAAGAAGATCGCCAGCGCGATCTTCGCCAGCTCGCCCGGCTGGAACTGGAACAGCCCACCCACCGAGACCCACACGTCGGCGTTCTGGTTGGTGCCCAGCCCAGGGACGAACGGCAGCAGGAGCAGCAGGACACCGGCCAGGCCGAACAGGTACGTGTAGCGGAACAGCACGCGGTAGTTGCGCAGCAGCAGGACCAGGGCCAGCGCGCCGCCGATCGCGAGCGCCGACCAGGCGAGCTGCCGCGTGGACGAGGCATCCCACCCTAGGTGGTCGCGGGCGATGTCGATGCGGTAGATCTCCGCGATGCCCAGGCCCGTCAGCAGCGTCGCGATCGGGAGCACGAACGGGTCGGCGTCGCGCGCGCGCAGGCGCAGGACGACGTGGAGGGCGAGCGCGAGGGCGACGGGGAGTCCGCCGTAGAGGGCGACATCGGTTCCCGGTGTGCGGCCGGTGCCCAGGTCGACCAGGGTCACGGCGGCGAGGTTGAGCACGAGGGCGAACAGCAGCAGCGCCAGCTCGCGGTTGCGCTGGGTCTGCGGCACGCGCAGGCGGCGCAGCGCCCGCACGACCGCGGTGTCGGTGCTCACGCCGTCGGCCGGAGCGGACGGGCGGGCGAGAGGCGTTCCGGTCGCCATCAGTTCTCCGCTCCCGCCATGTCGCGAAGGCGATCCACGATGAGCTCGGCGTCGGAGAGCGAACGCGCCGAGATCGTGCGCTCGACGGTGGCGCGCTCGAAGTCGGGGAGGTCGGCCAGGGCGATCCCGGTGTCTTCGTGCGGGGTGGACAGCGGGATCGGGCCGATCGACTGCTGGACGCCGCGGTAGACGACCACGGTGTCGTCGTCGGCGCCGATGTAGTAGCGGGTCTGCGTCCAGTTGTAGGCGACGGCCAGTGAGGCGGCGATGGCGGCGAGGACCAGGACGAATCCGACGATCCACCCGATCCGCCGGCGGCGGGCCCGTCGACGGTCCTCCTCGATGAGCTCCTCGAGGAACTCCGCATCCGGCTCGAAGTGGGTCGGCTCGTTGGCGGCCTGCCGGTTCGGGTGCAGCCAGCTGCTGCGCCCCGGACGGGCGGCGGGCACCTCGACGCCGATGGGATTCGACGCCGAGCCGACGATCGTGGGTGTGCCCAGGAACACCGGATGCTGCCCGCCGACGTCGACGATCACGATCGTGACGTTGTCGGGGGCGCCGCCGTCGAGGGCGTGCTTGAGCAGCAGATCGGCGGTGCGGCCGGGGGCGAGGCCCTGGCTCAGCGCCTTGGCCGTGTGCGCATCATCCAGGACGCCCGACAGTCCGTCGGAGCACAGCAGCCACCGATCGCCCGGCTGCGTGGGCATGATGAACGTGTCGACCTCGGGGTCGGGGTCCATGTCGCCGAGCACGCGCATGAGCACCGAGCGGCGCGGGTGGTAGCGCGCCTCCTCGGGGGTGATGCGGCCAGAGTCCACGAGGCGCTGGACGAACGTGTGGTCGGTCGTGATCTGGGTGAGCGTGCCCTCGCGGTACAGGTAGATGCGCGAGTCGCCGATGTGCGCGATGACGGCGTAGTCGTCCACCATCACCAGCGCGCTGACGGTCGTTCCCATGCCGGCCAGCTCGGGGCGACGGCCGACGGTTTCGATCAGCTCGGTCGCGGTGTCGGCGATGGAGTCGCGCAGCGCCAGTTCGGCTTCGGCGGTCGAGGAGAACGGCTGGTCCAGGAGCGCCAGGCGCGCGATCGCCAGACTCGAGGCGACATCCCCGCCCGCATGGCCGCCCATCCCGTCGGCCACGACGAAGAGGTTGGAGCCGGCGTACCCGGAGTCCTGGTTGTTGGAGCGCACCTTGCCGGTGTGCGAGATGGCGGCGCTCGAGCCCTGGAAGACCATGGAGGATCCGGCGCTTACTTCCGCAGCTCGAAGGTCGTCGCGCCCACCTTGATGGGTGCGCCGATCTTGATCGGGACGGGAGCGGCCACGCGGGTGCCGTCATGGAAGGTGCCGTTGGTGGAATCCAGGTCCTGGATCATCCACTTGTCGCCCCACAGCACGAGGCGTGCGTGGTGGCTGGAGGTGTAGTCGTCGCGGATGACCAGCGCCGACTCGCTCGAGCGGCCGATCGTGAGCGGCTCGGTGCCCAGCGGTAGCTCGACACCGGCCTTCGGTCCGCTCGTGATGACGATGCGCGAGACGGTGCTGGTGGTCGCCGCACCCCCGGGCGCGGCATCCCTCGCCTTCGGCGCCGACGCCGGCCGGCCCACCGGCTCGGTGACGCCGGCGGGCCCCGCTGTGCCGGCCGGAGCCGCTGCCGCGGCGGGCTCGGGGAGCTTCCGCACCTTCACGCCGAACAGGTCGGCGCGCAGCGAATAGACCACGGCGAAGACGAAGAACCACAGCAGCAGCAGGAATCCGATGCGCAGCAGCAGGAGGGTGAGTTCGCTCACGCGGAGGGACCCCTCTCGGGCAGGCCGAACGCGCGCGTGGCGTCGGCGCCGGCGCTGTGCGGACGGGCGGGCGCGGCCTGCGGCACGACGCGGAAGACGATGTCGGTGCGCCCGATCGTGACGGTGGAATCGGGTGGCAGCGGTGCCTCGGAGACCTTCTGGCCGTTCAGCTGCGTGCCGTTGGTGGACTTCAGGTCGCGCACCATCGCGCGCTCGCCGTCCCACAGGATCTCCACGTGCCGGCGGCTGGTGCCAGCATCCGGAATCGTGATGTCGGCGTCGCTGCCGCGGCCGATCACGGTGCGTGCCTTCTCGAGCGGATGGCGCTTTCCGTCGATGTCGACGACCCCGCGCCAAGAGACGGTGCCGGCGGCGGTCTGCGAGTCCACCCGGAGCGTGCCGGTGGAGAGCGACTCGTCGCGCGTCAGGGTGATGCCGACCGGACCGGCGAAGGAATAGCCCTGCGTGCGGGCGTGGGCTTTCACCAGGGTGTCGAGCTCATCGCCGAGGGCGGCGCCGAGCTGCGCCATCCGCTCGTCGTCGGCGGGCGAGAGGCGCACGGTGAATGTGTTGGGCGCCAGGATGCGGTCGCGACTGACCACAGCGGCCTGCTTGTCGAGTTCGCTGCGCAGCGCCGACGCGATCTCCACGGGCTGGATGCCGCTGCGGAAGGTCTTCGCGAAGGCGCTGTTGACAGCGCGTTCGAGACCCTTCTCGAAACTGTCGAGTAGTCCCACGAGACTCCTTCAGGCAGGCAGACCGGTGGGTACATCGTAGTCAGGACGACTGGGGAGGCCATGGACGCCGCCCCCCGAGGCCCCCGCCGCATCCGCTGCGCCGTTCAGAACTCAGGAGATTCCGGGGGTTCGGGGGCTGTGGCGGCCGGATGCGGCCGGATCTCCTGAGTTCTGCGCGGTGGCCGGGGGAGGGGCTGCGGGGGCGCGCGCCGGGATGGCGTCGGGTCGCCGCTCCTCAGCTCGTCCGCCGCATCCGCTGCGCCGTTCAGAACTCAGGAGAATCCGACGTTTTCCGGGGTGTCGGGGCGGGGCGGCGGCGGAATCTCCTGAGTTCTGCGCGGTGGTGCGGCGGGAGCGCTTTGCGGTGGCAGCCGTCGGCCGTGATATCCTCGGGAAGTTGAGTGCGCGGGATCCGTTCCGCGCCTCGCGCGAGTGGCGGAATAGGCAGACGCGCTGGCTTCAGGTGCCAGTGCCCGAAAGGGCGTGGGGGTTCAACTCCCCCCTCGCGCACAGCAGGGCCCGGTATGCGAAATACCGGGCCCTTATGCGTGGAAAGAGGAGAACCTGGCGGAGCAAGATGCTCCGCCAGGTTCTTTGCTTGTCGCGGGGTCGCGGTTGGCACGCTCGGCGGCTTCGTCATGGCGACCGACGCCACCACGAGTAGCCGGTGTGGCCGCGCTACTCTTCAAGCGCGAACCACTTCGAGGTCGACGCGGACTTCAGTTTTGGGGCTAGTGATGCTGAACGACCGGAGAGCGCGCTGTCAGCGCTTCGTGGCCGCTGTTGTCGGAGCGGTGACCTTGATTGGTCTCACTGGGTGTGCATTGGTCTTTCCTTCGAGGCCCAACTCGGCGCCGGTCTTTCTCACAGAGCGCAACGGGGACGTCGTGTTCCGCTGGTGCGGGGAGACGACCCCAGAGTTCCAATCGCTGGAGATCATCTATCGGGCCGTAGTCGATGATGACAAGGAGTACTTCACGGCAGCTCAGGGAGAGGGGCTGTTCCGATTCGGAACGGAGCAGGAGTTCACGACGCGCGAACCGCCGATCGGGCTCGAGTACCACACGTCAGGTTCCATCCCGCTCGACAATTATCCGCTCGTAATCTTCTTAGACGCGGACCAGGTGGCCCCCGGCACGGCCAATGACTTGGCCACCTTCAATATTGACGCCCCAGAGCAACTCGCGGATGGCCAATGGGTCGCGCCAACCGGGCCGGTCGACGATGTTCCTTGCTGACTCATTGCCGCATGAAAGCTGGTGCCAAGAGGACGGCGGACGCCGCTACGGCTGCGGGACGACTCTTTGTCCGGCTCCCGCTCGGATGCTGCCGTGGCTGCCCCTGAGTACGGGGGGTGTTGCCAGCTTCATCCCTTCGTCGTCGTTCGCGTTGACCTGAATGTGAGCACAACTCGCCCAGATTGCGCCGCGAGGTTCCCGGATGGTGCGGTGTGTCCGCCACAATGCAATGGCCGGACGAGTCGCCGCGCACGGTGTTCAGATTGAACTTTTGGGAGAGACGATGCCCCGGTCTGTCCGAGTCGCGGCGTCGGTCCTGCCTCCGCAGTTCCGGTTCATGGGCGCCCTGTACGTGTGCGGGTTCCTCATTATGACGTTCCTGTCGTTCGGCATCGTGTTCGTGCCGCTCTCAGCCGCTGACCCTGCGCGGTGGATAATGCTCCCGTTCGGTTTCCTGGTCGTCGCGGTCATTCTGTCCGTTGTTGTCCTGCGCTACCGCGGGTTAAAGGTTGCCGCCGAGGCGCAGTTGAAACGAGACGGCGGAAGTGTGTACCTTCTGTCGGCTGCCGCGATATCGAGGCATTTGGGGCCGAAGAATCTAATCGCGCAGCCCGATCACGGCGTCAGTGGCGGATGGTTGTGGCTGGGGGATGACTCCATGAAGGTCTGGCTACGTGACGCAGGTGAGCCGCGGGTCGTGCTCCGCGGCGACATCACCGGCGTCGCCGAGGTGTGTGTGCTGGGCGGTGCTCTGACCGACACGCAACTGGCGGTCTGGTTCTCGGACGGAAGCGTGCTCGAGGCTGCCCCCACCCGGTACGGGATCCGCAGCATGTTCCCGTACGGCAGAAGCCGCCTGCGCGCGCTGGCCGACCGGATCGACGCTCTGGCTTCATCCTGCCCCGCCGACGGCTTCTCCCGCTGACACCCGCGCGCAACGGCGTGCCTGAAGGCCTCCGACAATGACAAGCCACTCCCATCGCCGGCATTATCGACGGAACATCGACGACCTGCCGGTCGGTGTTTCGCCGTCGTCGAGAGCCCTTTCCCAATGACTGACACTTCCGCCCCGGGCCTGCGGTTTTCCCGCGCGCGCGGGAAAACCGCAACGGCCGCGTTCGCGGCGGTGATCGTCGTCAGTGTGTCCCTCGCTGGAGCCATCGTGAACGCACGAGTCGGGGCTTCTCCGGGGGTCGTCGTCGGATGGATCGCTTTGGCGATTTCGATGCCGGCCGCGCTCGCCCTGGTCATGGCGACGCGCCATCGCGCTCTTGCACGGCAAGCCGATGCCCGCGGCGCTCAGGTCGTCTGTCTGTTCACGCGGGGACTCGCATTCGACGCGTCAACAGGCCGCGAACACCGTATCGGCGCTGGTTGGATACAGATGGCCGAGGGGACAGCTGAGATCCAGACTGCAGATGGTGAGCTTCCAGAGATCGTCACCATTTCGGATGCGGTGACGGTGCAGCGCGAGCACTTCCTGTCGCCATGGATCACCGTGCCCTCGCTCACCCTTCGCTCACCAGATGGTTCGGTCATCGAGTTGGAACTGGCCCGGACTGGTTTCCGGTCGCTGTCGGGTCCGTCGAACAGGTACGTGGACGAGGTCGCGGCGAGGATCTCTGCCGCAGGTGAGAACCGAGTGCCGTGAGGCGATGGGGGTCGGTAGGAATCGCGGCGAACGCGCTTCTCGGTGGGGGTACCTATCGCGAGGCTGGGGCCTTACCGTGAACCATGGCAACCACGTGGCGGCGGATCGCGATCGCCGTCGTCGTTGTGTGCGGGTTCGCCGCGTACTGGGCGTCGATCGCGTTCGCATGGCGCGTTCCGCTGTGGGGCTACGTCGTGGGGCTACGTCGTGGGCGGGATGGCGTGCCTGGGTGCGATCAGTGCGCTGTCCATCCGCGGGCGGCCCCGGCCGTCGGACGCGGACCTCTCCGCGTCGGACGCCTACTCCGATGCCTACCTCGGACGTTCGGCCGCCACGCACCCGCACCTCGAGCCGGCCCAGACCTCCCACGTCGACGAGACATTCCGGCCCGACCCGCTGCGCCTCCCGCCACCGGATGACACGACGGATTCTGCCGACCGCGGCCGGTGAGGGCTATTCGAGCGTCGGCGGAAGCACGTAGCGGAGGGGGCGGCCGGCGGATGGCGTCACCTCGGTGAAGCCGATCCGTTCGAGCATCGCCTCCGGCGGCGCCTCGGATGCGGACACCCGCGCGTACAGCGGCCGCTCGGGTTCGAGGGCCGCGAGCAGACGCACGGCGTCGGCGCCCACCCCGCGGCCGCGAGCGTGAGAGGCGATCCACCACGCCACTTCGCGCTCGCCGTCGAGGGTGTACGCGGCCGCCGCCCCGGCGAACCCGCCGCTCTCGGTCACGACCAGGATCGTGGCATCCGGGTCGGCGCGCCGGCGGGCCACCCACTGGTCGAGCCCCTCCCGATCGGCAGCGTCCACACCGGGCGGAGCGACCTCGTCCGGGTCACTCAGAAGTGCACCGACGGCGTCCAGATCGTCGTCGTCGAGGTCGCGCAGATCGATGTGGGCCACGCCGACACCCTACGAAGGGAAAGCCGGCGATACGAGTTTGCCCTTGGCTATCGCGTTGGCCGGGGTGATGTCAGTAGAGTGAGGGCAGCCGCGCTCTGCGCGGCCTATCCGGGGGGATCCGTCGACGCCCGGGCTTTGAGCTTCTGGCTCGGCCCGGGCGTCGTATGGTTAACGGCTTCGCCGCCTCTGACGGCGTGCAACGTTTCTGTCACCACCCCGTGACGCGGGCGCTTGCGAGCGTTAGCGTGGGATTCCCACGGCGCACAAGGGCGCCGGCAAGAACAGAACGGCATGCAATGAGCACCCAGGGCACGGTCAAGTGGTTCAACTCGGAGAAGGGGTTCGGTTTCATCGCGCCCGATGAGGGCGGCGCGGATGTGTTCGCCCACTACACGGCGATCGAGGCGTCGGGCTACCGCTCGCTGGAAGAGAATCAGCGAGTCGAGTTCGAGATCGCGCAGGGCCCCAAGGGCCTGCAGGCGGAGAACATCCGCCCGATCTGATCGCTGAAACGGCCGCCTCCGCCGGCGGTCGGGTCAGTGTTCGCCGCGCACGAGCTCGCGCCCGGCGTCGGCGAACTGCCGCAGCGTCGCGGTCGGCAGGTACGCGCGCGTGAGCGCGGCGGCGATCCGGGTGAGGTCGGCCTCGTCGCGGTAGAGCAGGTACATCTGCTCATAGCGCGGCTGGAACTTCTGCTTGAAGCGGTGCAGCGAGGCGAACCCATACACCGGTTCGATCAGATCCGCGACCCACGTGGTGACGTCCGCGATCGCGCCAGAGCCCGGCGGATGCGTGAGCGGGGCCCCCGACAGCGACAGGATCTCGGCGCCCTCCTCCGCGAACAGGGCGGCGGACGAACCGATGAGGTACTCCATCACGGGGCCGAATCCGCCCGGGCGGCGGCGCATGAGGTCGAGGGTCCACCCCCGTACGCGCCCCTCGCCGTAGACCGGCAGCCAGGACAGGAAGCCGTCGACGTCGCCCACGGGGGAGACGGCGAGGGCCACCCGCACCTCCGGGTCGGCCGCCTCCTGCAGCGTCCCGAGGGTGAACCCCATCTCCGGCAGGCCCTTCTCGGCCACCCAGCTCTCCGAGATCGCCCGCAGCTGCTGCTGGATGCCCCACGGCTCGTCGCGCAGCCGCGTCATCCGGAACTGCATCCCCTCGCGGCCCGCGCGGTTCAGCGACGTGCGCACATCGCCCCACGCCTTGCCGGTGAACCGGAGGCCGGGCAGGTCGACGATCGTGTCGTCGGCCACGACGAGACTCCGCCACCCCCGTGGCACGGCGGCGCGGGTGGCCTCGCCGGCACTGAAGAAGCACGGGACGAGCCCGGCTCGCTCGGCGTCGGCGATGAACACCGTCACCGCGTCGGCACGGGATGCGGCGGGCCCGAGCGGATCCGCCAGCGCCAGGGCGACACCGACCCTGCGCTGATACGCCACGATGCCGCCGCCGGCGCGCGCGTAGTCGTTGCCGTCCCACGTCGTCATCCACGACAGCGTGCCGCCGCCGTGCCGGCGGATCTCCGACTTCACCTCGTCGGTGGTGGGGCGCGCACCCTGGCCGATGTGGGCCGTGCGCCGCGCCCGGAACGCGCCGCGGACGAGGATGAGGTAGCCCAGCGCCATCGCCGCCAGCACGGAGGTCGCCAGCGCCACGCTCACATCGGCGGAGAGCGCCGCCTCCACCGCATCGACGCCGAGGGCGGAGATCAGGACCATCAGCGCCACACCGAACAGCACGTTGACGGTGGTCAGCACGACGCTGACCACCCACGCCCAGCGCCGGCCCCGCCGCATCCCCCGCGCGACCACGATGACCACCACGACGTCGACGACGACATCGACCCAGGATGTCGCCAGAGGAGCGGTGCGGCCGAACGGACCGTTCGTCGGCACGAGGAGCGTCACGATCTGGATCGCGCCGAGACCCAGCATGATCACGAACGCGATGAGGCGCTGCTCGCGCACGGTCACCCGCTGGGGACGCAGCGACCGGTCCACGGCCAGCACGAGGGCCACGCCGAGGAGATGCTCGAGATCGGCGAGCGAGCCCGAGAACAGCAGCAAGAGGAGGACGATCGTCACCAGGAGGACCCACGCCCGCAGGCGCCACGGCGGGGCGAACAGGCTGACCGCCGCGGCGATGCAGGCCATCGTGCCGCCCGAGGGCCCCGCATCCAGAGCCGCCGCCTGCTCCTGCGCCCACGGCCACGCCAGCATCGCGCACAGCCACAGCAGCAGCATGGTCCCCAGGACCGCGAACACCTGGCCGACCGCGAAGTAGGTCAGCGCGACACGCGATCCGCGCCGGTACTCCAGGTGCGCCATGCCCGCGAATCCGGTGAGGGCGACGGCGTACACCCACGGGCGGGCGAGGAAGAACGATCCCGTCAGGGGCGTCCACCAACGGCCTGCCTCCAGCGCGGGCACGCCGTAGGCGATGCCCTCCCACAGGGGGGAGTCGATGAGGGGCGACCACAGTCCCTGTGTCACGACGCCGCCGGCGGTGACGACGGCCACCAGCACGAGCGTGGCGGGGATGCGTCCGGCGAGATGCCGGATGCGGATCGCCCAGCTCGGCTGCTCGCCCATGCGCCCCACCCTACGGCCGGGGTGGGTGCCGGGGCCCGGCTATGCCGGGGAGTCGGGAAGCAGGAGCAGGCCGGCCAGTTCGTGGGCGTCGTCGACCGCGGCCTGCGCGCCGTCGGCCTCGTGCGGCCAGCTGAATCCCCAGCGCACGAAGATGACCGGCACGCCGTGCTCGGCGGCGCCCTCGATGTCGTGGTGGCGGTCGCCGACGAGGACGGGGCGGCTGATGTCGACCCCGGCCGCGGACAGGCGCCGCAGCGCCTCGGCGACGATGTCGGATTTCGCACTGAGGGTGCGCTCATCCGGTGTGGCGCCCACCACGGCGGTGAAGTACGGGGTGAGTCCGAAGTGGTCCATCAGGGCGGACACCTGCACCTCGGGCTTGGAGCTGGCGGTCGCCTGTGGAACGCCGGCGGCGCCGACGGCCGCGATCACCTCGGCGACCCCGGGGAAGAGCTTCGCGCTCGAGGTGTAGCCCTCGGCCTTGCTCAATCCGCGGTAGAAGGTCACCGCCTCGGTGGACTGTTCCGGGCTCATCCCGACGTTGGTCTGGAACGACTCGAACATGGGCGGACCGATCCAGTGCGCCAGCTCGCCGCGCGTGGGCGGCTGCAGCCCGAAGTGCTCGAGGGTGGTGGTCAGGCGCCGGAGGATCCCCTCGGATGCGTCGACGATGGTGCCGTCCACATCCCAGAGGATGCACGACCAGGGTGAGCGAGTGGGCATGCCCTCCACGCTATCGGCGCTCACCGGCCGCGGCGTCCGGCGGCGGAACGGGCGGCGGATCAGAATAGGCGCGGGGCCCCGGATTCGATGCCCTTCATCTCCGCATAGTCGAGCGTGAGACAGCGGATGCCGCGGTCGGTGGCCAGAACGCGGGCCTGCGGCTTGATCTCCTGGGCCGCGAACACGCCGGTCACGGGAGCGAGATGCGGGTCGCGGCCGAGCAGCTCGAGGTAGCGCGTGAGCTGCTCGACGCCGTCGATGTCGCCACGGCGCTTGATCTCCACGGCGATCGTGCCGCCGTCGGGATTGCGCAGCAGCAGGTCGACCGGCCCGATCGCGGTCGGGTACTCGCGGCGCACGAGCGTCAGGCCGTCGCCGACGAGGGCGACCTGTTCGGCGAGGAGGCGCTGCAGGTCGGCTTCCACGCCGTCTTTGACCAGGCCCGGGTCCACGCCGAGGTCGTGGGAGGTGTCGTGCAGGATCTCGTGGATGCGCACGAGCAGCGCATCGCCCGACTTGGCGTGAGTGACGCGCCAGCGCTGGATGACGCCGTCATCGAGGTCGGCCGCATCCGGCTCCTCGGCCGTGAGCGTGCAGGGCGGGCTCATCCAGTTCAGCGGCTTGTACGACCCGCCGTCGGAGTGCACCAGGAGGCTGCCGTCGCCCTTGTGCACGAGCAGCCGGGTAGCCAGGGGGAGGTGCGCGTTGAGCCGCCCGGTGTAGTGGACGGAGCAGCGGGCGATGACGAGACGCACCCGTCGAGCCTAACCGCCTCACCGAGAGTGCATCACCTCGGCGAAAGTGCACCGGATTCGATGCACTTTCGCCGGGTTGATGCACTTTCGCGGAATGGGGTGGGGATGCTGCGAGCAAGGGCAAGCGCGTGGGTTTGGCGCGCGGCGGCGCGGACCCCTACTGTGTTCTAGTCATCTAGAAGAGTTCGATGAGGAGCATCCGTGGCCAACCGCCTGAGACGCCGGCTGACGCAGGCACGCGCCGAGCGCCGCGGCATCCTGATGGGCTTCCTGCCCGCCGGCTACCCCGACCCCGACCGCTTCCGCCTCGCCGCCGGTGCGGCATTCGAGGCGGGACTGGACGCGCTGGAAGTGAGCATGCCCGGGCCAGCGCCAGCGCTGGATGGCCCGCTCATCCAGGCGGCGGCCCTGCAGGCCTCGCACCACCTCGGCTCCATCGCGGAGGCGCTCGAACTCGCCGCGTCCAGCCGCCGCGACCCGGGGGACTCGATCATCGCCCTCGCGTACGCCCGCACGCTGGAGCGCCTTCCCGCCGACGAGTTCCTCGACGCGCTCGCCGCCGCCGACATCGACGGCGTGCTGCTGCCGCAGCATCCCGTCGCCGAGCAGCTCGAGATCGGGGCCCGGGCGCGAGAGCGCGGCATCGAGCCGGTGATCTTCCTGCACCTGCAGGAGGATCTCGCGCTGCTGTCGTCGGGCGTCTTCCCGGACCCCTTCATCTACCTGCAGTCCGCCGAGGGACAGACCGGCGGCCGCTTCAATGCGGCCAAGGCCGCCGAGCGACTCGGCGAACTCGCCGAGGCCTTCGGCGAGCGGCCGTACGGCGTGTGCGTCGGGTTCGGTGTGCGCGGGCACGAGGAGGTGCAGCGGCTCATGGTCGCCGGCGCCGACGGCGCGATCATCGGCACGCGCCTGGTCGCCGCCGCGAACGAGGGTCCGGAGCCGGTGGCGGCGATCGTCGACGAGGTGGCCCCCATCCTCGTACGCCGGGACGAGGCGCGCGCATGAGTGACCGGACGCCGTGGAGCCCGCAGCGGATCTCCTTCAGCCGCAACGACGGCCTGCCGAAGTACCTCGCGATCGCGCGGGCGCTGGCGCTGGCGATCACCGAGGAGGAGCTCACCGCCGGCGAGACCCTGCCCTCGCAGAAGGAACTGGCCGAGAGCTTCGGCGTGACGGTCATGACCGTGCGCCAGGCGGTGCAGACCCTCACCGACCAGGGCCTGCTCAGTACCGAGCAGGGCAAGGGCACGTACGTGCGCAGCCGCCCGTACCGCCTGGAGATGGGGCCGCTGGCAAGCTTCGCGGCGCAGATCGCCGCTTCGGGCCGGACGCTGCGCACCGAGGTGCTCGGCTACGCCGCGATCGAGGTGTCGCCCCTGGAGCAGCGCCGGATGGCCCTTCCCACGCGTGAGGCGTTCGAGCTCGTGCGCCTGCGCTACGTCGACGGCGAACCCCTCATCCTGCAGACGTCCCTGCTGCCGCCGGCCATCGCCGCGGGGATCGAGGTGTCTACGCTGGCGACGCGCTCGCTGTACGAGGTGCTCTCCACCGACCTCGGCATCCGCATCGACCGCGCGACCGAGACGGTTCAGGCCACGAACCTCGACGCCGAATCGGCGGGCCTCCTGCAGCGTGCCGAAGGGGAGGCCGCCCTGCTGTCGGCCCGCCTCACCCTGAGCGCCGACGGCGCCGCGGTGGTGGATGACCGCGCCCTGACCGCCGGCGACAGCGTCGTGGTCTCGGCCGAGCGCCGCGCGAACGAGCCGGGCCTGGAGCTCGTGCTCTCCAGCGATGCGCCCATGATCGCCGACGAATCCACGCCGTTCGTACGCGGCGGTCGCTGACGACCGCCGGGAACAGGAAGACCATGACCCCCACTCTCACGGCCGCACCGGTGCTCGCCACGCGCGGCCTCAGCAAGGACTACGGCCCCGTCCGCGTCGTCTCCGACCTGACGCTGGAATTCCACGCCGGCAGCATCCACGCCCTCCTCGGCGAGAACGGCGCGGGGAAGTCGACGCTCATCAAGATGCTCGCCGGGGTGATCACGCCCAGCGAGGGCGAGGTCGTCATCGACGGTGCACCCGCGGTATTGCGCTCGGTGCGCGACGGGCAGTCGCGCGGGGTCGTCGCGCTGCCGCAGGAGCTCACGCTCGTGCCCACCCTGGGTGCGGCCGAGAACATCTTCCTCGGCACGCGCCGAGGCGGCATCCCCGGGATCGTCGATCGCCGCCGCCTCGACCGCGACGCCGGCGCGCTCCTGGAACGTCTCGGCCAGTCGCTGCCGCTGAACGTGCCGGTGGGGGAGCTCTCGGCCGTGCAGCAGACGATGATCGCCCTCGCCCGCGCGCTCGCGCGGGATGCGCGCGTGCTGATCCTGGACGAACCGACCGCGGCACTCACCGACACCGAGACCGAGCAGCTGTTCGTCGTGCTCCGCGCCCTCCGCGACGGCGGGACGGCGATCCTGTACGTCTCGCATCGCCTCGAGGAGGTGTTCGCCCTCGCCGACACCGCCACCGTGATGCGCAACGGCCGGCACGTGTGGACCAAGCCGATCGCGCAGACCGACACCGACGACGTGGTGTCGGCGATGATCGGGCGCGAGCACGGGCAGGTCTACCCGGCCAGGGCCGGGACGGCCGGTCCCGTGCTGCTGGCCGTGGAAGACCTCGGCGGCCACACCCTCCGCGGAGTCAGCCTGCAGGCGCGCTCCGGGCGCGTGCTCGGCATCGCGGGCCTGGCCGGGGCCGGGCGCAGCGAGCTGCTGAAGATCATCGCCGGCGCCGAGCGCGCGCAGACGGGGCGCGTGCTCCTGGACGGTGACGACGTGACCCGCCGGGGGCTGGCGCGGTCGATGGATGCGGGCATCGCCTACGTGCCGGAGGAGCGCCGCAGCCAGGGGCTCGTCATGACGCACTCCATCCAGGCCAACATCGCCCTCGGCAACCTCCGTGCGCTGAGCGTGGCGGGCGTGGCATCCTCCCGGCGCGAGCGCGAAGCGGCCGAGCGCGGCCGCACCGACCTGCAGATCAAGACGACATCGGTGAGCCAGCCCGTGGAGGAGCTTTCCGGCGGCAACCAGCAGAAGGTCGTCCTGGCCAAATATCTCCAGCGGCGGCCCCGCGTGCTGTTGCTGGACGAGCCCACCCGCGGCATCGACATCGGCACGAAGGCCGAGATCTATCAGCTCATCCGCCGTCTGGCCGACGAGGGCGTCGCGGTCGTGGTCGTCTCCAGCGAGATCCCCGAACTGCTGGGGCTCGCCGACGAGATCGCCGTGCTGCACGAGGGCCGGCTCACCGGCATCGCCGACCCCGCCGCATCCACCGAAGAATCCATCCTCCACCTCTGCTACAGGAAGCCCGAATGATGTCCACGACCACTCCGCAGGCGCCCGCCGCCGGAACGCGCGGCGCAGCGCTGCCGGCCCGCCTCGCCTCCTACGGCACCCTGCTCGGCCTGCTCGCCCTCATCGTGCTGTTCGCGGTACTCAAGCCGCAGGTGTTCCTCACACCGGTGAACTTCACCAACATCCTCGAGCAGCTCGCGATCCTCGCCATGATCGCCGCCGTGCAGACGGTCGTCATGGTCGTCGGCGACTTCGACCTGTCGGTCGGATCGCTCGCGAGCCTCGTCGGCGTCATCACCGCCCAGCTCCTGGTGGGCGGGATGGATCCGCTGGTGGCGGTCGGACTGGGGCTGCTCACCGGGCTGGCCGCCGGTGCGATCAACGGATTCCTCGTGGCCTACCTGGGTCTGTCGGCGTTCATCGCGACCCTCGCCACGATGACCTCGTTCACGGGCTTGGCGCTGCTGCTGTCCAACGGCGCCACCGTCTTCGGCCTCCCGGAGGGTTTCGTGTGGCTCGGTCAGGGGCGGGTGGGCCCGGTTCCCGTTCCGGTCATCGTCGCGGTCATCCTCGTGCTGCTGGTGTGGTTCGCGCTGTCCAAGACCGTACTCGGGCGCAGCTGGTACGCCGTGGGCGGCAACGCGGAGGCGGCGCGACTGTCGGGCGTGAACACCAAGCTCGTGCGCTTCTCCGCGTTCGTCGTGGCCGGTTTCGGCGCGGCGCTGGCGGGCATCGTGCTGACCGCGCGGCTGGCATCGGGTCACCCCACCGCGGCCGACCCGCTCATGCTGTCCTCGATCGCCGCCGTCTTCCTCGGCATCACCCTCTCCCGGGCCGGCCAGCCCACCGTCGGCGGCACCGTCGTGGGCCTGGGCATCGTCGGCGTGCTCAACAACGGCCTGAACATCCTGCAGGTCAACAGCTACGTGCAGCAGGTTCTCACCGGCGTGATCATCGTCCTGGCCGTGAGCCTCAGCCGCCTGAGCCGGAAGCGGCGCTGACATGACCCTGATCGCGGGCCTGGACATCGGCACGTCGAGCGTCAAGCTCGCCGTGCTGACGTCCGAGGGAGCGGTGATCGCGCGGGCCACCGCGTCGTACGACACCGTCCACGGCGCCGGCGGCATCATCGAGCAGCGCCCCGAGGACTGGTGGGATGCGGCGTGCCGTGCGCTCGCCGACACCGGCATGGCCCACCGCATCGACGCCCTCGGCGTCACAGGGCAGATGCAGGACCTCATTGTCATCGGCGCCGACGGCCGGTCGCTGCGCCCCGCGCTGCTGTACTCCGACACGCGCGCGGGCGCCCAGCATGAGCGGCTGCGCGCGAGCATCCCCGAGTGGGAGCGGCGCACGGGCAACCACCAGGACCTCACGAACGTCGCCGCGAAGCTCGCGTGGCTCGTCGAGCACGAACCGCGTGTCCTCCCGGAGGCGGCGCAGCTGTTCTTCGGCGCCGCGGGCTACCTGGCGTGGCGCGCGGGGGGCCGGGCGACGTGCGACGTGACGACCGCGTCGACGACCGGACTGCTCGACATCGACGCGCGCACATGGCTCGGCGACGCCATCGAGGCATCCGGCGCACCCGCCGACCGCTTCCCCGCTCTTGTGGGCGCCGAGCCCGGCGACGCACTGGCCGGGACCGTCTCGCCCGCGGCCGCCGCCCAGCTCGGCGTGCGGGCGGGCATCCCCGTCGCCGTCGCCACCGGAGACGCCGGCTCGGCCACCGACGGCCTGGTCGGATCCACCCCCGGCGACGCGTACCTGTACCTCGGCACCACCGGGTGGCTCGCGGGCGTGACCGCCGGCGCACCGGCCGAACCCTCGCCCATCCACTCCCTCGTGCTCCCCGGATGGCACCACCGCCTGCGCATCGGCGCCGTGCAGTCGGCCGGATCGGCGGCGGCGTGGGCGCGGCGCACGTTCTTCCCCGACAGCGACTTCGCCGCCGTGGAGGCAGCCGTAGCCGATCGCGTCGGCGACCTCTCCGCCCGCCCGCTGTGCCTTCCGGGGCTCGCGGGGGAGCGCACGCCGGTGCGCGACGGGCACTTCCGTGGCGCTTTCGTCGGCGTGACGGAGGCCACGGATGCCGCCGACCACTACCTCGCGGTGCTCACCGGCGTCGCGATGGGTCTTCGCCACGCGGCCGAGGCGATGCAGATCCACCAGACCCGCATCCCCGCCGTCGGGGGTGCGGTCGCCTCGCCGGCGTGGCGGCAGATCCTCGCCGACGTCTTCGACGCGACGATCGTCACGGGTGACGCGGAAGACCCGGGATGCGTGTCGGCGGCACGCGCCGCCGCCGAGGCGACAGGGCTGGGTGGCCGCATCCGGCCACTGCTGGCACCGGGCGCCGTCGTAGAGGAGACCCACCCGGGTCCCGCCCGCAGCGGCTACGGGCGCCTGCTGGCAGCGCACCGCGAGCTCTACCCGGCTCTCGCGGGGACATTCCACGCCCTCGCGGGGATGTCGCCGCAAGCGCTGCCCGACGAGTGATCCCACTCGCGCACCGATCTCATCCATGAAAGGGAAGACAATGAAGTTGAACAGAACCCTCGCGGCCCTGACCGTGACCGCCGTGGCCGGCCTCGGCCTCACCGCATGCGCAGGCGGTGCGGAGGCGGGCGACGGCGGTGACGGGGTCACCGTCACCGTGGTCACGCCGTACCTGGCCAACGCCGCGACGAAAGAGGCGATCGACCTCTTCACCGCGGAGGGCGAGGAGCGCGGCTGGACGGTCTCGGTCGTCGACACCGCCGGCGACATGAACAAGCTCAACAGCGCGTTCCAGGACGCCGCGGCCCAGCAGCCCGACGCCATCGTTCTCGGCACGGGCGACCCGACGCAGATCTCGCTGGGGTTGAAGGCCGCCGCCGACGCCGACGTGCCGGTGTTCGCGATCGATGCCGGCGCGGCCGATGGCATCGCCGCGAACGTCACGAGCGACAACGTCGATCTCGGGCAGCAGAGCGCCAATGCCCTCATCGAGGCGATGGGCGGCTCCGGATCGGTCGTCATGCTCACCCACGACCCGCACCCCGGCGTGCGTGCGCGCGCCGAGGGCGCCCGCGAGGTGTTCCAGGCGGCGGGCATCGAGATCGTCGAGGAGAAGCACGTCAACGTTCCCGGACCGGTGGATGACGCGCGAACCTCGGTACAGGACGTCATCTCCGCCCGGGGCGGCGACGTCACCGGCATCTGGGGCGGCTGGGACGAGCCGGCCCTCGGGGCCGTGCAGGCGCTGCAGGCCGCCGGGGTCAGCGACATCCCGGTGGTCGGGGTGGACGGTCAGGACTTCGCGCTCGCCGAGATCGAGAAGGGCGGACCGTTCGTCGCCACCGTCAAGCAGGACTGGGCGGCGATCGTCGTTCAGGTGGCCGACCTCATCGGCGACTACGTCGAGGACGGCACCGAGCCCGAGCAGGGCCAGTACGAACTGCCGGGGACCCTGGTCACCCAGCCCTGACGATACCCACTGCGCACCGCACGATGCCCCGGCCCGACGGCCGGGGCATCGTGCGTGCCGCTGTGCGACGCCCGGTCAGCGCTCGGACGGGCGGGAACGCGAGGGCGCGCCGACGGGCGCGTCGGCGGATGCGACCGCCAGCGGGCGCGCGGCGGAGGAGAACAGGCCCGACAGCACGATCAGGACGACGATCACCAGCAGGGTGTTCAGCAGTCCCACGTTCTCGCTGATGAAGCCGAGGATCGGCGGTCCGCACAGGAACGCGACGTAGCCGATCGTCGCGGCGGCGCTCACACGCGCGGGCGCCTTCTCCGGGTCGTCCGCGGCCGCCGACATCCCCAGCGGGAATCCCAGCGACGCGCCCGCGCCCCACAGGGCGGCCCCGAGGAAGACGAGGGGGAGGGTGGGGGCGAAGATGAACAGGAGGAGCCCCGCCGCGGCGGTGAAGGCGAGCGTGCGCAGCACCGCCACGCGTCCCACCCGATCCACGAGCGGTCCCCCGAGCACCCGGACGACGGTCATCGCGACCGAGAAGACGGTGAGCGCGGCCGCCCCGAGCGCCTCGTCCGCGCCGTGGTCCTCGACCACCGCGAGCGGCATCCAGTCGTTGGCGCCGCCCTCCGCGAACGCCATGCCCAGCATGATGACGCCGAGCGCGTACGTGCGCGGCTCGCGCCACGCGCTGACGGCGACGAGGACGCGCTCGCGCCACGGCGGGCGCGCGGCCGGGGCGGCATCCACGCCGGCATCCTCCCGCGCGGGGATGCCGGCGACGCTGACCAGCGCGAGGAGCACGATCACTGCGCCCATGAGGCCGGTGTGGGCGACCACGGTGATCTCGAGAGCCGCCGCCACCACCCCCAGCCCTGCGCCGATCACGGTGCCGAAGCTGAAGAAGGCGTGGAACAGCGGCAGCAGCGTGCGGCCGCTGGACTTCTCGATCGCGGCGCCCTGGACGTTCATCATGACGTCGACCGCGCCGTTGCCGAACCCGAAGAGCGCGAGACCGACCAGCACCACGGGGTAGGAGGACAGCAGGTCGGTGCCGATGCCGATGGTCGCGACGCCGATGCCGACGATCACGAGGGCCGTCAGCATCCCGCGCCGTGCTCCCGCCCGGGCCAGGACGATCGGCGCGATCGACAGGCCGATGATCGAGGCGATCCCCGCGCCCAGGAGCAGCAGGCCGACCGCGATGTTGTCGATCTCCAGCCCCGACTTGATCGCCGGCACGCGAGAGGCCCACGTGGCGATGCTCAAGCCGCTGGCCAGGAAGATGGCGAAGATCGCGGCGCGCCAGCGCACGAGCTGAGATCGGGTGGGGGCGTGGGCCATGCGGACAGGCTACCGAATCGATTCGACGCGCGCGGTACGATCACGACATGAGTGCGCGCCGAGCTACCATCGCCGACGTCGCCCGCGGGGCGGGGGTATCGCCCTCGACCGCCTCGGTGGTCTTCAGCGGACGGGCGCCGGTCACCGATGCGACGCGACAGCGCGTGATCGAGGCCGCCGAGCGCCTGGGCTACACCGGTCCCGACCCGCGGGCCGCGTCGCTTCGGCGGGGGAGCTCGGGAATCGTCGGAGTCGTCGTCGGCGCGCGCCTGGGAGCGGTCTTCTCCGATCCGGTCACCCGGCTCCAGATGGACGGCCTGGCCGAGGGTCTCGCCGGCGTCGGTGCCGGCTTGCTCCTGCTGCAGGACAGCGGCGGGGATGCGGCCGGGCCGTCGCTTCTGACGACCCCCCTGGACGCGGCCGTCCTCGTGGGCTGCAGCGCGCGGATGCGCGAGTCGCTGCAGGTGCTGCGCGCCCGAGACGTGCCGGTCGTGGTCATCGAGGGAGACGGCGGCGCCGGCGTGCCGCAGATCAGGCTCGACAACCGCGAGGCGCAACGCGAGCTCGCCGCCCACCTGGCCGGCCTCGGGCACCGTGACGTCGCGATCCTGACGCTGCCGACGTCGGCGGGCCGCCCGCCGGGGTGGCTGGATGCCGCAGCGGAGGGGCAGATCCAGGTCGATGTCGCCGCCGACCGCCTCGCGGGAGCGCGAGAGGTCTACCCCGATGCGCCGGCCTACGCCGCCGGGGCCAGCCTCATCGACGAGGGCCTGGCGGCGGGCAGGGTGCTCCTGGCCGACCCCGCCGCCCGCCCCACCGCGGTCATCGCCCAGAGCGACCTCCTCGCCGCGGGCGTCGTGCGCGCTGCGGAGGAGAGAGGCCTGCGGGTTCCGCACGACCTCAGCGTCACCGGGTTCGACGGCGTCGTCGTGGACGGGCTCTCGCCGTACGAGCTGTCCACGGCGGTGCAGCCCGCGGCCGAGAAGGGACGTGCCGCCGGTCGCGCGGTCGCCGCGATGCTGGCGGGATCGCCCGCCGAGACCCTGCGGCTGACGTGCACGTTCCACGCGGGGAACACGACGGGCCCCGCGCCGGCACGCTGACGCCGGGCGGCAGCGGCGGCGCCGGGCCGAAGAGCCCCCCGGACCGGGCGACCGCCCGCGCCACGTAGAATGGTCGGGACACCCCGAGACCCCCGGCATCCTGCCTGTCGACCCCGAGGAGGGCGAAGTGCTGCCGCTCCTTGGCGCGTTCTTCCTCGTCCCGCTGCTGCTGCCGTGGCTCGTGAAGGTCCTCGGCGCCCGCGCCTTCTACGTCGCGGCGCTGCTGCCGGTCGGTGCGTTCGTGCACGCGGCGATGTCGACGGCCGCGGTCAGGGACGGGAACATTCCGTTCGAGACATATGAGTGGATCCCCGCCCTCGGCATCCAGATCTCGATGCGGATGGACACGCTGAGCTGGGTGCTCGCGCTCATCGTGACGGGTGTCGGCGCGCTCGTGATGTTCTACTGCCGGTGGTACTTCCGCGGGAAGACGCAGGGCGTCGGGCTGTTCTCAGCCGTGCTGCTCGCCTTCGCCGGAGCAATGTACGGTCTCGTCCTCACCGACGACATCGTGCTGCTGGTGATGTTCTGGGAGGTCACGAGCATCCTGTCGTACCTGCTCATCGGCTTCTACCACGTGCGCGGCGCCAGCAGGCGCGCGGCCCTGCAGGCGCTGCTGGTCACCACGATCGGCGGGCTCGTCATGCTCGTGGGCGTCGTGTTGCTGGTCGTGGAGACGGGCACGACGAGTCTGTCCGCCATCCTGGAGCTGGCCCCCACCGGAGCCACCGTCGACGCCGCGCTCGTGCTGCTGCTGGTCGGGGCGCTGAGCAAGTCGGCGATCTTCCCCTTCCACTTCTGGCTGCCCGGCGCGATGGCCGCCCCCACCCCGGTCAGCGCGTATCTGCACGCGGCGGCGATGGTCAAGGCCGGTATCTACCTCATCGCCCGCTTCGCCCCGGTCTTCGCCTTCGCCGCCCCCTGGCGCCCCATCGTCATCGCCCTCGGCGTCTTCACGATGCTTCTGGGCGGATTCCAGGCGCTGCGCGAGAGCGACCTCAAGCGCGTGCTCGCCTTCGGCACGGTCAGCCAGCTGGGATTCCTCACCATCGTGCTCGGCTACGGCACGCAGGAGGCGGCGCTGGCAGGGCTCGCGCTGCTGCTCTCGCACGCATTGTTCAAGTCGTCGCTCTTCCTGGTCGTCGGCGTCATCGACCGTCAGCTGAACACGCGTGACATCGGCGAGCTCAGCGGCGTCGGCCGTCAGGCGCCGGTGCTGGCGACCTTCTCCGCGATCGCCGTCGCGTGCATGGCCGGAGTCATCCCCACGATCGGGTTCGTCGCCAAGGAGGGAGTGCTCGCCGCGCTCCTGGAGGAGGCCCTGCACGGCGGTGCGTGGGCGCTGGTGGCCCTGCTGGGGGTCGTCCTCGGCTCGATCCTGACGGCCGCATACGGACTGCGCTTCCTGTGGGGCGCATTCGCCACCAAGCGTGACGCCGCCGGCGCCCGCCGCGAACGCACCGAATGGCCCGATCCGCCGCTGGGCTTCCTGGGCGCCCCCGTGGTGCTCTCGACCCTCACCGTCGTCGCGGGCATCGCGACGCCCTGGGTGGACGCAGTGCTGCAGCCGTACGCCCGCACGGCGGCGGCCGCCACCCCCGGCCTCGCCGCGCCCGAGAGCACGCCGCACCTCGCGCTGTGGCACGGATTCGAGCCTGTCCTGTGGATCTCTCTGGGCACGATCGTGCTGGGTGTCGGGGTGTTCCTGATCACAGCGCGCAAGAGCCGGTTCACCACGATGCGGATGCTGCCGTTCACGGCCACCGACGTCTACAACGCCACCATCCGTGCGATCGCCCGCCTGGCGGTGTTCACCACGTCGCTCACCCAGCGCGGATCGCTCCCGGTGTACGTCGGGACGATCTTCGTCGTCTTCGTGGCGGCGGAGGGGACGGCGCTGCTGTCCTCCCCGACGTGGCGCGCCGACCTCGCCGCGTGGCAGACGCCGGTGCAGCTGGCGGTGGCCCCCGTGATGATCGCAGCGGGCCTGCTGGCCGTCAGCGCCCGCAAGCGGTACACCGGCGTCGTCCTGGTCTCGGTCACGGGTCTGGGAATGGTCGTGCTCTTCGCCACGAGCGGGGCGCCGGACCTCGCCCTCACCCAGATCCTCGTCGAAACGGTGACCCTCGTCGCCTTCGCCCTGGTGCTGCGCCGCATCCCGGCCCGCATGGGCGAGCACAACGCCTCGGTGTGGCCCATCGCGCGTGCCGTGCTGGCCACCGCCGTCGGAGTGACGATGGCCCTCGTGGCGATCGTGGCCACCAGCGCGCGCGTGGAACGGCCGATCTCGGACTCGTGGCCGATGCTGGCCTATGAGATCGGGCACGGGCAGAACGTCGTCAACGTCGCGCTGGTCGACCTGCGCGGCTGGGACACCATGGGGGAGCTGTCGGTCCTGATCCTCGCGGCCACCGGCGTCGCCTCGCTCGTGTTCGTCACCCACCGCGCCGACACGCTGTCGGATTTCACCGCGCCGCTGCCCCGCCTGCGTCGCCGCGTGCGCTCGCCGCTCGTGGAGACGGACGAGGGGCCGCGCGCACCGACGCCGGATACGCGCCACCAGCCGCAGACGTGGCTGCTGGGCGGTCAGAAGGTGCGCCCCGAGAACCGGTCGATCGTGCTCGAGGTCATCGTGCGCGTGCTGTTCCACTCGATCGTCATCGTGTCGCTCTACCTGCTGTTCGCCGGTCACAACCTCCCCGGCGGCGGCTTCGCCGGCGGCCTGGTGGCAGGGATGGCGCTGGTCATGCGGTACGTCGCGGGCGGGCGCTACGAGCTCGGCGCCGCCGCCCCCGCCGACGCCGGCCGTCTGCTGGGGGCGGGCATGACCCTCGCGGCGGCGTGCGCGGTCGTGCCGCTGTTCTTCGGTGAGGCGCCGCTGACCAGCGCGTTCATCGAGACCGAGCTCCCCCTGATCGGACACGTCGAGTTCGTCACCTCCACGATCTTCGATGTCGGCGTCTACCTCGTGGTGATCGGACTCGTGCTCGATGTGCTCCGCAGCCTCGGGGCCGAGGTCGACCGCCAGAGCCAGGAGCTGCGCGACCGCGAGGGGGTGTCCGTATGACCGCGTCGCTCGTGCTCATCGTGATCATGGCCGTGCTCTTCGCCGCGGGCGTGTACGCCATGCTCGAACGCAGCCTCACGCGCGTGCTCATCGGGTTCCTGCTGCTGGGCAACGCGGCCAACCTGCTGCTGCTGATCGTGATGGGTGAGCCCGGAGCGGCACCGTTCTACGGCGAATCCGACGGCCCGGATGCGGTGTCCGACCCACTCCCGCAGGCGCTGACCCTCACGGCGATCGTCATCACCTTCGCCGTGTCGGCGTTCCTGCTCGCCCTCATCTACCGCTCGTGGCAGCTCGGGCAGGCCGACACCGTGCAGGACGACGCCGAGGACATCGCCATCCGCGAACGTCCCACCGACGAAGACGCCATGGATGTCGAGGTCGAGGAGGAGGACGACGACGCCACGACCGACTTCGTGGGAACCGAGGCCGCCCCGATCCGCCTGCTGCGCAGCGACGACGTGAACGCCATCCGTGACGACGCCCCCGCCGACCGGCCCTACCGCCGCACGCGTTCGGACGAGGACGGTGACGACCGATGAGCACGCTGGTTCCGCTGCTGGTCACCCTGCCGCTGCTGGGCGCGGGGATGGCGCTCATCGCCGGTCGCCACCGCAAGACGCAGGTGGCGGTGTCTGTGACGACCCTGAGCGCGACGCTGGCGATCGCCCTGGTGCTGCTGTTCGCCGTCGACGCCTCCGACCAGCCCCTCGCGGTGTCGGTGGGCGGCTGGCCGATCCCGCTGGGCATCGTGCTGTACGTGGACCGCCTGGCCGCCCTCCTGGTCGTCATCTCCAGCGTCGTGCTGCTGGCGGTGCTGCTGTTCTCGGTCGGACAGGGGGCCGCCGACGGAGACGACGACACCCCGGTGTCGATCTTCCATCCCTCGTACCTGATCCTGTCGGCGGGCATCTTCACCGCATTCATCGCCGGTGACCTGTTCAATCTCTACGTCGGCTTCGAGATCCTGCTCGTGGCGTCGTACGTGCTCATCACGCTCGGCAGCACCGAGTCGCGCATCCGCACCGGCGTGGTCTACATCGTGGTGTCGCTGGTGTCGTCGATCCTCTTCCTGGCCGCCATCGCGATGATCTACGGCGCGCTGGGCACCGTGAACATGGCACAGCTGTCGGATCGGATGGGCGAGCTGCCGCCGGACGTGCAGCTCGTGCTGCACCTCATGCTGCTGCTGGCATTCAGCATCAAGGCGGCCGTCTTCCCGCTGTCGTTCTGGCTGCCCGACTCGTACCCGACGGCGCCCGCGCCCGTCACGGCGGTGTTCGCCGGCCTGCTGACGAAGGTCGGCGTGTACGCGCTGATCCGCACCGAGACGCAGATCTTCCGCGACAGCGACGTCAACTTCATGCTCATGATCGTGGCGCTGGCCACCATGATCGTCGGCGTGCTCGGCGCCCTCGCACAGGCCGAGCTCAAACGCATCCTGTCGTTCACCCTCGTCAGCCACATCGGCTACATGGTGTTCGGGCTGGCGATCGCCACCGAGGCGGCCATCGGCGCGACGATCTACTACACCGTCCACCACATCGTCGTGCAGACGACGCTGTTCCTGGCGATCGGGCTGATCGAGCGCCGGGCGGGGAGCACGTCGATCCTGCGCGTGCGCGGCCTCATGCGCGCCGCTCCCGTCATCGCGGTGCTGTACTTCATCCCCGCGATCAACCTCGGCGGGCTGCCGCCCTTCTCGGGCTTCATCGGCAAGTACGGCCTGTTCGACGCCGCCGCCGAGGTCGGCACGCCCATCATGATCGTGCTGATCGTGGGCGGCATCGTCACGTCGCTGCTGACGCTGTACGCGCTCATGCGGGCGTGGAACCTGGCGTTCTGGCGCGAGGAGGAGGACTCGGCCGAGACCGAGGCCCGCATCGGCTACCTCGGCTCGGCTCCCGCCGCCGGCGTGCAGACCGAGCGGCGCGTCATCCCGCGCATCATGACCGCCGCGACGGCCGGGATGGTGGTGGTCACCCTGGCGCTGACGGTGTTCGCCGGGCCGCTCTACGCGGTGTGCGCGCGCGTGGGGGCGACCCTGCTGGAGCCGATCTCCGTCGTCCAGGTCGAGCAGGGGGTCGAGGAATGAGGCGCGACGCCCGCACCCTCCTGCACCTGCTGTGGCGGCAGCTGCCCTTCTTCGTGTGGCTGATCGCACTGTGGATGCTGCTGTGGGGACAGTTCACCGTGGTGTCCTTCCTGACCGGCCTCGTCGCCGCGATCGCGGTGACACGCGTCTTCCGGCTTCCGCCCGTGCAGCTGTCGGGTCGGCTGAACTTCTGGTACGGCCTGGTGTTCGTCGTGACGTTCCTCACCGACGTCGTGCGGGGATCGCTCATCGTGGCCGCGCAGGTGCTGGACTTCCGCCGTCAGCCGGGCGCGGCGATCATCGCCGTGCCGCTGCGCACCGACGACGACCTGATCATGACCCACGTCGGGGTCACCGCCTCCCTCATCCCCGGTTCACTCATCGTGGAGGCCGACCGGGATCGCCGCATCCTCTACCTCCACGTGATCGGGGTGCGCTCGGACGCGGACGTCGAGAAGCAGCGCGCGGCGGTGCTGCTGTTCGAGCGGCGCATCGTGCGCGCGGTCGGCTCGCGCGCGCAGCTGGCCCAGGTGGAGGCGGCCACGGACACCCGGCGGACGGCACCGCCCGCCCCGATGGGAGGTGTCGCATGAACGTCGTGCTGATCGCGATCTTCGTCGTCTTCACCGTCGCGGCGATCCTGACGCTGTGGCGCATCGTCATCGGCCCCTCGATCCTCGACCGTGCCGTGGCATCGGACGTGCTGCTGACCGAGGTGCTGTGCGTGCTGGGCGCGGAGATGGCGATCAACCAGCACACGCGCTCCCTGCCGATCATGCTCATCATCGCGGCCGTCGGCGTGTTCGGCTCCGTCTCCATCGCGCGCTTCGTCGCGAGGAAGGACAACACCGGCCGATGAGCACCCTCGCCGCCCTGGGCGCCGATGCCGCCGCCACGCCGCTCCAGGCGTGGCTGGACGGCATCGCGCTCGTCCTCATCCTCTTCGGCGCGCTGCTGTGCCTGGTCGCCGGAATCGGCGTGCTGCGGTTCCGCGACGTGCCGGCGCGCCTGCACGCGGCCACGAAGCCGCAGGTGCTCGGGCTCGTGGTGATCTGCCTCGCGATCGCGCTGTCGCTGCGGTCGTGGCCGGTGGTGGCCTTCCTCGTGCCCGTCGTGCTCTTCCAGCTGGCCACGGCTCCGCTGTCGGCGCACATGGTGGGGCGTCAGGCCTACCGCAACGAGACGATCGACCGCGCGAGCCTGTACGTCGACGAGCTGCGCGGCGAGAAGGAGACCCCGCCCGCCTCCGGCGGCTGACCCGGCGGGCTGCGCGGCGAGTCAGCCGAAGATGCTCGGCTGCAGGTCGCGGAGAGTGCGCCGGCGGGTGATGCGCGCGACGCCCAGCGCCGACAGCACGAGGCCTGCGATGAGCCAGATCGCGAGGACCCCGAGGTCGAGCCACACCCGCGAGAGGCTGCCGCCGTACATGAGCTGTCGCATCCCGTCGACGACGTAGCTCATCGGCAGGACGTGGTGCGCGACGGCGAGCGGGCCGGGGAGCGTCTGCCAGGGGAACGTGCCGCCGGCCGAGACCAGCTGCACCACCATCAGCACGAGGCCGAGGAATTCGCCCACCTCCCCGAACCATACGTTCAGTGCCAGCACGATCGCGGCGTACGTGGCCGTGGCGGCCACGAGCAGCCCGAGCGTGGGCAGCGGATTGGCGAAGGAGAACCGCAGCGCGAAGGCGAGCACGAGGAAGAGACCGAGCATCTGCACGGCCCCGAACATCGCCGGGGTGAGCCATCCTGCGAGCGTCACGCGCACGGGAGCGCGCAGAGCCGTGACGGCGCGGCGCGAGATCGGCTTGACGATGAGGAACAGCGAGTAGATGCCGATCCACCCGGCCAGTGCCGCGAAGAACGGTGCAAGGCCGGCGCCGTAGTTCTGGGCCTGCGCCAGGTCGCTCGTCGACACCGACACCGGATCGGCGAGCGTCGAGGCCTGCGCCGCGCGCGTGTCCTCGTCGCTCTCCGGGATCTGGCTGACCCCGTCGGCAAGGCCCGCCTGCAGCTGGGAGGCGCCGTCCAGCAGCTCGGCGGTGCCGGGGCCGAGCCGGGCGGCACCGTCGTTGAGCTCGGCGGCGCCCGCAGCCGCCGTCGCCGTCCCCTCGGCCAGCCGCGCGCTCCCCTCGGCGAGCTGAGCGGCGCCGGCGGCGACCTCCTGTGCGCCGGTGTTGAGCTCGTCGATCCGGCCGACCGCCCCCTGCACGCGGCTGTTCGCCGTATCCAGGAGTTCTCCGACGGGGTCCAGGGCGGTGAGGATGCGGTGGATCTCCGCGGGGTCCACGCCCGCGGCCGTCAGCGCCTGCGCGATGTCGTTGCGGGCCGTCGGCAGCTGGGCGACGGCCCCCGCGGATGCGGCGCCGAGTTCGTCTGCGAGGCGATCGAGTTCGGCGGTTCCCCCTGCCACGCGCTGCGCGCCGGCGCTGAGCTCGCCGGCCCCGCTGTTCAGCTGCGCCGCTCCGTCCCGCAGCTCCGCGGTGCCGGTGGCCAGGCTCGCGGTGCCCGCGGCGAGCTGCTCGGCGCCGGTGCGGGCCGTGCCGAGTCCGTCGACGAGCTCCTGCGCTCCGGTGGCCGCATCCGAGATCTTCACGCGGATGGTCTGGAGGTCGGCGAGGAGCGTCAGACCCGCCTCGTCGATGACCTTCGCCACGATGTCGGCCTGGATGCGCTCCACGGCCTGGGACCCGATCGTGGAGGCGAGATAGTTGTTCGCGTCGTCGGTGCGCAGCTGGATCTCGGCCTTCTTCGGGTCGGAGGAGGAGATGGAGGCGATCGCCGAGGAGAAGTCGGCGGGGATCTCGATGACGAAGTCGAAGCGTCCGGATGCGAGGCCGCTGCCGGCTTCGGACGCGCTGACGCGCTCCCAGTCGAAGGTGTTGCTGTCCAGCAGCTCCTGTGCCACGTCGTCGCCATAGTTGCGCGCGGCGCCGTTGACGGTCGCGCCGGTGTCGCTGACGACGATCGCGGCGGGGATGCGGGCGAGTTGCCCATACGGATCCTGGTTGGCCCACAGGTACAGCCCGCCGTACAGGATCGGCACGCACAGCAGCGCGAGAAGGGCCACGAGCAGCATCGGCGTGGACACGAGGCGACGCAGCTCGGCGTGGATGATCTGCGGGATCTTCATGATGATCCGCCCGTCGTGTCGGGTTCAGCGCCGGGATCGGCGGTGCGCCGGCCCCGCGGGCGGCGTCGGTGGCGCAGGGGGAGGGTCTCCGCCTCGTCGGGAGGAGTGTCGGGCTCGTGGTCGGGGTCGCCCTCGTGATCGGGGTCGCCCGCGTCGCCGAGGACCAGATGGGCCGGCACGCCGGCGATCGCCAGCACCGCGTAGTCGCGCCCCGCGAAGTCCTCGACGATGCGCCACCACGCGTGGGGGTCGCCACCGTGCCGGTCCGGGGACACGAGCACGAGGCCCTCCACGTCGGGGCGGAGGGCGGCGCACTCGAGCACGATGCGGATGCGGGCGGCCGGTTCCACGTCTCCCACCGGGATGGCGGCAAGATCGGCGAATCCGTGCTCGTCCAGCCAGCGCCGCGCGGCGAACGGCGTCGGCGGGCGACCGGCGAACATGAGCTCCTCGGCGACCATGCCCGCCAGCGACACGTTGGGTTCGGGCTCGGAGACCTCCGGCGCATCGACGAGGGCCACGCGCCGGCGCAGCATCCGCGCATCCGGCGCCCCGTCGATGAGGACGGTGCCGCTGTCGGGCCGCATCCTCCCCGAGGCCAGGAGGCCCAGCACGGTCGGCCGCTGTTCCGTCTCGGCGACCACGCGCGTGGCCCGTGCGGACTCGTACGACAGAGACGTCTCGGGCAGGGCGCGCCCGTTGCGCCCCTGGCTGACCCCGCGCAGTTCGATCCTCATGAGGCCTCCGCCCGGTCAGGGGCAGAGTACCTGCGCGTCGTGACTGTGTCTCGGGCCCTTCGGCCCGGTGCGGTGGTGCAGCGATCGCCGCCGGCGCCGACGCGCCGGACGGACACCCTCAGCGACGAACTGCTCGATGAGCTCGCAGGGTTGCGGGGCTCGTCACCGGCGCCGAGTCACCGTGCAGTCATCACGGTGCATCGGACCGAGCGATTGGTCGCGGGAAGCGGACGCCTTGCGCCCCGCGGGGCCGGTCAGTCGGTGCCGGAGTCGAACGCTGCGGCCTCGCCGGCGGCGTCGGTCGCCTCGGCGAGGGCCTCGCGGGCGGCGTCCAGAGGCGTGGCCGGCTCGGTGATGTCGTAAGCCTCGCCCGCCGTCACGCTGCCGACCAGCTCGGCGGTCGGCCCGCCGATGAGCCCCATCCCGGCGTACTGCTCGAGGCGGGTGCGCGAGTCGGCGATGTCGAGGTTGCGCATCGTGAGCTGTCCGATGCGGTCGGTCGGGCCGAACGCGGCGTCGCCGACGCGCTCCATCGACAGCTTGTCGGGGCCGTACGACATCACGGGGGCGGTGGTGTCGAGCACCGTGTAGTCCTCGCCGCGACGCAGACGCAGGGTGACTTCGCCCGTGATCGTGGATCCGACCCACTTCTGGATGGATTCGCGCAGCATGAGCGACTGCGGGTCGAGCCAGCGCCCCTCGTACATCAGGCGCCCCAGGCGCCGGCCCTGCTCGTGATAGGTGGCGAGGGTGTCCTCGTTGAGGATGGCGTTGACCAGGCGCTCGTACGCGATGAACAGCAAGGCCATGCCGGGGGCCTCGTAGATGCCGCGGGACTTCGCCTCGATGATGCGGTTCTCGATCTGGTCGCTCATGCCCAGGCCGTGGCGTCCGCCGATGCGGTTGGCCTCGAACACCAGCTCGACGGGGTCGGCGTACTCCACGCCGTTGAGGGCGACGGGGCGTCCGCGGTCGAAGGTGACCGTGACGTCCTCGGTGGCGATCTCGACGGCCGGGTCCCAGAACCGCACGCCCATGATCGGTTCGACCGTCTCCAGCGAGACGTCGAGGTGCTCGAGGGTCTTGGCCTCGTGGGTGGCGCCCCAGATGTTGGCGTCGGTGGAGTACGCCTTCTCCACGCTGTCGCGGTAGGGGAAGCCGTGCTCGACGAGCCACTGGCTCATCTCGGTGCGGCCACCGAGCTCGGTGACGAAGTCCGCATCCAGCCACGGCTTGTAGATGCGAAGCGCCGGGTTGGCCAGCAGGCCGTAGCGGTAGAACCGCTCGATGTCGTTGCCCTTGTAGGTGGACCCGTCACCCCAGATGTCGACGCCGTCCTCCTTCATGGCACGCACGAGAAGGGTCCCGGTGACGGCGCGGCCCAGGGGCGTGGTGTTGAAGTACGTGCGCCCGCCGGAGCGGATGTGGAACGCCCCGCACGCGAGGGCGACGAAGCCCTCCTCCACGAGCGCCGACTTGCAGTCCACCAGGCGCGACACCTCGGCGCCGTACTGGAGGGCCCGGCCGGGGATGGCGGCGATGTCGTCCTCGTCGGGCTGACCGAGGTCGCCCGTGTACGTGCAGGGCACCGCGCCCTTGTCGCGCATCCAGGCAACGGCGACGGAGGTGTCGAGTCCTCCCGAGAAGGCGATGCCGACGCGCTCGCCGACGGGGAGGGACTGGAGGACTTTGGACATGAGTCGATTCTAGGTTTCCGCCCTGCTCCGCGACGAACTGTGCCCGGTCCGTTCCCCTCGGGCAGATCGGCCGAACCCTGTGATGGTTCACATCGGGGCAGGCGGCGTGAACCGTGAGGGAAGCGGATGAGAGCGGCCCGGCGCGCTCGTTACTCGATTGTTATCGCTCACATGCTGGCGCCGATGGAAATGTGAAGGCTAACATTCGAGCCAGCAGACACCATGGCGGCGTCCGCGCCCCGGCTGTCAGCCGGACCCGAACGAGGAGGTTTAGGGAATGAAGAAGAAGATCCTGGCCGCAGCAGCCATGCTCGGCGCGGTCCTCATGGCGGCGACGGGATGCGCCGGCGGCGCGGGCACTGCGGGCGGAGGCGGCGGCGGGGACGACGTCATCACCGTCGGCTTCGCGCAGACCGGCTCGGAGTCGGGCTGGCGCGCCGCGAACACCGAGTCGATGAAGGAGGCGTTCTCCGAGGAGAACGGCTTCGACCTCGTCTTCAACGCGGCAGACAACAAGCAGGAGGCGCAGATCGCGGCCGTCCGCAACTTCATCAACCAGGGTGTGGACGCGATCGTGATCGCCCCCATCACGGTCGACGGGTGGGACGACGTGCTCACCGAGGCGAAGGATGCAGGGATCCCCGTCATCCTCGAAGACCGCACGGTCTCGGCCAGCGACGACCTCTACGCCTCGTGGGTCGGCCTGGACTTCGAGCAGGAGGGCAAGACCGCCGGCGAATGGGTCAAGGAGAACTTCGACGGCAAGGGCGCGAACCTCGTGGTGCTCGAAGGCACGACGGGTTCCTCCGCCGCGCTGGACCGGGCCACGGGCTTCGACGCGGCGATCGAGGGCACCGACATCACCGTGATGGACTCGCAGACCGGGGACTTCACCCGCGACGGCGGCAAGAAGGTCATGGAGGGCTACCTGCAGAAGTACGGCTCCGACATCGACGTGCTCTTCGCCCACAACGACGACATGGGCCTGGGCGCCCTCGACGCGATCAAGGCCGCGGGTCTCGTCCCGGGCCAGGACATCCAGATCGTCACGATCGACGCCGTCAAGGACGGCATGACCGCACTGGCCAACGGCGAGTTCAACTTCATCGTGGAGTGCAACCCGCTCCTCGGCGAGCAGGCCGCCGAGCTGGTCAAGAAGGTGCTCGCCGGCGAGGAGGTCGAGAAGGCGACCATCGTCGAAGACCAGTCCTTCACGCAGGAGCAGGCGAAAGAGGTTCTCGACTCGCGTCCGTACTGAGTGCGTCGGATCCGACACCCGACCGCCGGGACCGGTGACCCCGGTTCCCGGCGGTCCGCCTCGGAAGGAGGCCCGCATGACCGACGACACCGTCGTCCGCCCCCGGGAAGACCCGGGAACCTCCGCCGCACCCGTCGCCGCGCTGCGCGGCATCACCGTCGAATTCCCCGGGGTGAAAGCGCTGGACGGGGTGGACCTCACGCTTCGCGCGGGTGAGGTGCACACCCTCATGGGGGAGAACGGGGCGGGCAAGTCCACGCTCATCAAGGCCCTCACGGGGGTGTATTCGGTCGCCGCCGGCACGATCACGATCGGCGGCGCGGCACGGGTCTTCCGGACCACGGCAGACGCCGAGGCGGCGGGGATCTCCACCGTCTACCAGGAAGTCAACCTCTGCACGAACCTCTCCGTGGGCGAGAACGTCATGCTCGGCCACGAGGTGCGCCGTGCGGGGATGATCGATTGGCGCGCGACCTATCGCGAGGCCGCCCGCTTCCTGTCGAACCTCGGCCTGGACATCGACACCCGCTCGACGCTGGGGACGCACTCGATCGCCGTCCAGCAGCTGGTCGCAATCAGCCGGGCGATGGTGTCGGATGCGTCGGTGCTGGTGCTCGACGAACCCACCTCGAGCCTGGACCGCAGCGAGGTCGAGCAGCTCTTCGCCGTCGTGCGCGACCTTCGCGACCGTGGGGTCGCGATCCTGTTCGTCACGCACTTCCTCGACCAGGTCTACGAGATCTCCGACCGGCTCACGGTGCTGCGCAACGGACGCTTCGTGGGGGAGTACCTCATCGATGAGCTCCCCCGCGGCGAACTCATCGCCAAGATGATCGGCCGCGAGCTCGATGAGCTCGAAGCCCTCTCCCGCACGGCGGAGCGGGACATCGACCGCTCGGCGGTGCCGGTGCTCTCCGCCGTGGGGCTCGGCCGCAAGGGCGTGCTCGAGCCGGCCGACCTCGAGATCTTCGACGGTGAAGTGGTCGGGATCGCGGGCCTGCTGGGCTCGGGGCGCACCGAGCTCGTGCGGCTGCTGTACGGCGCCGACCGCGCGGACACCGGGCGGCACGTCGTCCGCGGCCTGCCCGCACGCATCACGACGCCGCGGCACGCGATCGACCGGCGCATCGCGTTCTCCTCCGAGGACCGGCGCGCCGAGGGCATCATCTCCGACCTCACCGTGGCAGAGAACGTCATCCTCGGCATCCAGGCCAAGCGCGGTGCGCTGCGCAAGATGGGCAGGGCCGAGCAGGACGCGATCGTCTCCGAGTACATCGAGGCGCTGGGGGTGCGCCCGGCCGACCCGAACGCCCTCGTGCGCAATCTCTCCGGCGGCAACCAGCAGAAGGTCCTGCTCGCGCGGTGGCTGGCCACCGCGCCCCAGCTGATCATCCTGGACGAGCCCACGCGCGGTATCGACGTGGGTGCGAAGGCCGACATCCAGCGGAAGGTCGCCGAGTTGTCGGCCCAGGGACTGGCGGTCGTGTTCATCTCCTCCGAGCTGGAGGAGGTCATCCGGATCGCGCAGCGCATCGTCGTCATGCGCGACCGTCGTAAGATCGGCGAACTGGACGCCACGGAGGTCGACGTCGACGATCTCGTCGCCGTCATCGCCGACGAATCCCGCGAGACGGAGCCGTCTCGCCAGAGCCCGGAGACAGCGGCATGAGATCGACTCTGACGGGTGTGTTCCGACACCGTCTCGTATGGCCGGTGGCGGCCCTGGCCGTCCTGATCGTGGTGAACACGATCGCGCGCCCCTCGTTCATCGGCATCACCGTGCAGAACGGGCAGCTCTACGGACCACTCATCGACATCCTGCGCAACAGCGCGCCGCTCATGCTGGTGGCGCTGGGTATGACGCTCGTCATCGCCACGCGCGGCATCGATCTCTCGGTCGGCGCGATCATGGCGGTGTCGGGGGCGGTCGCCCTGACTTTCATCTCCTCCTCGCCCGACCCGGGATCCCCGGCTACGGTGCTCACCGCGATCGCCCTGGGCGTGCTCGTCTCACTCGTGCTCGGGCTGTGGAACGGCTTCCTCGTGTCGGTGGTCGGCGTCCAGCCGATCATCGCCACGCTCGTGCTCATGCTCGCCGGCCGCGGCGTCGCGCTGCTGATCACCGGCGGATTCATCACGACGATCAACAGCGATCCCTACCGTTTCATGGCGCAGGGCTACCTGTTCGGGCTGCCCTTCGCGTTCTATGTCTCGGTACTGGCGATCGCGGTGGTCGCGCTGCTGGAGCGGCGGACCGCGCTGGGAGTGCTCACCGAGGCGGTGGGCATCAACCCGGAGGCCAGCCGTCTCGCGGGCGTACGCTCTCGCGGCATCATCTGGGGCGCCTACGCCGCCAGCGGCGTCCTGGCCGGGTTCGCCGGCATCCTGTACTCCTCCAACATCATGGCCGCCGACGCCAATGCCGCCGGTCTGTACATCGAGCTGGACGCCATCCTCGCCGTCGTGCTGGGCGGCACGAGCCTCATGGGCGGGAAGTTCACGATCGCCGGCACCGTGGTGGGGGTCTTCACCATCCAGACGCTGAAGTCGACGATCACCTTCCTCGGCGTCCCGCCCGCGATAAGTCCGCTGTTCCTCGCGATCGTCGTGATCATCGTGGTGCTCGTGCAGTCGCCCCGCACGCGCGGTGCGCTCGCACGGCTGGCGGCATCGGCCCGCCGCGCCCCCGCGACCAAGATGGGAGCCGCCTCGTGACCACCCTGACCGCATCCGGCACCGAGCGCCATGGAGCCGTCGCCACCGCCGTGCAGCGCTTCCGCAGCCGGCACGCCTCGTGGGTGCCCGTCTTCGGCGCCCTGGTGATCCTCGTCGCGATGATGGTGGGGGCGCAGGCGTACTTCGGCACTTTCGTCACCCCGCGCGTCCTGTCGGCGCTCCTGCTGGACAACGCCTACCTGCTGATCCTGGCGGTGGGGATGACCTTCGTCATCCTCACGGGCGGCATCGATCTGTCGGTGGGCGCCGTGATGGCCTTCACCGGGATGCTGGGGGCGAGCCTGCTGAGCCAGGGGCTGCCCACTGCCGTGGTCGTCCCCGTCATGCTGCTGCTGGGCGCGGGGATGGGACTGGCCGTGGGCGTGATGGTGCAGTACTTCGGGGTGCAGCCGTTCATCGCCTCGCTCGCGGCGATGTTCGCCGCCCGGGGGCTGGCGTTCATGGTGAGCCTGTCCTCGATCAAGGTGGAGGACCCCGCGATCCTGTGGCTGCAGTCCGCGCGCATCCAGGGGGCACCGGGCAGCTTCTACCTCACGCCCACCGGGATCCTCGCACTGCTGGTGGTGCTCGTCGGCATCCTCGTCCTGCAGTTCACCCGCTTCGGCCGCACGATCTACGCCATCGGCGGCAATGAGCAGTCTGCGCGCCTGATGGGTCTCCCGGTCGTGCGCACCAAGCTGCTCGCCTACGTCATCAGCGGCGTGTGCGCCGGTCTGGCGGGGGTCGTCTTCACCGCGTACACGGGTGCGTCGTACCCCCTGAACGGCATCGGCACCGAGCTGGACACGATCGCCGCGGTCGTGATCGGCGGGACGCTCCTGACCGGAGGAAGCGGATACGTCCTGGGGTCGATGATCGGCGTCTTCGTTTACGGCACGATCAAGACCGTCATCTCCTTCCTCGGCGCGGAGCAGGCCTGGACGCGCATCACGATCGGCGGCCTGCTGCTGATCTTCGTCGTCGTGCAGCGCGTCATCGTGGCGCGATCCGGAACCCAGCGTTCCTGAACGGGATGCCCCGCCGCGCACCGGCATGATGGAGCCTATGGATTCGCGCCCGAAGACGGTCGCGCCGGTGATCGAGGTCACCGGCGCGACTGTCCGGTTCGGTGCGGAGACGGTGCTGGATGCGGTGGACTTCCGGCTCTTCCCGGGTGAGGTGCACTCGCTGATGGGCGAGAACGGCGCGGGCAAGTCCACGCTCATCAAGGCCATCACGGGCGCACTGCGGCTGGACGCGGGGGTCGTGCGCGTCACGGGCGAGCGCGTGCGCCTGAACAGTCCCGCCGACGCGCTCGCCGCCGGCATCAGCGCGGTGTACCAGGAGATCGATCTCCTGCCGAATCTCACCGTGGCCGAGAACATCCTCCTCGGTCGCGAACCGCGCCGGTTCGGTGCGATCGACTGGCGCCGTCTGAACGCGCGGGCGGCGGAGGTGCTCGCCGAGCTCGGACTCGACATCGACCCGCGCAGCACCCTCGTGCGCCACTCGCTCGCCGTGCAGCAGCTCGTCGCGATCGCGCGGGCGATCTCGGTCGACGTGCGCGTGCTGATCCTCGACGAGCCCACGTCGAGCCTCGACCTTGACGAAGTGGCAGAACTGTTCCGCGTCATGCGCGACCTGCAGCAGCGCGGGGTCGCGATCCTGTTCGTGTCGCACTTCCTCGACCAGGTGTACGAGATCTGCGACCGCATCACGGTGCTGCGGGGAGGGCGGCTCATCGGCGAGTACGTCCCGGCGGAGCTCCTGCGCATCGATCTGGTCGAGAAGATGCTCGGTCGCACGACCGAGGAGCTTCAGCTGCGCCAGGCGGTGGAGCCGGCCTCGGCGGAGACGCCGGCGTACGTCAGCGGTGCCGGCATCACCGTCGGGACGGCGGTCAGCGACGCCTCCCTGGCGATGTCGGAGGGCGAGGTGCTGGGCCTGGCCGGGCTGCTCGGCTCGGGGCGCACCGAACTGGCGCGCGTGCTCACCGGCATCGACCGGCCGGATGCCGGCAGCATCCGGGTCGCGGGCGTCCCCACCGTGCTCGGCTCGCCGCGACAGGCGATCGCGCGGGGGATCGTGTACTCCTCCGAGAATCGGCGGACCGAGGGGATCATCGGCGACCTCAGCGTGGAGGACAACATCACCCTCGCCCTCCAGGCCGAGCGCGGCGTGTTCCAGCTGCTGGGGCGCGCACGGCGCCGCGAGCTGGCGACCAGCTGGATCGAGGCGCTCGACATCCGCCCCGCCGATCCCGACCGCCCCGCCCGCACGCTCTCCGGCGGCAATCAGCAGAAGGTGCTGCTGGCACGCCTCCTCGCCCTGTCGCCGCGGGCGCTCGTCCTGGACGAACCCACGCGCGGCATCGACGTGGGCGCCAAGATCGAGATCCAGCGGCTCGTGGCCGACCTCGCGGACAACGGCCTGTCGGTGCTGTTCATCTCCGCCGAGCTGGAGGAGGTGCTGCGCGTCTCCTCCCGCGTGGCGGTGCTGCGCGCGGGCCGGGTGGCCGAGATCCTCCCCGCCGAGGCGCTCACCGTCGACTCGCTGCTCGCGCGGGTGGCACGCCCCGAGGACACCCCGTGAGCGATGAGCGCGGCCCGAAATCCGCCAACATCTTCGACGTCGCGCGGCTCGCGGGCGTGTCGCACCAGACCGTGTCCCGCGTGCTCAACGACCTCCCCAACGTCCGCCCCGCGACCCGCGCGCGCGTGGAGCAGGCCATCACCCAGCTGCGGTACAGCCCGTCGCCGGCGGCGCGCGCGCTCGTCACCCGGCGCACCCGCACGATCGGGCTGGTGACCCCCGGAAGCGCCGACTTCGGACCGACGTCGATCGCGATGCACTTCACCGTCGCGGCCCGTGCCGAGCGTTACTCCGTCGACACGGTCACCTCGCCCGAGCCCGATCCCGCCAGTGTGCGCTCGGCGGTGGAGACCCTCCTGCGCCAACGGGTGGACGCCATCGTGCTCGTCGTGACGGACGTCGGGGTGCTCGAGGTCGTGCGCGGTCTCGACCTCAGCGTTCCCCTGGTGGCCGCCGCCGCGACGCAGCGCCGTCATCCGCACCTGGTCTCCATCGACCAGTACCGCGGCGCCCGCTCGGCCGTGCGGCATCTCGCCGAGCTCGGGCACGGGCGCATCCTGCACGTCGCCGGCCCTCCGCGTAATCCCGATGCTCTGGAACGGGTGCGCGGATGGCGCGACGAGCTGGCCGCGCGGCGCCTCGTGGCCGAGGAGCCCCGCAACGGGGACTGGTCGGCCGCGAGCGGCTACGCGTTGGGGCGGGAGCTCGACCTCGGATCGGGGACGGCCGTCTTCGTGGGAAACGACCACATGGCGATCGGGCTGCTGTCGGCGCTGCGGGGCCGCGGACTGAGCGTGCCCGAGGACATCAGCGTCGTCGGCTTCGACGACGTGCCCGAGGCGCCCTACCTGATGCCACCGCTGACGACGGTCCGCCAGGACTTCCGCGCTCTGGGAGAGCTCATGATGCAGAAGGTGCTGCTGGCGGTCGAGGAGCCCGAGAGCCTGACCGAGGACACGCCCATCGCCACGCACCTCATCGTGCGCGAATCCGCCCGCGCGCTGGGGTGACGGCCGTGGGGGAGCCGTCAGCCGACGGTGACCCCCGTGATGGTCACGGGCGTGGCCGGTGCGCCGTCGGGCGCGCCGCCCTCCGCCCCGGCAGCGGCGATGGCGCGCACGACCTCGAGACCCTCGGGGGCGAGCTGCCCGAAGACCGTGTAGGAGGGCGGAAGCTCGCTGTCCTCGTACACGAGGAAGAACTGCGACCCGTTGGTGTCGGGGCGGCCCGTGTTGGCCATCGCGACCGTTCCCGCCGGGTAGGTCTCGGTGCCGTCCAGCTCGTCGCGATAGCTGTATCCGGGGCCGCCGCGGCCGGTGCCGCTGGGGTCGCCGCACTGCAGCACGAAGATTTGCGCCGTGGTGAGCCGGTGGCAGGGGGTGTCGGCGTAGTACGACTGCTCGGCGAGCGAGACGAAGCTGCCGACGGTGCACGGCACCCGGTCGGCGTCGAGGGTCATCGGGATCGCGCCGACGGAGGTCTCCAGCACCGCCGTCAGTTCGCCGGTCACCGTCGGCTCGGCCGGCGGAGGCGTCACCTCGCGCGCGGCGCCACCGCCCGCCACGTAGCCGCAGCCGTCCGCGGCCGGCGGCGTCGTGGGTTCGGGCGATGCGTCGCCGGAACCGCCGGCGCATCCCGCCAGGACGAGCAGACTCGAGGCGGCCAGGGCGAGGGTGAGGATCCGGGTGCGCACGCCTTCAGCGTATGGGCCTGTCGCCCTCGATCGAAACGGGCGGCCGGGACCCGGCGGTGCTCGCAGGGGGAGGCAGGCGCAGGCGCAGCACCGCGACCACGCCGAAGGCCACGACGATGACCCCGGCGGCGATGGCGACGATGTAGCCCACCACCCCGCCCCATCCATCGGGCCCGGCGTACGGGTCGAGGAACGGGTACGGGTACCAGTACGGCGCACCCGAACCGGGCGCCGTGATGAGCGGCGCGCGCACGAGCGTGTACGCGATCCAGGCGATGGGGAACAGTACGGCCGCCACCGCGACCCGCCACCGTACGCGGCGGTGCCCGGTGCCGAACACCACGTCGGCGAGCAGGTACAGCGGCGCCCAGACGTGCATGATCTCGTTGGCCCATCCGACCGTGTCCGGCCCGATCGACACCGCGCGCAGCAGCAGGTTGTAGACGACGCACGTGATGAGCATGTACGTCGTCACGCACACCAGGCACGCCGCCAGCGCCGGCGGGTCCACCGCATCCCGCCGCCGTCGCGGCAATCGCGACAGCCCCGCCCAGCCCAGCACAATCGCCGTGGCGGCGTTGGAGAGGATCGTGAAGTAGCTGAAGAAGTTCGCGGTGGCGGTGGGCACGTGCTGCCCGGCCGCGGCGGCGGCACTGATCGTGGAGATCCCCTGGGCCACGACGGCGGCGGCCACGACCGCTCCGACGACGAGGCGGGCGATCAGCCACGCCGTGTGCGCCCGTGCTGGCGGCTGCATGCGCTCACCCTAACCCGCGGCACGGCGGCGGCCGGGCGGCGGGCCTCGGTAGGATGAGATGTACCGCCCGAATCCACGCGAGGAGCGTCCATGCCCGCAATCGTGATCGTCGGAGTCCAGTGGGGGGACGAGGGCAAAGGCAAGGCCACCGATCTCCTAGGTGAGCGCACCGACTGGGTCGTGAAGTTCAACGGTGGCAACAACGCCGGCCACACCGTCGTCATCGGCGACGAGAAGTACGCGCTGCACCTGCTGCCCTCCGGCATCCTCTCGCCCGGGGTCATCCCCGTCATCGGCAACGGCGTCGTGGTCGACCTGGAAGTGCTGTTCAACGAGCTCGAAGCGCTCAACGCTCGGGGAGTGGACACCTCACGCCTGCGGGTGAGTGCCAACGCGCATGTGATCACGCAGTACCACCGCACGCTCGACAAGGTCACCGAGCGCTTCCTGGGCAAGCGGCAGATCGGCACGACCGGTCGTGGCATCGGGCCGGCGTACGCCGACAAGATCAACCGCGTCGGCATCCGCATCCAGGACCTGTTCGACGAGAACATCCTGCGCCAGAAGGTCGAGGGGGCGCTGGATCAGAAGAACCACCTGCTGGTGAAGGTGTTCAACCGCCGCGCGATCGCGGTCGACGAGATCGTCGACGACCTGCTGTCGTACGCCGAGCGCCTGCGCCCCATGGTGTCGGACACGTCGCTGCTGCTCAACGACGCGCTCGACCGCGGCGACGTCGTGGTGTTCGAGGGCGGCCAGGCCACGATGCTCGACGTCGACCACGGCACGTACCCGTTCGTCACGTCGTCGTCGGCGACGGCCGGCGGCGCCGCGACCGGCTCCGGCGTCGGTCCCAACCGCCTCGACCGCATCGTGGGCATCGTCAAGGCGTACACGACGCGCGTGGGGTCGGGGCCGTTCCCCACCGAGCTGTTCGACGAGCAGGGGGAGTGGCTGCGCTCGCGCGGCTTCGAGTTCGGCACGACCACCGGACGGCCTCGCCGGGTCGGTTGGTACGACGCACCCGTCACGCGCTACGCGACGCGCATCAACGGCATCACCGACCTCGTGCTCACCAAGCTCGACATCCTCACGGGCCTGGACCGCATCCCCGTGTGCGTCGCCTACGAGATCGACGGCGAGCGGTTCGACGAGATGCCGGTGAACCAGACCGACTTCCACCACGCGACGCCGATCTACGAGTACTTCCCGGGGTGGAAGGACGACATCTCGGGTGCGCGCACCTTCGACGAGCTTCCCCTCGAGGCGCAGGACTACGTCCTGACGCTGGAGGCGATGAGCGGCACGCGGATCTCCGTCATCGGCGTCGGCGCCGCGCGCGACGCCGTCATCGTGCGGCACGACCTCGTCGACTGATGAGGTTCTGGGTCGGCGGGTACGGCCAAGACCAGGACGGCGCGCCGGCCGAGGGCATCGGGACGCTGGTGGCCGGAGAACCCGACGGCGCCCTGGCCGGCGGCCCGCTCGCCTACACCGGCACCGCTGTCGCGGCCCCCTCGCCGTCCTGGGTCACGGCGCATCCCACGCTCGACGTCGTCTACGCCGCCCTCGAGGTGCAGGGCGCCGTGCAGGCCTTCCGCCGCGTGTCGGAAGACCGGCTGGTGCCCCTGGGCGCACCCGTGGCCGCCGGCGCGGCGGCATGCCATGTCGCCGTGGAGCCGAACGGCGGATTCCTCCTGGTCAGCTGCTGGGGTGACGGACGCGTCGTGCGCGTGCCGCTCGGGATCGACGGCGCGCTGGGCGATGCGCGGGTCGCGCCGTCGGCGGCCGACCCGTACGGGACGGGAGAGCCGGCAGCGGATGCCGTCGACCCGGGCCTCGCCGCGGCAGCGCGTGCTCTGCGAGCCGCGGCGGGAGCCGAGTACGCCGACCTCGTGCCCGGCTACGGGTCCGACGCCGACGCCGACGAGCAGGCGGTGCCGGAACCCCAGGAGTCCGCCCGCGTCTCCCGCGCGCACGAGGCGCTGTTCCTCCCCGGCGGCACCGTCGTCACCACCGATCTCGGCTTCGACCTCGTGCGCGTGTGGCACGCGGCCGGAACGGGGCTACGCCGCGGGCAGCAGATCGCTCTGCCCGAAGGCTGCGGTCCGCGCCACATGGTGTGGCATCCGAGCGGGCACCTCTACGTCCTGACCGAGTTCACGCACGAGGTGTTCGTGCTCGCCCCCGACGCGGAGGGCGTCTGGCACGTGCGCGGCGGCGCGCCGGCGGCGGTCGGCGCACTCGAGGGCGACACCGGAGCCGAGCTCGCGGCATCCCGCGACGGGCAGTTCCTCTACGCCGGCATCCGCGGGAGCGACACGCTGGGCGTGCTGCGGGTCCGCGGCGGCGGAGAGGCCGTCGAACCGGTCGCGCTCGTCGAAGCGGGCGTGCAGGTTCCCCGACACCACGTGGTCGTGCGCGACACCCTGCTGGTGGCGGGGCAGACGTCGAACGACGTCGTGTCGCTGTCGCTGGATCTGCGCACGGGGATCCCCGGCGGCGTGCGGTACCGGACTGCGGCTCCCGCGCCCACCTGCCTCCTCCCCACCCGCTGACGCGCCGGGCGGGTCAGGTCTTGGCATCCTGGCGCGGGATGATCACCTGCTTGATGATGAGCAGGATCGACGCTGTCACCGGGATGGCCACGAGTGCGCCGAGGAGGCCGAGCAGCGTGCCGCCCACGAGCGCCCCGATGACGACGAGAGCCCCCGGGACCGAGATGGCGCGGTTCATGACCCGCGGCGTCAGGATGTATGCCTCGATCTGCATGTAGATGAGGTAGACGATCGCGAACACGAGCGCGGCGATCGGATTGCTGAACAGGGCCAGGGTGGTGCCGATGATCCAGAAGAGCACCGAGCCGACCAGGGGGATGAGCGTCAGGCAGAAGGCGACGACCGCCATGAGGGCCGGGAAGGGCAGGCCGAGCAGGAGATAGAGGAGGAAGGCGAAGACGGAGTTGCACAGGGCGAGGATCACCATGCCCATGAGGTAGCCGCCGATGGAATCCGTGATCTGGTCGGTCATCCCGGCCACGCGGACGCGGTTGCGGGCGGGCACGAGGCGGACGAACGACGTCTTGATCGCCGGCAGCGAGGCGAGGAAGTACAGGCTCAGCACCAGGACGATGATCGCGCCGGAGATCGCCGTGGCGATGGACACGCCCACCTGCAGCACGCCCCCGCCGATGGCGGCGATGTTGGCGGGGTTCGTGGCGAATTTCTCCAGTTCGCCGAGCAGATCGCCCACGCTCGCCCCGAAGGTGTTCTCCAGCCACGCGTAGATGTCGCTGTCGGTGAACTCCTTCACGAGGGAGGGGGCCTGCTTGGCGAACTGCGTGACCTGACGCACGACCGTGGGGATGATGAGGGCCAGCACGCCGACCAGCACGAGCGCGAACCCCGCGAAGACGATGACGATCGACCACCCGCGCGCGATCCCCCGTCGCTCGAGGAAGCGCACCACCGGGTCCAGTCCGAGCGCGGCGAAGAGCGCGAAGACCACGTAGATGACGACGGTGGACAGGTGCGAGGCGGCCAGCCCGAGGACCAGGGCGAGCAGGCCCCCCAGGGTGAGGAAGAACCCGGCGGAGAAGGGGCTGGCAAGACTCGCCCAGACGGCACCGGCACTGCGGCGAGCGGGCGGCGCCGGGATCGCGGGCGGCAGGTCCGCGGGGGCGGGGCCGCAGCATCCGGCGCGTCGGTCATGGCTCACACTTTAGGCGGGGCATCCCCGGCGCCCCAGGGTCGCCCGCCGGGCGGGGGCGCCGGCAGCCGGTATCGTCGGAGGCGGAGGACGCCATGACAGATTCGCCTGTGGCCGCCGTCGATCCGCGCGAAGTGCTCGCGGGGCTCCGCGGCAGCATCGACAACATCGATGCCGCGCTCATCTTCCTGCTCGCGGAGCGATTCAAGGCCACCAAGCAGGTTGGTGTGCTCAAGGCGCAGCACGGCATGCCGCCGTCGGATCCGACACGCGAGGAGCAGCAGATCGCGCGGCTCAAGCGCCTGGCCGCGGAGGCGGATCTGGATCCCGAGTTCGCCGAGAAGTGGTTCAACTTCGTCGTGGCCGAGGTCATCCGCCACCACACCGCCGCCGCATCCGGCTGACTCCCCCAGACATGACATTCCGGGTGAGACATGGCGCGATGCGCTGTGTCTCACCCGGAATGGTCGGTCTCGACGTCCGGCGGGATGTCAGGCGACGAGACGGCGGAGCATCGGGAACACGCTCACCGCGAGGATGGCGGTCAGCAGCAGGCCCCACAGCGTGAGGCTCAGCGAGCCCTGCGTCGCGAGCCAGCCGAAGACCTCGGCCCACGCCTGGGCCTGGCCGATGAGCCACAGGATCCCCAGGAGGATCAGTCCGATGCCCAGCAGGGCGATCGTGAGACCCATGGGCCCGAATCGCTTGTAGATCGTCGCCGACCAGAACCCGATGACGAAGAAGAACATCGCCAGGGTGAAGTAGAACAGGCCGGCCGCGGCGGCTCCCGGCTCCCAGATCCAGTCCAGGCGGAAGAAGTACCCGTTGATGCCCCATCCGCCGGTGGCACCCTCGAGGAGTCCGCCGAGCACGAACACGATCGCCATGATGAGCGCGGTCAGCGCGGCGGTGAGGAGGGTTCCGAGGTAGAACTCGCGCCGCGTGACGCTCATCGCCTGCGAGAACGGGAAGCTGAGGGTCAGCGAGTACACGCCCACGGCCAGGAAGTACCACAGCGGGGCCTGCGCTCCACCGCCGTACATGCCCTCGCTCCCCCCGGTGGCGTTGTCGATGATGGCGTAGATCGCGAGGGTGACCACCAGAGCTCCACCCAGGATGATCAAGGGGAGCCAGATGAAGGTCTGGCGATTGACCAGCTGCATCTGGATGACGCGGAGTGTGCGGTTCATCGGAGGGCTCCTTCCTCGGCGGGGGATGCGGCGGCATCCGCACCGGCGTGCTTCTGGCTGACGCGGACGATGAGCTGCTGCAGCGACACCGGGGTGATGTCCAGTCCCGCCGCGGCGACCTGGGCCCGGTCGGCCGCCGTGAGCGGGCCGAGGACCGTGACGGATGCGACGCGTCCCAGGCTCTCGCGATGGATGACCTCGCGGCCGGCGACGAAGGCGTCCACTGCCGCCTGGTCACCCACGATGTTCGCAGCGCGGTCGCGCACGGCATCGGTGTCCTCGTCCATGACGATCCGTCCGCGGTCGATCACGAGCACCTTCTCGATGAGGTTGGAGACCTCGTCGATCAGGTGGCTGGAGAGGATCACGGTACGGGGGTGCTTGGTGTACTCCTCCAGCAGCCGGTCGTAGAAGATCTGGCGCGCGACGGCATCCAGACCCAGGTAAGGCTCATCGAAGAACGTCACTTCGGCGCGCGCGGCGAGTCCGATGATGACGCCTACCGCGGAGAGCTGCCCGCGGGAGAGCTTCTTGATGCGCGTCTTCACCGGCAGTTGGAAGTCGTCGATGAGACGCTCGGCGAGGGCCTGATCCCAGTTCGGGAAGAACAGCCGTGCGATGCGGAACGCGTGCAGCGGCACGGCGTCATCGGGATACTTCTGGCTCTCCCGCACGAAGCACATGCGCGAGAGCACGCGCGCGTTCTCGTACGGCCGCTCTCCGAAGACGCGAACGTCACCCGAGGTGGCGAAGTTCTGCGCGGTGAGGATGGACATGACCGTGGTCTTGCCCGCGCCGTTGCGCCCGAGCAATCCGTAGATCTTGTCCTTTTCGATCGAGAAGCTCACGTCGTCGACGGCGAGGGTGTCGCGGTAGCGCTTGGTGAGGTTCTTCACCTCGATCACGGCGGTCATGAGGCGGTCCTTTCGGTGGTGGTGTCGGTGGTGTCGATGTCGCGCGCGGCCCGGTCGCGGATGAGGGCGGCGAGGTCGTCGGGGCCGAGCCCGAGCTTGCGGGCTTCGGCGAGCAGCGGCTGCACGAAGCGGTCGGCGAATGCGGTGCGGCGTTCGGCGAGGAGGAGTTCGCGCGCGCCCGGCGCGACGAACATCCCGATGCCGCGTCGCTTGTAGAGCACGCCCTTGTCGGCGAGCATGTTCACTCCTTTTGCAGCGGTGGCGGGGTTGATGCGGTAGAAGGCGGCGAGCTCGTTCGTCGACGGCGCCTGGGTCTCCTCGCGGAGGCTCCCGTCGATGATCGCGTCCTCGACGTTCTCCGCGATCTGCAGGAAGAGGGCCTTTCCTTCGTCGATCACAGAGCCTCCTTGTCTGGTTCATTACTTGAGTAACTAACCATGGCGCCTCCCGTCCTCGTTGTCAAGTTGTCGCGCGAAACACGCGAAAACGTCCGAGACACCCGGCGTCGCGTGGTGTCTCGGCCGGGATGTGGTGTCTCGAGCGGGAGAGGCGGGGCGGGGGCGGGTCGGGGCGCGGGCGCGACGCGTTTTAGGATGTGGGCAGCAGTCGGCCGACGGGGGCGCGGCCGTGAGGGGGAGGATGCGATGGCGCACGCGACGGTGCAGGATCTCGTGGAGGAGCAGACGGGGTGCACCCTGGGCGGGCTCGGGTACGCCGTGACCGTCGTCGGCGTCTTCCTGACGCTCGTCCCCTTGACCGAGCTGCACGCGCACGCGGCACGCGCGGGCGATCGGTGGGTACCGTGACGGTCGCGGCGGTCGACAACCTGATCGACGCGCCGGGCGAGTGGACGGAGGAGCATTGGTGGCGCCTTGAGTTGCGCTCCCTGCGCGACGCCGCGATGGTCCAGCACGCGGTCGTGCTCTTCGCGCCGACATCGGCACGGAACCACGAGTACACCAGGGTGACGCCAGGCGGCGTGCTTCAGTCGCTCGCCTACATCTTCTACCTCGTCTCCGCCGTCATCGGCGCCGCGATGATGCTCCGCTGGGTGTGGACGGGGGCGTCGCAGTGGGACGTCCCCCTCGCCTCCGCAGGAATGTTCACGGCGGTCGGGGTAGGGGTCGCGGTGTACTCGATCATCCGCGAACACCGCCATCCTCGGGCCGCCTCCCGGCGCGCGAGATGGTCGCTGGCGTTGCCGCATGTCGTGCCGGGGATCGTCACGGCGGGGCTCACGCTGACCATGGCGCAGCGCGCGCTCGTCGAGGGCGGCTGGATCTGGCTCCTCGTGATCGTGCTGGACGTCGTCCTGGCGATCGTCATCTTCTTCCAGGGCTCCTCTTCCTCGGCGCCGAAGACGCCGATCGACAACATCCGACAGGCCGTGCTGGAGCTTCCGAACGCCCGCCGCCGGGAGCTGCTCGACGGGATTCAGGACGGCGTCCGGCGCCTGGCGACCCACGGACGCATCAGCGCGGAAGAGGAGCGCCGCGCCCTGTCTGCACCGCTGGGCTTCCTCGCACTCACGATGGCCCCTGGCGTTCAGTCCGGGTTCTTCCCCTACACCCCCGCCGCCTGACGGCGCGATCAGACGCACATCAAGCCGGGGAGTTGCGGTGACGCGTACGCCCGGTCGTCGACGGCTTCGACCAGGAGGAGATCCGTGCCGGCCGTTGGCAGCTCGATCGCCTCGCCGGCATCCCATCCGTGAGACACGCGAAAACGCCTGAGACACCCGGCGTCGCGTGGTGTCTCGGCCGGAATGTGGTGTCTCGGGCTGGAGGGCGCGGGGGCGCGGGGCGGTGGGGACGACGCGTTTTAGGCGACAACGTGCGCGTCAGTGTGGCGGAGCGGTCCGAAGACGAACGAGCACGCCTGCGGATCGAGCGCGGGCGGGCGATCGCCCGCCTGCGGGAGCGGGGCCTCATCGATGACGCGCTCGCCGCGCGCGCCGACGCCACCGATCTCGGCATGACGGCGCTCACGATCGCACCGCCGCCTCTCCTCGAGCTCCCGGTGGACGGATCGCCGCGGGCGGCGGATGCGCCGCGCTGATCGATCGACGCCGTTTGCTAACGTGCCAACCGTGGACACTCTGGAATCCGCCTCCGCATGGGCGCGCGAGCACTCGCTCGCCGCCGACGTGCGCCTGGCGCGCGTCGAGATCATCGCCTTCCGGCGGCATCCCGAGATCTACCGCTACTTCGGCCCCGACGGCGCCGTCACGGCAGCGCGTGCGCTGACCGCGCGGCGCCCCATCGCAGCCCGGGCGGGAAACGGCATCGTCGCCCTGCTCGCCGTGGTGGGCGTCATCGCCCCCGTCGCGGCGGTCTCCGCGATGGGGGGAGACCGCTTCAACTTCTTCCGCATGGATGCGTCGCAGTCGGTGCCGCTGGCCGGTGCACTGTTCGCCGTCACGGCGCTGACACAGCTCGTCGTGCTCCTCATGTGGCTACGCAAGGGGGCGCGGTTCGACGGCTTCACCCTCGGCATCGTGGTGGTGGCCCTCGTCTTCTCGGGCTTCGGACTCATCGGCATGGTGAACGCCGGCGCGCTCGACGGATACGACGGCTGGGGTGCGTGGTACCCGGCGGTCATCGCCGCGTTCCTGATCTCAGCCGGATCGGCGATCGCGATGATGGCCCGCCGGCGCCACCGTGTGCCCGAGGCCGTCGCGCAGCCGGCACAGCCCACCGAAGGGCCGCAGGCCGCGCAGGCCGCGCTGCGTGGGCTGGGCGACGCGGAGCTCGACGCCATCCGCGCCGACCGGGATGCCGCGTTGCACGTCCTCGGGGAGCGGGGCATCCTCGACCCCGAGACGGTCGCGCGGGCCCGGGCGGCCGACCTCGGCACGCTGTACCTGCTGGACCCGCCGCTGTCCTGACCCGGGCCTCCGCGTGCGCGCGCCGCATCCGCCCCCGCGAAACACCAGATTCCGGCTGAGACACCAGGCGTCGCCCGGTGTCTCAGCCGGAATGTGGTGTTTCGGGCTAGGGCGTGGGCTTGGGGCGGACGATGCGGCCGGGTGCGGGGGTGACGTCGGAGGCGGGCGCCGGCGGAGGGCCGGTCGTCGGCTCGCGCGCGGGCGGCGCCGAAGACGGCGGGAGCGGCGGCGGAGAGGTCGCGGCCCGAGCGGGGGAGGACGGCGGCGGAGGGGGCGTCAACCGGGGATCGGCACTAGCCGAGGACGCGGCACCCGGGGCGGCGGATGCGGAGCCCGGGCCGGCGGCATCCGTGCGGGGGGAGGACGCGCCGGCGGAAAGCTCGAGGGCGACCTTCTGCTCGAGCACGTCGATGGCCTCGTCCGACAGCGACAGCAGCCCGTCGAGCTCCTCGCGCACGCGCCGGTAGGCCAGCTGCCGCTCGGCGGGGGTGGCGGCCTGGTCCACCGCGACGGTGAGCAGCTGCTGCGCGGTGTCGAGGCGTTTGCGTTCGGCTGCCGTGAACGAGGAGTCCTTGATGCGCCGCGCGTCGCGTTCGGCCACGTCGAAGGCCACCTCATAGTCGGTGACGGCGTTGCGGTACTCGGTGAGCTCCTGGTGCGTCAACCGCGCCTTGGCCGACGCCGGGCGCAGGCCGTCGGCCACGCGCTTGGCGCGCAGGTAGGCCGCGGTGAGCGGCTGGCGGCCGTCGCTCATCGCGGGGAAGGCGATGAGCTTCGCGACGTCCAGCTCGTAGTCGAGCCAGCGGGCCGTGACGGCGTCGTGTGCGGCGAACAGTCGCTCCAGCTGAGCGGCCTGCGACTCCGGGGCCGCGCCGGCGGGCATGCCGCCGGAGAGCGCGTTCGACCGCAGTCCCGACTGCGCGGCTTTCAGCTCGCTCTTGGCCTTGAGGATCTCCAGGCGCCGTTTGTGGCGCCGGCGAGCGGCCTTCTCCCACGCGCCCGCGGCGCCGCCGGCCGCCCCGAGCAGGGGGAAGGCGAGCCACCAGTAACCGCCGACGAAGGCCCAGAAGTCCACCTAGCCATGCTAGTCGCGGGGTCGGCCGGGCACACCGGCCGCGTCACTCGCCGGGCGGTCGCCGGCGGTTCTTCCAGCCCGCCTCCGCGGCGCGGGCCACGGCCTCCGCCGAGCGGGCGATCGCGCGGCTGGTGGTGTCCATCACGTCGCGGGCGAGGTCGCCCCAGTGATCGGCGGATGCGGGTGCCTCCGGCGCGTCGCCGCGGCCGCGCTGGGCGGCACGCTCCGCGACGGCGAACGCGTGCTCGGCGCGGTACACCGCGTCGCGGTAGGCGGCGAAGTCGGCCGCCTGCATCTTGGCGTCGGGGCCGGACGGGCGGAGCCACTGCGCGGTGGACTGCGCGCGCAGGAATTCAGCGGTGAGCGGATCGTGCGGATCGCTCATCGACGGGTAGTCGATGGCCTTCGCTGCATCCGTCTCGTACGCCAGCCAGCGCGAGAGGACCGCGTCGTGTCGGGCGATCAGGCGGCTCAGCGGCAGGGCTTCGATGCCGGCGCGCCGCGGCGGGACGGCGGCGCGGGCGGCGCGCACGTTCGCCCGCCGGGCGCGGAGGTCGGCGCCGGCCGCGCGCACGTCGCGTTCGGCCTGCTGCAGGGCGTGGCGGGCGGCGGCGACATCGGCGGAGGTGGCGCGACGGGCGAGCCGGTCCGCGTCGGCGCGGGCGACCGCCGCTCGGGCGGCGAGCACGGCGGCGCGGGCGCGGGAGAGGTTGCCGGCGGCGATCCGCACGTCGTGCAGGGATGCCTCGACCTCGAGGTGGCGCGCACGCCCTGAGCCGCGCGCCATGCTCACGGCGCCCCAGCCGACGGCTCCGGCGCCCACCGTCGCGGGCGCGAGCCACCAGAGATCGGCGAGCATCGCCCAGAGCGGATCCACGCCCTCATGCTAATCGCGCGCCAGCCTGCGGGGCACCCGGTGTGCGCCGCTTCCACCATGCGAACACCTGCCAGAGATCAGCCGAGCAGCAACGAGATCACGGTCGCGCCGCCGCCCACGATGATGAGCGACGCGATGACGACCCACGCGACGATGCGGATGCGGCGCTGCCGGGTCTGTCCGAGCGGGCCGTAGTCCTCCTGGTCGGTCATGACAACAGTCTAGGCGGCCGGTTCCACGACGGTCGGGCCGAAGGCCGCCGGCAGGGTCGAGCCCGACAGCTCCCGCAGCTCGGCGACGGGGATCGTGAACACGTCCTGCACCTCGAGGGCGCCGTCTGTGCCGTCGCCGGGGAGGTCGGTCACGCCGATGCGCAGCACCGGGTAGCCCCGGCCCGCGCACAGTCCGCGGAACTTCACGTCCTCCTCGCGCGGCACGCTCACGATGACCCGGCCCGTCGACTCGGAGAACAGCGCGGCCGACGCATCCACGCCGTCGCGCTCCATGATCTCGGTGAGCCACACGCGGGCGCCGACGCCGAAGCGCAGCACGCCCTCGGCGAGGGTCTGTCCGAGGCCGCCGGAGGAGACGTCGTGCGCGCTGGAGATGAGCGACTGGTCGTTCGCCGCGCGCAGCAGCTCCGCGAGGCGACGCTCCTGCGCCAGGTCGACGCGCGGGGGCCGCCCGCCGAGGTGCCCGTGCACGGTGCCGGCCCACTGCGAGCCCGACAGCTCGGTGGAGGTGACGCCCAGGAGGTACAGGTTCTCGCCCGGATCCTGCCAGCCGCTGGGGATGCGGCGGGCGACGTCGTCGATGATGCCCATGACGCCCACGACAGGGGTGGGGTGGATGGGGGTGTCGCCCGTCTGGTTGTAGAACGAGACGTTGCCGCCGGTGACGGGGATGCCCAGTTCGAGGCATCCGTCGGCCAGGCCCGCGACGGCCTGCGAGAACTGCCACATGACCTCGGGGTTCTCCGGGCTGCCGAAGTTGAGGCAGTCGGTCACGGCGGCAGGTGCGGCGCCGGTGACGGCGACGTTGCGGTACGCCTCGGCCAGCGCCAGCTTGGCGCCCTCGTACGGGTCGAGCTGGCAGTACCGGCCGTTGCTGTCGGTCGCGATCGCGAACCCGAGCCCCGACTCCTCGTCGACGCGGATCATGCCCGCGTCATCGGGGAACGACAGCGCCGTGTTGCCGAGCACGTAGTAGTCGTACTGGTTGGTGATCCACGACGTGTCGGCCAGGTTGGGGCTGGTCAGCAGCTGCAGGAACTGGTGGCGGAGCGTGTCGGGGTCGCTGTCGCGAGGGAGCGCGGCGGCGGAGTCGTCGCGCAGCGCGTCGATCCACGCGGGGTAGGCGACCGGACGCTCGTAGACGGGGCCGTCGACGGCGACGGTGGACGGGTCGACGTTGACGATCTCGTGTCCGTGCCAGTCGATCACGAGGCGTCCGTCTCCGGTGACCTCGCCCAGCACGCTGGTCTCGACGTCCCACTTGCCCGTGACGGCGAGGAAGGCGTCGAGCTTGTCGGGAGCGACGATGGCCATCATCCGCTCCTGCGACTCCGACATGAGGATCTCCTCGGGCGTGAGCGACGGGTCGCGCAGCAGCACGTGCGACAACTCGACCTTCATGCCGCTGCCGCCGTTGGCGGCCAGCTCGCTCGTGGCGCACGAGATGCCGGCGGCGCCGAGGTCCTGGATCGCCTCGACCAGGTCGCCCTGGTAGAGCTCGAGGCAGCACTCGATGAGCACCTTCTCGGCGAACGGGTCGCCCACCTGCACCGCCGGGCGCTTGGTGGGCCCGGTCGAGTCGAACGAGTCGGAGGCGAGGATGGATGCTCCGCCGATGCCGTCGCCGCCGGTGCGGGCGCCGAACAGCACGACCTTGTTGCCGACGCCCGACGCGTTCGCGAGCTTGAGGTCTTCGTGGCGGAGGACGCCCACGGCGAGCGCGTTGACGAGCGGGTTGCCCTGGTACACGGAGTCGAACACGGTCTCGCCGCCGATGTTGGGCAGGCCCAGGCAGTTGCCGTAGAAGGAGATGCCGCTGGTGACCCCGTGGACGACGCGCGCGGTGTCGGGGTGGTCGATCGCCCCGAAGCGCAGCTGGTCCATGACCGCCACCGGACGCGCGCCCATCGAGATGATGTCGCGCACGATGCCGCCGACGCCCGTGGCAGCGCCCTGGAACGGCTCGATGTAGCTGGGGTGGTTGTGCGACTCGACCTTGAAGGTGACGGCCCATCCCTCGCCGATGTCGACGACGCCGGCGTTCTGGCCCATGCCGACCATGAGGCGCGTCTTCATCTCGTCGGAGACCTTGTCTCCGAACTGACGGAGGTAGATCTTGCTCGACTTGTAGGAGCAGTGCTCGCTCCACATGACGGAGTACATCGCCAATTCGCCCGAGGTGGGCCGGCGGCCGAGGATCTCGCGGATGCGCGCGTACTCGTCGGGCTTGAGGCCCAGCGCGGCGTACGGCTGCTCCTTCTCCGGCGTGGCGAGGGCGTCCTCGACGGTATCCGCCTGTGCTGCCGCTCTCGCGGCGGCGGTGTCCGCCTGTGCTGCCGCTCTCGCGGCGACGGTATCCGCCTGAGCTGTCGGAGCGACGGGGGCGGATGCCGCGGCCGCGGCGTTGTCAGCGGGGGTGATCACGCGGCTGTACTCCAGGAATTCGGCCGAACGGGCTTCGGGTGCCGGACCCGCTCAGTCTAGTTCTGCCGCGGCATCCGGTCGCCCGTGTCAGAAGAGGATCTGAAAGCCCGTGGGGAGTCCGATCGTGAGGCTCACCAGGAGCGACACGATGCCGGCGATGAATCCCGCGGCGGCGAGCTCTCTCGCCCGGCGGGCGTTGAGACAGATGAGGCCGCACACGAACGACACCGCAGCCAGCCCCCACACCGCGATCTGGGCAAGGCTGCTGAACTCGCCGAGGTAGACGCCCCCGAGGATGAGGATGCTGAGGTACCACAGCAGCACCGCGGCGCCGCTGACAAGGGCGATCCACGAGGCCGCCCGCACGTCGCCCTTGGGCAGCGGCCTGCCCTGTGCGTCCACGGGGGAGGTGGGTGGTCCGGCCAGAGGGTCGGGGAGCGCTGCGTCGGCCACTCGAGCCCGCGCACTCCTCGCATCCGGCAGGGAAGTCATACCGCGAGGCTACCCGGCGCCCGTCGCGCGCGGGGAGAAGGGGTTGACGTCGGCCGCGTGGGGGTCTAACGTGCAACCAAATGGTTGTAGAAAGTGAACTCGATGACGCGGCGGTGGACCGGATCTTCCGGGCCCTCGCCGACGCCACACGGCGCGACATCCTGCGCCGCACCCTGGTCGGCGAGCAGTCGGTGTCGGCGCTCGCCGCCGAGTACGACATGAGCTTCGCCGCCGTGCAGAAGCACGTGGCCGTCCTGGAGACGGCTCGGCTCGTCGTCAAACGCGCCGAGGGGCGGGAGCGGCTGGTGAGTGCCGAGCCCGAGACGATCGCCCGCGCCCGCGAGCTGCTCAGCGGATTCGAGTGGCTGTGGCGTTCGCGCATCGACCGTCTCGACGACCTGTTGCGGGAAGACCCCGCGTCCTGAACCGGATGCTGCGGCATCCACACGTCCGAAGGAGAACGTCATGCCCGTCACATCCGTGACCACCGACCCCGAGGCCCTCACGATGACCCTCGTCGCCGACTTCCCGGTCGGCCCCGAGCGGCTGTGGAGGGCCTTCTCGGACCCCCGGCAGCTGGAGCGGTTCTGGGGGCCGCCCGGATATCCCGCGACCTTCGATGAGTTCGACCTGACCCCCGGTGGCGTGGCCACGTACGTGATGACCGGTCCGCGCGGCGATGTCTCCCGCGGGCGGTGGGAGTTCCTCTCGATCGACGCTCCCACGGGGTACGAGGTTCTCGATGCCTTCGCCGATGACTCCGGCGCCGCATCCGCCGACATGCCCACCTCGCGCATGAGGTTCGCGATCGCGCCGACGGACACCGGATCCCGCCTGACGCTCCTGACGCACTTCCCCTCGTCCGAGGCGCTCGAGCAGCTCGCGGCGGTGGGCATGGTCGAGGGCGCGACGATGGCGATGAGCCAGCTGGACGCCGTGCTGCGGGACCTCCGCGAGTACGCCGCCGGGCACGGCACCGAGCTGGAGGTGCTCGATGACACCCATGTCCGCATCACCCGGGTCATCCAGGGTCCGCGCGAGCTTGTGTGGCGTGCGCACCACGACCCGGAGCTGCTGCGGAAGTGGATGCTCGGACCCGATGGCTGGACGATGCCGGTCGCCGACGTCGACTCCTCCGTCGGCGGGCACTACCGGTACGAGTGGGAGCCGGCACCCGGCCAGCCGGGCGAGCGCTTCGGCTTCGAGGGCGAGACTCTCCTCTCCGACCCGCCCCGGCGGGCCGTGACCACCGAGCGGATGATCGGCATGCCCGGCGAGGGCACCGTCAACGACATGACGCTCTACGAGGAGGACGGCGTCACGCTCCTCACGGTGCTCATCGAGTACCCCGACAAGGAGACGCGCGACATGATCCTCGCCACCGGCATGGTCGACGGCATGGAGACCAGCTACGCCCGGCTGGAGTCGCTCGTCCTGGCCTGACCCGTCATAACTCAGGAGATCCGGATGCTGCCGCCCTCGCCGGGCCCTCGGCATCCGGTTCTTCCTGAGTTCTGCGCGGGCGCCTGGTGAGGTCGTCAGGATCCGCCGGCTCGGCGTATGGGAAGCGCGAGGGCCGCGCTCGGCGGAGGCCGCGCGGCGTAGACCTGTCGCTGTGACACTCACGACGATCCTCCCCACCCTCCGCGACAGCATCCCCGCGCCCTTCGACTCCGCCGCCTGGCCGGCCGGCGCACGTGCCGGAATCGGCGATGTGACGGTGTCGGCCATCTCGCTGCGGCGATACGCCGAGCTCTGCGGCACTCCGTGCGTGTGCACGGGGGCCGCCGTCATCCCCCTCTCGGGCGGTGTCGCCTCGCGCACCGACAGCACGACGGTCCTGCTGCTCGGGATCGCCGCCGTCGACGACCGCGCCGTCGTGGTGGACGGCCGCATCTCGCACCTGCAGCCGGTGTGGCGGGAGGCCCGCCTGCTCGGGCGCGTCTCGCATGCCCACGAGAAGCCGTTCGCGGTGCGGGGCGCGGACGGATCGCCGGCCGCCGTCGTGCTGCCCGGAGACGTGCGCGTCGGCGACCTCGTCGCCGTGCCGTGCCCCGGACTGCACACGGTCGGCGAACTGCGCGTCGGCGTGGCGAAGGGCTGACGGTGCTCCTTCACTCGATCCTCCACGCCCTGCGCTGTGCGCGCGTGCAGGCGGAGTTCCTCGCGGCGTATCCCGAATCCGGCGCCGACGACGACCACGACCCGGAGGGGTGACGCGCGGGCCACGGGCGTGAGAAGCGGCACCGCCGGGATCCCCCGCAGGGGTGAGGCGGATCTCCGTCGCGGGCGGGAGGCTCCGCTGCGTGCTGCTGCGTAGCGTGGGGGCCATGAGTGACGAAGAGAAGTCGGAGTCCAAAGGTTTCGCGAAGGGCACCGGTGTCGGCATCGGCGTCGCGTTGGGTCTTGCCGTGGGTGCGGCCCTCGGGATCGCGACCGAGAACCTCGCGCTGTGGCTGGGCATCGGTCTGGCCGTGGGCATCGCGGCCGGTGGGGCATTCGACGTGCGAGGCGGTGGTCGCAAGTAAGCGACCCACATGAAGAATCGGCTGCTCCCCGCACGGGAAGCAGCCGATTCGCGCACGTGGCTCAGTGGGTGCGGCGGCGGTAGAGGCGCATGGCGAGGGCGAAGGCCACCACGAGGATGCCGAGGCACCACGCCAGGGCGATCCAGATGTCCGATCCCACCGGCTGCTGGGTGAACAGGTCGCGCATCGAGTTCACGATGGAGGTGACCGGCTGGTTCTCCGCGAACCAGCGCACCGGCCCCGGCATCGTGTCGGTCGGCACGAACGCCGAACTGACGAACGGCAGGAAGATCAGCGGGTAGGAGAACGCGCTGGCCCCGTCCACCGTCCTGGCCGACAGTCCGGCGATCACCGCGACCCACGTCAGCGCGAGGGTGAACAGCACGAGCATCCCGGCGACGGCGAGCCACTCCAGCACGCCGGCACCCGATCGGAAGCCCATCAGCAGTGCGACCCCCACGACGAGCACGAGCGAGATCGTGTTCGCCACGAGCGAGGTCAGCACGTGCCCCCACAGCACGGCGGAGCGTGCGATGGGCATCGACTGGAAGCGCTCGAAGATCCCGCCCTGCATGTCCAGGAACAGCCGGTACGCCGTGTACGCGATGCCGGATGCGACGGTGATCAGGAGGATGCCGGGGAGCATGTAGTCGATGTACGACTGCGAGCCGGAGTCGATCGCCCCGCCGAACACGTAGACGAACAGCAGCATCAGCGCGATGGGGGTCACCGCGGTGGTGATGATCGTGTCGGGGCTGCGCAGGATGTGTCGCAGCGAGCGCCCGGTGAGGACGGCGGTGTCGCCGAAGAAGTGGGTGGTCATGGCAGGTTCCTTACTCGGATGCGCCGGGCGCACCGGGTTCGCCGGGGGAGGTGGGGCGGCTGGTGCCGCCGGTGATGGCGAGGAAGATCTCCTCGAGCGTGGGCTGCTTCTCCACGTACTCGACCGTCGCCGGGGGGAGCAGCGCCTTCAGCTGGGCGAGAGTGCCGTCGGCGATGATGCGGCCCTCGTGGAGGATCGCGATGCGGTCGGCCAGCTGCTCGGCCTCGTCGAGGTACTGCGTCGTCAGCAGCACGGTCGTCCCTCCCGCGGCGAGCTCGCGCACGGCCTGCCACACCTCGATGCGGGCCTCGGGGTCCAGGCCCGTGGTCGGCTCATCGAGGAAGATGACGGCCGGTGCCCCGATGAGGCTCATCGCGATGTCGAGCCGCCGGCGCATGCCGCCGGAATAGGTGGACGCCTTCCGTGCGCCCGCCTCGGTGAGCCGGAAACGCGCGAGCAGGTCGTCGGCGATGCGACCGGGATCGTTCTGGTGACGCAGCTTCGCCACCAGAACGAGGTTCTCCCGCCCGGTGAGCACTTCGTCGACGGCGGCGAACTGCCCCGTGAGACTGATCGATTCACGGACGCCGCGGGGGTCGGCGGCCACGTCGTGCCCGTCGACGACGGCGGACCCGGCATCGCCGGAGAGCAGCGTGGAGAGGATCTTGACGATCGTGGTCTTTCCCGCGCCGTTGGAGCCGAGCAGCGCGAAGATGCTGCCCCGGGTGACGTCGAGATCGACGCCGCGGAGCACCGACACGTCGCCGAAGGCCTTCTCGAGGGCGCGGATGCGGATGGCGGTGGTCATGGGAGTTCCTTTGCGAGATGAGGGTGTGACCGTGCGGGTGACGTGCGGAAAATGGCCGCACGAGGCCATCGCCTCGAGCCCGAAGGGCGGGAGGGCGTGGTGGACGTTCCGTGAGGACGGGGCGCGCGGCCCCGGGGGTCAGGCGGTGTCGTCGTGTTCGGCGGCCTCGATGGCACGTTCGAGCCGGGCCCGCTCCTTGCGGATCCAGCTCCCGCCGCCGTAGTTCTCCATGAACGTCTCGGCGAAGGAGACGGGGTCGCTTCCGACGACGTCGCGGATGGGAGTGCCGGCCGCCGCGCTCTGCTCGAGGAGGTCGCCGAGGTCGTCGAGCATCGCGACGAGGCTCGCACCGCTGTCGCTGGGTCCGAGGTGCAGCAGGTATCGCTCGAGCGCCACGGCGGCCTGCCGGTACGGATCGGGCAGGCGCTTCACGCGCGCCTTGTACGCCAGGTAGCGCTTCTTCTCACCGAGATCGCCGATGATCTTCTCGTACCAGGCCATGTCAGTCTCCTTCCGTGCGGAGCTGTTCGAGCCGTTCGGCGAGGACGCTCCAGGTGGTCCAGAATTCGGCGAGCTTGTCCCGCCCTGCGGTGTTCAGCGTGTAGACCTTGCGCGGCGGACCCTTCTCGGAGGGCACCTTCTCCACGTCGACCAGTCCGCGCTGCTCGATGCGCACGAGGAGCGCGTAGATCGTGCCCTCCGCGATGTCGGCGAAGCCGCGCTCGCGCAGCCCCGCCGTGATCTCGTACCCGTAGGCGGGTCGCCGCGCGAGGACCGCGAGCACGATCCCCTCCAGGACCCCCTTGAGCATCTCCGTGTCCTGCTTGCCCATGAAGCTCGCTCCCGCATCTCAGTGTCACTAGGTACCGGTACATAGTAAGACCGAATACCGGTAGATAGCAACACTGAATACCGACGATGTCAGGACCGCGTGAGGAAGCGCGTCCCGCCCGTATGGATTCCGTGAGGACGGCCGCGCGGGGCACGCGCGGGGTGTTGCATCGGATCCCGTGGCCGCCGCGCGTGGTCACCCGCGCCACAGCAGTCGCGCGGTCGCACCCGTTCAAGGAGCTCCCGTGCTCGATGTCGTCTATCTCACAGCAACGCTGGCGCTGTTCGCGCTGGTCGCGCTGGTCGCCCGGGGGGTGGAGCACCTCGGCCCACGCGCCGCCGGCTCCGCCCAGCGTGAAGCGGTGAGTGGGGAGGGGCAGGAATGATCGTCTTCTCGCTGCTGGCCACCGTGCTCGCCGTCGCCGCCGTGGTGTACCTGGTGGTCGCCCTCGTGCGGCCGGAGAGGTTCTGACATGGATGCCGGGACCATCTGGTCGATCGCGCTCACCGCGGCAACCCTCATCCTCGCCCTCGCGCTGGCCTACCGGCCCGTGGGCGACTACATCGCCCGTATCTACACCGGCACGAAAGACCTCGCCGTCGAGCGGGCGACGTACCGTCTGATCGGCGTCGACCCCGCCGGCGCCCAGACGTGGCAGGCCTACCTGCGCTCGGTGCTGCTGTTCTCCGCCGTGGGCGTGCTGCTGGTGTACGGCCTCATGCGTCTGCAGCAGTTCCTGCCCTACGCCCTCGGGATGCCCGCCCCCGGCGAGGCGCTGTCGTTCAACACCGCCGTCTCGTTCGTGACGAACACGAACTGGCAGTCGTACTCGGGCGAGACGACGCTGGGCTACACCGTCCAGTTCGCCGCGCTCGCCGTGCAGAACTTCGTCTCCGCCGCGGTCGGGATCGCCGTGGCGATCGCCCTGGTGCGCGGCTTCGCCTCCCGCCGGGGCGGGGTGATCGGCAACTTCTGGGTCGACCTCGTGCGCGGCACGTACCGGCTGCTCCTGCCCTTCTCGATCGTCGCCGCCATCGTTCTGCTGGCCGGCGGCGTCATCCAGAACGTCAACGGGTTCACCGACGCCGCCACGCTGACCGGCGCGGCGCAGTCCATCCCCGGTGGCCCGGTCGCCTCGCAGGAGGCGATCAAGCTCCTCGGCACCAACGGCGGCGGGTTCTTCAACGTCAACTCCGCCCACCCGTTCGAGAACCCGACCCCGTGGACGAATCTCTTCGAGATCTTCCTCATGCTCGTGATCCCCTTCGCGATGCCTCGGGCCTTCGGCAGGATCGTCGGCGACAACCGCCAGGGCTACGCGATCCTCGCCGTCATGGCCGGCATCTTCGTCGCGTCCACGGCGATCCTCACGGCGCTGGAGAGCGCGGGTGCCGGTGCGGCGCCGCAGCTGGCCGGCGGTGCGATGGAGGGCAAGGAGGTGCGCTTCGGCATCTTCGGGTCGACGCTGTTCGGCAGTACGAGCACGCTGACCTCCACCGGGGCGGTCAACTCCATGCACGACAGCTACACGGCGCTGGGCGGCATGATGCCGATGATCAACATGATGCTGGGGGAGATCGCCCCCGGCGGCGTCGGATCGGGCCTGTACGGGATGCTGGTGCTCGCGGTCATCGCGGTGTTCGTCGGCGGACTCCTCATCGGCCGCACGCCGGAGTACCTCGGCAAGAAGATCGGTCCGCGGGAGATCAAGCTCGCGAGCCTGTACATCCTCGTCACCCCGACCCTCGTGCTCGCCGGCACGGCGCTGAGCTTCGCGATCCCCGGCATCCGGGCAGACGTCGAATCGACCTCGATCTGGAATCCGGGCGTGCACGGCCTGAGCGAAGTGCTCTACGCGTTCACGTCGGCGGCGAACAACAACGGGTCGGCTTTCGCCGGGCTCACCGCCAACACCCCGTGGCTGAACACCGCCCTGGGCGTGGCGATGCTGCTCGGCCGCTTCCTGCCGATCGTCTTCGTCCTCGCGCTGGCCGGCTCGCTCGCCGCGCAGGACAAGGTTCCCTCCACCGCCGGGACCCTCCCCACCCACCGCCCGCAGTTCGCGGGCCTCCTGGCCGGTGTCGCCGTCATCGTCACCGCTCTCACCTACTTCCCGGTCCTGACCCTGGGACCCCTCGCCGAAGGACTCGCCTGACATGTCCACCACTTCGCTCACCTCGGATCCCCTGGCCGTCCAGGAGCCCGGACGTCCGTCGTCCCGCCAGACGCCCCCGCCCCCGCGCGGCCGTGCGTTCAGCGCCGCGCAGGTCGTCGAGGCCCTCCCCGGCGCGCTGCGCAAGCTGAACCCGGCGGCGCAGTGGCGCAACCCGGTCATGTTCCTCGTGTGGGTCGGCGCCGCCCTCACCACGCTCATCGCGATCGCCGAGCCCTTCCTCGGCGGGCCGGCCTCCTCCGGCGGCGCGGCGGTGCCGTGGGGATTCACGTGGGGGATCGCGGTGTGGCTGTGGCTGACGGTGCTCTTCGCCAACGTCGCCGAGGCCGTCGCCGAAGGACGCGGCAAGGCGCAGGCCGCCACGCTCCGCCAGACCCGCACCACCACCACGGCCCACCGCGTCTCCGGATACGACGGCACGACGGATGCGGCGGCCCTCGCCGCGCGCCTGGACGAGGTGCCCTCGGGCGACCTCCGCGTGGGCGATGTGGTGGTCGTGGTGGCAGGGCAGCTGATCCCCGGCGACGGCGACATCGTCCACGGCATCGCGACGGTCGACGAATCCGCCATCACCGGCGAATCGGCGCCCGTGGTCCGCGAGTCCGGCGGCGACCGCAGTGCCGTCACCGGCGGCACGCGCGTGCTCTCCGACCGGATCGTCGTGCGGATCACCTCCAAGCCGGGGGAGACCTTCGTCGACCGGATGATCGCGCTCGTGGAGGGCGCCTCGCGTCAGCGCACGCCGAACGAGATCGCGCTGAACATCCTGCTGGCAAGCCTGTCGATCGTCTTCGTCATCGTCGTGCTGGTGATGAACCCGATCGCCTCCTACGCCGCATCCCCCGTGTCGATCCCGGTGCTCGTGGCGCTGCTGGTGTGCCTCATCCCCACCACGATCGGGGCGCTGCTGTCTGCCATCGGCATCGCCGGCATGGACCGGCTCGTCCAGCGCAACGTCCTGGCGCTGTCGGGCCGCGCCGTCGAAGCGGCCGGCGATGTCACGACGCTGCTCCTGGACAAGACCGGAACCATCACGTACGGCAACCGGCGCGCGAGCGAGTTCGTGCCCATGCCGGGCGTGGACGCCCGGGCGGTGGCCGAGGCCGCGTCGCTGTCGTCACTGGCCGACCCCACCCCCGAGGGCACGTCGGTGGTCGAGCTGGCCGCCGCCCAGGGGGTCGTGGCCGACATGCCGGCGGATGCGGTGGCCGTGCCGTTCACCGCACAGACACGTATGAGCGGTGTCGACCTGCCCGACGGCACCCAGGTGCGCAAGGGTGCCGCATCCGCGGTGCTCGCGTGGCTGGAGGCGGAGACCCCCGGGGTCGCCGCGCAGGTGCGCGCGCACGTGAGCGGCGAGGCCGACGCGATCGCGCAGTCGGGCGGCACACCGCTCGTCGTCGCCGTCCTCCGGCAGGGCCCGGACGGCGCGCGGGGCGAGGTGCTGGGCGTCATCCACCTCAAGGACATCGTCAAGGACGGGCTGCGCGAACGCTTCGCCGAGCTGCGGGCGATGGGCATCCGCACCGTCATGATCACCGGTGACAACCCGCTCACCGCGAAGGCCATCGCCGCCGAGGCGGGGGTCGACGACTACCTCGCCGAGGCAACGCCGGAAGACAAGCTGGCGCTCATCATGCGCGAGCAGGAGGGCGGCAACCTCGTCGCGATGACCGGCGACGGCACCAACGACGCCCCCGCCCTCGCGCAGGCCGATGTCGGCGTGGCCATGAACACCGGCACGTCGGCGGCCAAGGAGGCCGGCAACATGGTCGACCTCGACTCCGACCCGACCAAGCTCATCGACATCGTCCGCATCGGCAAGCAGCTGCTGATCACCCGTGGTGCGCTCACGACGTTCTCGCTCGCGAACGACATCGCGAAGTACTTCGCGATCATCCCGGCGATGTTCATGGGCGTCTTCCCCGGACTGGCGGCGCTGAACATCATGCAGCTGTCGTCGCCGGCGTCGGCGGTGACCAGCGCCATCATCTTCAACGCGCTCGTCATCATCGCGCTCATCCCGCTCGCCCTGCGCGGCGTCGCCTACCGCGCGGCCGGAGCATCGAGCATCCTGAGCCGCAACCTGCTCGTGTACGGCATCGGCGGCGTGCTCGTCCCCTTCATCGGCATCAAGCTCATCGACCTCGTCGTGAGCGTCATCCCCGGCTTCTGAGGAGCACCCCCATGACCACCGCACGCACCTCCCTGCGCACCGCCGGCGTCGCCGTCCGCGCGATGCTCGTCTTCACCGCCGTCCTCGGCATCGGCTACATGCTGTTGATCACCGCCGTCGGGCAGCTCGTCCTCCCGCACCAGGCCAACGGCTCGCTCGTGCGCGACGCCGACGGCGTCGTGATCGGGTCGGAGCTGATCGGGCAGGGGTGGACGGATGCCGAGGGCGCACCGCTCCCGGAGTACTTCCAGTCGCGCCCCTCCGCCGCCGGCGAGGGGTACGACGCCGCCGCCTCGAGCGGGTCGAACCTCGGACCCGAGAGCGACGACCTCGTCGCGGCGATCCAGGAGCGCCGCTCCGCGATCAGCGACGGCGACGGCGTCGCGCCGGGAGACATCCCCGCCGATGCGGTCACGGCGTCGGGGTCGGGTCTGGATCCCGACATCAGCGTCGAGTACGCCGCGCTGCAGGCCGACCGCGTCGCCGAAGCGCGCGGCATCCCGGCCGGCGACGTCCAGGAGCTCGTCCGGGCGCACGTGCAGCAGCGCGACCTCGGCTTCCTCGGCGAGGAGCGCGTGAACGTGCTGGAGCTGAATCGGGCGCTGGACGCGCTGAAGGACTGAGAGAATCCCGCCATGACCTCCCGCACATCCCCCGCCGGCCGCCCCCCTGACGCGGCCGCCCTCGGCGCGGCGGGAGCGGCGGCGTGAGACGCGGACGCCTGCGGGTGCTGCTGGGGGCCGCGCCCGGCGTCGGCAAGACGTACGAGATGCTCCAGGAGGGGCGGCGCCTGCGGGACGAGGGCCGCGACGTCGTGATCGCGGTGGTCGAGACGCACGGGCGTGCGGCCACGGCCGCGCAGGCGGAAGGGCTCCCGCTCGTTCCGCGCCGCAGCGTCGAGCACCGCGGCGTGACCCTGGCGGAGATGGACCTGGATGCCGTGCTGGCGCGACGCCCCGACCTCGCGCTGGTGGACGAGCTGGCGCACACCAACGCGCCCGGCTCGCGCAACACCCAGCGCTGGGCCGACGTCGAGGAGCTCCTCGCGGCCGGCATCGACGTCATCACGACCGTCAACGTGCAGCACATCGCCTCCCTCAACGACGTCGTCCAGCGCATCACCGGCGTCGTGCAGCGCGAGACCGTGCCCGACGGCGTGGTGCGCGGCGCCGACCAGATCGAGGTCGTCGATGTCGCCCCGCAGGCGCTGCGCGACCGCCTGTCGGCCGGGGTCGTGTACCCGGCCGAGCGCATCGACGCGGCACTGTCGAACTACTTCCGGCTGGGCAACCTCACCGCCCTGCGCGAACTCGCCCTGCTGTGGCTGGCCGACGAGGTCGACAGCGCCCTGCGGTCCTACCGCGCCGATCACGGCATCCAGGGCTCGTGGCAGGCGCGCGAGCGTGTCGTGGTGGCCCTGACCGGGGGCCGCGAAGGCGAGACGCTGCTGCGTCGGGGGGCGCGGATCGCCGCCCGGTCGGCCGGCGGCGAGTTGCTGGCCGTGCACGTGTCCAGTCAGGACGGGCTGCGCAGCGGTGCCCCCGGCGACCTGGCCGCCCAGCGCGCCCTCGTCGAGTCACTGGGCGGCACCTACCACCAGGTGGTCGGGGACGACATCGCGCGGACGCTCGTGGAGTTCGCCCGATCGGTGAACGCGTCGCAGCTCGTGATCGGCGTGAGCCGGCGCGGACGCCTGGCCGCCGCCCTCACCGGCCCGGGGATCGGGGCCACCGTCATCCGCGAATCCGGCGACATCGACGTGCACATCGTCACGCACGCCGCCGCCGGCGGGCGCCTGACGCTGCCGCGCCTGCGCGGCGGAGCGCTGAGCGTGAAGCGCCGCATCCTCGGATTCGTTCTCGCCCTGGGCGGCGGGCCGCTGCTGTCGTGGCTGCTGTACATCACCGACGGTCCCGACTCCCTCACCTCCGACGTGCTCGCCTACCAGCTGCTCGTGGTGCTCGTGGCGCTCGTCGGCGGCATCTGGCCCGCCGTCTTCGCGGCGCTGCTGTCGGGTCTCACCCTCGATTTCCTCTTCATCGACCCGCTCTTCACGATCGAGATCGCCGACCCCGCGCATGCGCTGTCGATCGTGCTGTACATCGTGATCGCGGTCCTGGTGAGCCTCGTCGTCGACCAGGCGGCCCGGCGTGACCGCTCGGCGCGGCGTGCGCTGGCGGAGTCGGAGCTGCTCGCGACGGTGGCCGGAAGCGTCCTGCGCGGCGAGAGCGCGGTGCCGGCGATGGTCACCCGGTTGCGCGAGGCGTTCGGGTTCGCCGGGGTCCGCCTCCTCGCCGCCGACGGCACGGTGCTCGCGACCGACGGCGAGCCGGTGCGCGATGACCGCGCCGTCCGCCTGCCCGTCGGCCAAGACGGCGAAGCGCGTGCGACGCTCGAGCTGCACGGCGCAGAACTCGACGCATCCGGCCGCAGGCTCCTCGACGTCATCGTGGTGCAGCTGGGCGCGGCACTGGAGCGCACCGATCTCGCCGAGACGGCGCGGGAAGTGGGCGTCCTGGCTGCCACGGACCAGGTGCGCAGTGCGCTGCTGTCGGCCGTCAGCCACGATCTGCGCAGGCCCTTGGCTGCCGCCGTCGCCGCGGTGGGAGGACTGCGGGCCGCCGGCGGCCAGCTCTCCGGCGAGGACCGCGACGAACTGCTGGTCACCGCAGACGAGAGCCTCGCCACCCTGTCGGCGCTGGTCACCGATCTCCTCGACGTCAGCCGCGTGCAGGCCGGTGTCCTGGCCGTGTCGCTCGCGCCGGTGGATGCCGCCGATGTCATCCTCGCCGCCGTCGACGAGCTGCACTTGGGGCCCGACCAGGTCGACCTCGCGCTGGACCCCGAGCTCCCGGCCGTGGTCGCCGACCCCGTGCTCCTGCAGCGCGTGATGGTGAACCTCCTCGCCAACGCGCACCGCCATGCTCCGGCGGGCACCCGCACGCGCGTGGCCACGAGCCGCCTGGGCGGAACGGTGGAGATCCGCGTGGTCGACACCGGGGTGGGCGTGCCGCCCGAGCGGCAGGGCGACATCTTCGCCCCGTTCCAGCGGCTCGGCGACACCGACAACACCACGGGGCTCGGCCTCGGGCTCGCGCTGTCGCGCGGCTTCACCGAGGGGATGGGCGGCACGCTCAGCCCGGAGGACACCCCCGGCGGCGGGCTCACGATGGTCGTGGCGCTGCCGGCGGCCGAGGCGGGGGAGGATGAGTCCCGATGAAGGTCCTCCTCGCCGACGACGACCCGCAGCTGGTCCGGGCCCTGCGGATCACGCTCGCCGCGCACGGGTACGACGTCGTCACCGCCCCCGACGGTGCCGCCGCCATCACCCTGGCGGCGCAGGAGCACCCTGACATCGTCGTGCTGGATCTCGGGATGCCGCGACTGGACGGCGTTCGCGTGATCCAGGCCCTGCGGGGCTGGAGCGAGGCGCCCATCCTCGTCGTGTCGGGCCGCACCGGCTCGGCTGACAAGGTCGAGGCCCTGGACGCCGGCGCCGACGACTACGTCACCAAGCCGTTCCAGATCGATGAGCTGCTCGCGCGACTGCGCGCCCTGTCACGGCGGACGGCCGCCGCATCCGTCGACCCGGTCGTGCGGTTCGGCGACGTCGTCGTCGATCTGTCGGCCCGCGTCGTGACGCGCGCCGGCACGCGCGTGCACCTCACTCCCACCGAGTGGCGGATGCTGGAGTTCCTCGCCCGCCACCCCGGTTCGCTCGTGACGCGGCAGACGCTTCTGAAGGAGCTGTGGGGCAGCGAGCAGGTGTCGGATTCCGGCTACCTGCGGCTGTACGTCTCGCAGCTGCGGAAGAAGCTCGAAGCCGATCCCGCCGACCCGCAGCACCTGCTCACCGAACAGGGCATGGGCTACCGGCTCGTCGCGGACTGATCAGGGCGCCCGGCGGCGCAGCTCACCCCAGGAACTCCCGCGCGGCCACCACGAGGTTGTCCACACCCCGGCTGAGGGTGGGCTGGAGCACGGGGGCGAAGAACGGCGAGTGGTTCGTGGGGATGTCGCGCTCCAGCGTTCCCGCGGCCTCCGCCTCGGCGTAGGCCTGCGGGTCGACGCCGCCCCAGAACCAGAACACCAGGGGCGCCCCGGCGTCGCGCGCGAACCACGAGACGTCCTCGCTGCCGGTGAACATGCCCGGGTCCACGACGCTGTCCTGGCCGAAGGAGCGCTCGAACGCGGCGGTCACCCGCGCCGTCGCATCCTCGTCGTTGATCGTGGGCGGCAGCGTGTGGTCGGTCGAGATCGTGGGTGTCTGCTCGGCGCCGGATGCCATCGCCTCGGCCCGCACGATGCGCTCCACCTTCTCCAGCACGCGGTCGCGGGCTTCGTCGTCGGGGTAGCGCAGGCTCAGTTCGAGCTTGGCCTCGGCGGGGATGATGTTGTTCTTCAGCCCCGCGTGGATGGAGCCGACGGTGACGACGGCGACGTCACGGGGGTCGGTCTCGCGCGAGACGATGGTCTGCAGCCGCATGACGGTGGCCGCCGCCATCACCACCGGGTCGATCGTGGCCTGCGGCCGCGATCCGTGGCCACCGCGGCCGTGCAGGACGACGCTCAGTCCGTCGGACGCGGCCATCTGCGTGCCCGGGCGGACACCGACGATACCGGCCGGGAGCGGCGTGACGTGCTGGCCGAGCACGATGTCGGCCTTCGGATACCGCTCGAGCACGCCGTCGGAGATCATCGCGCGCGAGCCGGCGCCGTACTCCTCGGCGGGCTGGAACACCGCCACGACCGTGCCCGACCACTCCTCGCGCGTCGCGACGAGCCGCTCCACCGCGCCCAGCAGCGCCGCGACGTGCATGTCGTGCCCGCACGCGTGCATGACGGGCACCTCCGTGCCGGAAGGATCCACGCCGCGGGCGGTGCTGGCGTAGTCCAGCCCCGTGCGCTCTTCGACGGGGAGGGCGTCCATGTCGGCCCGCAGCCATACGACCGGACCCTCGCCGGGCGCAGAGCCGTGCACCACGGTCACGACGCCTGTGCGGCCGACGCCTTCCTCCACCTCGAGCCCGAGCTCGGTGAGGTGCCGCACGATGACACCGGCCGTGCGCGTCTCCTGGAAGGACAGCTCGGGATGGCGGTGCAGGTCGCGGTACAGGCTCTCCAGATCGATGCTCATGCGATGAGCCTAGACGCGCGCTCCCGCGCAGCGTGCGAAGCCGGTCCGCCTCAGCGCAGCCGCGCCGTGGTGCCCCGGACGACGAGCTCGAACGGCAGCCGCGCGGGCGTGTGCGGGGTGGCTGCCGGTGACTCCAGCTCCGCCAGGATCGTGTCGGCAGCCTGCTCGCCCTGGGCTGAAGGGAACTGGTCGATCGTGGTGAGACGGAAGAACCCGCCGAGCTCGTGGCCGTCGATGCCGATGACGGACAGGTCTTCGGGAACGCGGTAGCCGAGCTCGCGCGCGGCCAGCACGGCGCCGATGGCCATCTCGTCCGATGCCGCGAAGATCGCGGTGGGGCGATCGCCGGGGCGTCCCAGCAGCTGCTTGGCAGCGCGGAACCCGCCCTCGATCGTGAAGTCGGCCGGCTCGAACAGCGCGGGCAGCGCCGGCATCCCCGCATCCGCCAGCGCCTGCTCGAACCCCTGGCGGCGCCGGGTGGGGATGTGGAAGTCGATGTCGAACTCGGGGGTGGCGCCGATGTGGGCGATGCGGGTGTGCCCGAGGGAGAGCAGATGCTCGGTGGCCAGGCGGGCGAGGGCGACGTCGTCCACCGTGAGGGTCGTCAGGTGCGGATTGGGGCCGCCGATCGCGATCACCGGAATGCCGAGGGCGTGCAGCCGCTGCGACTCCTCGGTGCCGAGTTCGATCGAGATCGCGATGACGCCGTCGATCCGCCGGCGGCGCAGGAACGTCTCGAACACCGTGCGACGTTCTTCTGGGTCGGCCGTGACGCTGTAGAGGGTGATGTCGTAGCCGCGCCGCATGAGCGCGGCGGAGATGCCGGTGAGCACCGTGCTGAAGAACCAGCGATCCAGGAACGGCACCAGCACGCCGATGTTGCGCGTGCGGCCCGAGGCCAGGCTCGAGGCGGAGGCGGACACGACGTAGCCGAGGCGTTCGGCCGCGTCGTGCACGCGCGCGCGTGTGGCGTCGGAGACGTGGCCGCGGCCGCTGAGGGCGCGCGAGACCGTCGCCGTCGACACGCCCGCCATCCGCGCGACCTCGTCGATGCTCACCATGTCGACCGCCCCCGCGGCACTCCTGCGGGTCAGTCCGCCGCGACCCAGACCGTCGTGTCGATGGGCACGCCCTCCGGCGCGAGCGGGCCGCTCGCGGCCACGATCGTGCCGTGCGGCAGCGGCACCGTCGCGCCATCCACGTTCGCGATGACCGTGAGGCTGCCGTTGCGGAACGCCACGACGCCGTCGCCGAACCCGTCGAGCCACTCCAGGGCGCCCGACCCGAGGGACCGCGCGCGCCGCTCGGCGAGGAGCGTGCGGTACAGCGACAGGGTCGAGTCGGGGTCGGTGGCCTGCACCTCCCGGGCGAGCTCGCGCCACTGCTCGGGCTGTGGCAGCCAGCTCTCGCCGGTGGGGCTGAAGCCGAAGGCGGGGGCGGACGGACTCCACGGCAGCGGCACGCGGCATCCGTCGCGGCCGTAGCGCTCACCCTCGGTGCGGAACCACGTGGGATCCTGACGCGCCTCGTCGGGCAGGTCGATGGCCTCTGGCAGGCCCAGCTCCTCGCCCTGATAGACGTAGGCGGAGCCGGGAAGCGCCAGCATGAGCGCCGTCGCGGCGCGGGCGCGGCGCAGGCCCACCTCGGGGATCGGCTGACCCGGCGACGACGGGCCGATGCCGTGCCCCTGGGGGTTCTCCGCCGTCAGCGCCAGCCGCGAGGCGTGGCGGACGACGTCGTGGTTGGACAGCACCCACGTGCTGGGCGCACCCACCGCGGCGTACACCGAGATGGACTCGGCGATGACAGCCCGCAGCTTCGCGGCATCCCATTCGGTCTCGAGGTATTCGAAGTTGAACGCCTGGTGCATCTCGTCCGGCCGCACCCACAGGGCTGTCTTCGCGACGCTCGGCAGCCACGCCTCGGCGCACAGGGCCCGGTCGCCGTCGTACTCGGCGAGCAGGCGGTGCCAGTCGCGGTAGATCTCGTGCACGCCGGGCTGGCCCCAGTACGGCACCGATCCTTCGTCGCCGCCCATCGACCCGGCATCCGGGTTCGGGGTGTAATCGGGCAGGCCCTCCTGCTTGACCAGGCCGTGCGCGACGTCGACGCGGAAGCCGTCCACCCCCCGGTCGAGCCAGAAGCGCAGGATGCGTCGGAACTCCTCCCGCACCTCCTCGTTCGACCAGTCGAAGTCGGGCTGCGACGAGTCGAACAGGTGCAGATACCACTGCCCGGGCGCGCCGTCGGCTTCGGTGACGCGCGTCCAGGCCGGTCCGCCGAACACCGATTCCCAGTTGTTCGGGGGCAGCTCGCCGTGCTCACCCCTGCCGTCGCGGAACATGTAGCGCGCGCGTTCGCGGCTTCCGGGGGCAGCGGCCAGGGCGGCCTGGAACCACTCGTGCTGGTCGGAGGAGTGGTTGGGGACGAGGTCGACGATGATGCGGATGCCGCGATCGTGCGCGCCGGTGAGGAGGTCGTCGAAGTCGGCGAGCGTGCCGAACAGCGGGTCGACGTCGCAGTAGTCGGAGACGTCGTACCCGGCGTCCTTCTGCGGCGACCGCTGGAACGGGCTCAGCCAGATGGCGTCGATGCCCAGGTCGAGCAGCTCGTCCAGGTGCGCGGTCACGCCGGGCAGGTCGCCGACGCCGTCGCCGGAGTCGTCCGCGAACGAGCGGGGATAGATCTGGTAGATCACGGCCGTGCGCCACCACTCCGACCCGGGAGCGGCTGCGGCCGCGTGCTGCGTCTCCTGCTGCGTCGAAGTCATGGCCTCCAGGGTAGTGCAAACGCTTACATCAGTGGTGGGAATGCTCAGGATCGGGCCGGTAGGGTGGCCTGGTGTCCGACCTCGCGCGTGCCGAAAGCCTCATCGGCAGCATCCCCGACTATCCCGAACCGGGCGTGATCTTCCGCGACATCACGCCGCTCCTGGCCGACGCGGCAGCGCTGCGGACCAGCATCGACGCCCTCATCGCCCCGTTCGCGGGCGGCTTCGACGTGGTGGCCGGCATCGAGGCGCGCGGGTTCCTCCTCGCCGGTGCCGCCGCGATCGCCGCGGGGGCGGGGCTGGTCCCGATCCGCAAGGCCGGGAAGCTTCCCCGGCCGGCCGCATCCGTCGCCTACGCGCTGGAGTACGGCACCGCCGAGATCGAGATGCACGACGACATCGCCCCCGCCACCCGCGTGCTGCTGATGGATGACGTGCTGGCCACCGGCGGCACGATCGCCGCCGCGCGCGAGCTGGTCGCAGGCCTCGGCGGCACCGTCGTGGGTACCGCGGTGCTGCTGGAGATCGACGCGCTCCGCGGCCGCGACGCACTCGGCGACGCTCCGCTGCACGCCGTCTTCCACATCTGACCCGCCGCAGCCTTCCGCCCCGCCCGCCGCGGCCCTCTCCTCACCCGCCGTTCCGCGGCGCGGCTCCCCCCGCTTCCGCCCCGGTTCCGCCCTTCGCTTCCGCGCCGCGGTTCCGCTTCCGCCCCCGCTTCCGCCCCTGTCGTTCCGCGCAGAACTCAGGAGATCCGGCTCTTCCGGGGCTGTGTCACCGGTGTCAGGGTCGGATCTTCCTGAGTTTTGCGCGCGTGGCGGTCCGGCGGGGACGGGCCCGAGGCGCGGCTGGCGCGGCCGGGGCGGCGGTCCGGACGGTGGCCGTCCCGCCGGTGCTGACCCCGGGTGCCGCCCTTCGCCGCGCAAAACTCAGGAGATCCGGCTCTTCCGGGGCTCTGTCACCGGTGTCGAGGTCGGATCTTCCTGAGTTTTGCGCGCGTGCCTCGCCTCCTCCGGTGTGGTCAGGCGAGGATGCCGCCGCCCAGGTTCACCGGACTGCCCTCGATGTTGCCCACGATGCCGCGGATGACGCCGGTGCCGTCCTCGTGACGCAGCCCCTCGTACCAGGCCTGCGTCACGGCGGGGTCGAACGCGTGGGTCTCCACCGCGCGCTTCCGGGCCCGCAGGACGAGGTCGCCCGCCCGCTCGGAGCGGATGCGCTGGTACCGCAGGAGCGCGTCCTCGACCCCGAGGGTGTTGGTGGCGAACACGATGCCGAGGGCGAAACTGTCCTCCAGCGCCGAGCATGCGCCCTGGCCGATGTCGGGCGTGGTGTTGTGCGCGGCATCGCCGAGGATCGCCACGCGCCCCCGCACCCACGTGTGGAACGGATCGATGTCCCAGATCTCGACGCGGTTGAGCGACACGGCAGGGTCGATCGCGTCCAGGAGTACGCGCACGCCGGGGGCGCCCCATCCGCCGAACGCGGCCTCCAGCGGGGCCTTGCCGTCGACGGCACGGTCGTAGGGGAGCCCGGCGGGCTGCGGAACGTCGACGAAGAAGTAGAACCGGTCGCCGGCCACGGGCATGACGGCGCAGCGCTTCCCCTCCGCGACGTACGTCGTCCACTGGTCGGCGGGTCCGATGCGCTCGTCGATGGGGACGAGTCCGTTGAAGTTCGTGTACCCCGAATAGGTGCGCTCGGGGCGGGCCGCCGCATCCGCGGTGACGTAGTCCCGCGTGAACGAACGCGCGCCGTCGGCGCCGATCAGGAGGTCGGCGGCGTCGGTCGAGCCGTCGGCGAAGGTCGCCGTGACGGTCGTGCCGTCGTCGTCGACGCCGACCAGCCGCATGCCCAGTCGGATGCGGCCGGGCCCGACCGCATCCATCAGCAGTGCCTGCAGGTCGGCGCGCGCGACGGGGTAGGGGCGCTGGCCGGTCTGCGTCGTGACGGGGTCGAGGCTGAAGCGGCACATCTGCTCGCCGGTGTGCCCGTCGTAGTACGCCATGAGGTCCATGCGGCCACCCAGGGCGGCGACCGCGTCACCGAGGCCCAGCCAGTTGAGCACCTTGACGCCGTTGGACCACAGCGACAGCGCCGCGCCGACAGGTTTGTTCTCCCGCATCTGGTCGTACACGACCACGTCGTGCCCGAGCCGCTGGAGGGCGAGCGCGGCGCTCGTGCCGCCGACGCCGGCGCCGATGACGATGACCTTCATGATCCGCGGTAGGTGGAGTAGGCGAACGGGCTCAGCAGCAGCGGCACGTGCAGGTGCCGGCCGCTGTCGTCGACGGTGAAGGTCACCGTGACGGAAGGGTGGAACGTCGCCGTCCCCCGCGCGGCGAAGTAATCGCCGGTGCGGAAGGTGAGGCCGTAGTCCCCCGCCTCGAGCAGCTCGGGCCCGAGCGCGAGGCGGCCGTCGGCGTCGGTCGTGCCCCGGGCCAGCGGCGTCGTCGCGGCAGCCGGGGCCAGCGTGACGGCGATCCCGGCGGCGGGCTCACCGCTCACCGCGTCCAGGACGTGCGTCGTGAGGTGGGTCACTCGGCCTCCTCGGGGGCGGCGGTGTCGCTCGCGATGGTCGTCCGCAGGCGCAGCAGCGCGATCTCGGCCAGTTGCGCAGTGGCCTCGGCGGCTTCGACGTCGGGCGCGTTGCCCAGGCGCCGCTGCAGCTCGGCGAGCATTTCGGACGGGGTGCGCCCTGCCGCGCGGATGAGGAAGACGCGCCCGAACCGCTCTTCGTACGCTGCGTTCCCGGCGGCCAGGGCGGCGGCGACCTCGTCGGGCGCGCCGGCCATGGACGCCTGCTCGCGACGGGATGCCGCGGCCTCCGCGGCGGTGCCGGTCACCCGGGCTCCGATCCGCGGGTGGTGCGCGAGGGCGGCTTCCAGGTCGGCGGGCGCCCACGTGGAGGCGAGCGCTCCGGCATAGGCGCCGAGGGCGTCGACGGAGGCGTACGGACGGCCCGCGACCACGGCATCCACCCACCCCGGCACGTCGGCCCACACCCGCACGACGGTCGCCGCCTCATTGGGGTCGGCGGCGTTGAACTCATCCAGCTCCATGCCGGTCACGCTAGCGCGGCTGCGTTTCGGGCTCGTGACACGCCGCGCCCGCCCGCCCCGGGCCGCCGAAGCGGCACGCGAAGCACGAGGATGTTGCCCTGGGTAACATCCGGGAAATGCGGAAACCGTACGGTGGCGCCATGACCACCCCCTCCTCGGTCTCCGCCGCCCGCGTGTACCTCGACGGCGCATTCGTCCCCGCGACCGTCCGCATCGTCGACGGCGTGATCGCGGCGGTGGATGCGTTCGACCCGGGTGCCGACACCGTGCTCCCCGCTGGGCAGGTGCTCCTGCCCGGCCTGGTCGATTCCCACGTGCACCTGAACGAGCCGGGCCGGACGGAATGGGAGGGGTTCGCCACCGGAACCGCCGCGGCAGCCGCAGCCGGTGTCACGACGGTCCTCGACATGCCGCTCAACAGCATCCCGGTCACCACGACGCCCGGCGCCCTCGCCGCCAAACGGGCCGCGGCCGCCGGTCAGCTCGCCGTCGACGTGGGGTTCTGGGGCGGCGCTGTTCCGGAGAACCTGGGTGCGCTGGCCGCGCTGGATGCGGCGGGCGTGGTCGGGTTCAAATGCTTCCTGTCGCCCTCGGGCATCGACGAGTTCGGTCATCTCGACGCGGAGCAGCTGGAGGCGGCCCTGGCGGAGATCGCCGCGCTCGGCAGCATCCTCATCGTGCACGCCGAAGACCCCGCGCACCTGCCCGCCGACGGCGCGCTCGGCACCGATTACACCGTCTTCGAGGCCTCCCGCCCTGCTGCCGGCGAACGCGCGGCCATCCGCACCGTCATCGACGCGTCGCGGCGCACCCGCGGGCGCGCCCACATCGTGCACGTGTCGGACGGGGGAGCGCTCGCCGACGTGCGGGCGGCCAAGGCCGAGGGCGTGCCGCTCACGGTCGAGACGTGCCCGCACTACCTGACGCTCACGGCGGATGAGGTGCCCGCCGGTGCCGCGGAATTCAAGTGCTGCCCGCCCATCCGCGATGCCGCGAGCCGCGACCTGCTGTGGGAGGGCGTCCTGGACGGCACGGTGGACGCGATCGTGAGCGACCACTCGCCCGCCACCTCCGACCTGAAGGCCTCGCCCGACTTCGGCCTGGCGTGGGGCGGCATCTCGGGTCTGCAGACCGGATTCTCCGCCGTGTGGACCGAGGCCCGCCGCCGCGGCATCCCGCTCGAGCGGCTCATCCCGCTGTTCACGACGGGCCCTGCGCGCATCGGCGGCTTGGGCGGGGCGGGGCGGATCCAGGCCGGCGAACCGGCACACCTGGTCGCCTTCGATCCGGATGCCGCGCACACGGTGCGCGCGGTGGAACTGGAGTACCGCAACAAGATCTCGCCGTGGGACGGCCGGTCGCTGGACGGCGTCGTGGCCTCGACGTGGGTGCACGGAACCCTGGCCTACCGCCCGGGTGAGGGCGTGATCGCCCGCGCGGGGCGCGAGATCCTGGCCGAGCCCGCCGCGCTCGCCGGATGGGGGAACGACCGATGACGATCGAGGTTTCGCACCAGGACGCGGCCGGGCTCGCCGCCGCCATTCCGGTCCTGCAGCCCGGCGAGGGCGCCTGGCCGGGCGCGCACTATCTGCCGTCCACTCCTGAGACGGTCCTGTGGGGGCGGCTGCCGGGCGCGGCGGATGCGGCGGTCCTCACGATCGCGCCGGGTGCGACCGTCACGATCGACACAGTGAGCCACGAGGGCATCCTCGATGACCAGGGGAAGGACCCGGTGGCGTTCTTCGGCGGGCACGGGGTCGCCGCATCCGACGTGCTGCGCGACGCGATCGACATCGCCGCGACCGTGCCGCGGGATGCCGCATCCGACGGCCCGCACGTGGTCACCGGGCCGATCCGGATCGAGGGCGCGCGCCCGGGCGACCTGCTGAAGATCACGGTCGAGGAGCTGGTGCCGCGCGTGCCGTACGGCGTCATCTCCAACCGGCACGGCAAGGGCGCGCTCGTCGGCGAACTGCCCCGCACGCCCGGCAGCGTCAGCGTCTTCGCCGCTGTGGCGGAGCGCGACGGACAGCTGTTCGGCACCCTCCCGGTCACCGAGGGCGGCGAGCGGATCGTGGCCTTCCCGCTGGCGCCGTTCCTCGGCACGATGGGCGTCGCGGTCGCCGGTGACGAGCGGCCGCACTCGGTGCCGCCGGGCGGGCACGGCGGGAACATCGACATCAACCTGCTCGTGGAGGGCACCGTGCTGTACCTGCCGGTTCAGGTCGAGGGCGCCCTCGCGTACGTCGGCGATCCGCACTTCGCGCAGGGCGACGGGGAGGTCGCGCTCACGGCGCTGGAGGCCTCGCTCCGCGCGACGCTGCGCTTCGACGTCGTGCCGCGTGAGGAGGCGCTCGCCGAGTTCGGCGAGGTGACCGGACCCCTCGTCCGCACCGAGGACTATCTCGTGCCGACGGGGATGGACGTCGACCTCGACGAGGCGATGCGCCGCTGCGTGCGGGCCGCGCTGTCGCTCATCCAGGCCCGCTGGGGGCTGGACGAGCACCTCGCCTACGCGTACCTGAGCGCGGCCACCGACTTCGACATCTCGCAGGTCGTCGACATCGTCAGCGGCGTGCACGCCCGCATCCGCGTATCCGACTTCGCCGCCGTCCCGCGCCCGGCTGTCCTTCGCCCCGCCGCTCTCCCCGGATCAGGAGAATCGCCCGGATCAGGAGCATCCAGCCCACATCGGCCTGATCTCGGCATATCTCCTGAATCCGGCAGCGCGACCGAGACGGAGGTGCGGCGATGAACGGCGCGGATGCGGCGATGAACGGCGCGGATGCGGCGATGCCGGAGGATCTGCGGGCCGCCTTCGAGGCCTACGAGCGCGCGGTGGTCGAGAACGACCTCGACGTGCTCGACGCGTCCTTCGCACCCGGGCCCGACGTGCTGCGCGGCGACGGGGCGGGCCTGCTCGTCGGGCACGACGCCATCCGCGCGTTCCGCTCGCGTCGCGGGGGCGTCGCGCGGCGCACGATCGACAGCATCCACCACCGGCCGCTGGGCGAGGACACCGCGCTGCTGATGTCGGTCTCGCGGTACGCCGGCGGCGGAAGCGGCCTGCAGACGCAGGTGTGGCAGCGGATCGAGGGACGGTGGCTCATCACCGCCGCCCACGTGACCCCCCGCGCGCAGGCGTTCGACCGATCGGTGTGGCGGAGCGTGGGAGACCCGTTCTTCCAGGGTGCGTGGGAGGGGCCGCTGGCCGGCCTCACGGTGGCCGTGAAAGACCTCTTCGCCGTCAAGGGGTTCCGTATCGGCGCGGGCAATCCGACCTACCTCGAGCAGGCGCGGCCCGAGACCACGACCGCGCCGGCGGTGTCCGACCTGCTGCGCGGCGGAGCATCCCTGCGCGGCATCGCCCGCACCGACGAATTCGCGTACTCGATCGCCGGCGACAACCCGCACTACGGCACGCCGCCCAACGGTGCCGTGCCCGGCGCGCTTCCGGGCGGCTCGTCCAGCGGTCCCGCCGCCGCCGTGGCCACGGGGCAGGCCGAGATCGGCCTGGCCACCGACACGGCCGGATCGATCCGGGTGCCCGCGTCGTACCAGGGCCTGTGGGGGCTGCGGACCACGCACGGGCTCGTGCCGCGGCAGGGCCTGCTCCCCCTCGCGCAGACGTTCGACACCGTCGGCTGGCTCACGCGCGACGGCGAGACGCTGCAGCGCGTCGTGGACTGGTGCCTGAGCTACGACGGCTCCGAGTCGACCGAGAGCGTCTTCGGCGCCTCCGGCGAAGACCTGCCGTGGCGTTTCGTCGTCCCGGACGAGCTGCGCGAGCAGGCAGAACCGGCCACCCGCGCCGCCTTCGACGCGCTCGTGGCCGCGCTGGACGAGACCGCGGATGCGCCGCAGGTGACGTCAGTGGAGGCCGGCGATCTCGACACCATCCTCGACGTATTCCGCACCGTGCAGGGGGCGGAGGCGTGGCGCAACCACGGCGAGTGGCTCCGGGAGCACCCCGGAGCGCTCGGCCCCGCGGTGACCGAACGCTTCCGCATCGCGGCCGCCGTCGACCCCGTCGCCGAAGCCGCGGCCCGGGAGGCGGCCGACGCCGTGCGCGGGCGGCTGACGGATCTCGTCCGCGGCGCCGTGCTGCTGTTCCCCACGGTGCCTGGACCCGCCCCGCTGCGGACGGCGGATGCGGCGGCCGTCGACGCCGCCCGCACGGCGACCCTGCGGATGACGGCCCCCGCGGCGGTGGCGGGCCTGCCGGCGATCTCCGTGCCGCTGCTGAGGGTGCCCTCGCCGGTCGGCGAGGCGCCCGTGGGCGTGTCGCTCGTGTCGGCGGCCGGCACCGACATCGCGCTCGTCCGCCTGGCCCGCCGCCTGGCCCGGGCGCTCCCCTGACACCCGCCGCCCACCCCTACCCCCGGCCGCCAACCGCCCACCCAGACTGCCCACCGACCCCCGGCCGCCAACCGCCCACCCAGACTGCCCACCGCTCGCCGCCCCCCACCGCCCGCCCCGACAGCCCACCGCTCGCCGCGACCCCGCCGCCGCGACCCCGCCGCCCGCGACCCCGCCGCCCGCCCCGACCACGACGGAGAACCTGTGACCACCCCATCCGTGCCCGGCCCCATCGACCCTCCCGCGCGCCTGCTCATGGGCCCCGGCCCCATCTCGGCCTACCCGAGCGTGCTGCGGGCCATGTCGGCGCCGCTGGTGGGGCAGTACGACCCGTTCATGACGGCGACGATGGCCGAGACGCAGGACCTCTACCGCCGCGTGTGGGCCACCGAGAACGACGCGACGCTGCTCATCGACGGCACCTCCCGTGCGGGGATCGAGGCGGCCCTGGTCTCCCTCATCCGCCCCGGCGACCGCGTGCTCGTGCCCGTCTTCGGCAGGTTCGGTCACCTCCTCGCCGAGATCGCCGAACGCGCGCTCGCCGAGGTGCACACCATCGAGGTGCCCTGGGGTCAGGTGTTTCCGGTCTCGGCCATCCGCGAGGCCGTCGCGCGGGTGCGCCCGCACGTGCTCGCCCTCGTGCAGGGCGACACCTCCACGACGATGAACCAGCCGCTGGAGGAGATCGGCGAGATCTGCCGCGCGCACGGGGTGCTGTTCTACACCGATGCCACCGCATCCCTCGGCGGCAACGATTTCGAGATGGACGCGTGGGGCGTGGATGCGGCGACCGCGGGTCTGCAGAAGTGCCTCGGCGGTCCGTCGGGCTCGGCACCGATCACCCTGTCGGAGCGGGCGGTGGAGGTCATCCGATCGCGCGCGCGTGTGGAGGCCGGCATCCGCGAGGAGAGCGACCCCGATGCGGCGGACTTCGTCCGATCGAACTACTTCGACCTCGGGATGATCCTGGACTACTGGGGTCCGCGCCGGCTGAACCACCACACCGAGGCGACGTCGATGCTCTACGCCGCCCGCGAATGCGCCCGCGTGCTGCTGAACGAGGGACGCGCCGCCGTCATCGCGCGGCACCGGCTGCACGGCGAGGCGATGCTCGCCGGCGTCGGGGGCCTCGGCCTCGGCGTCTTCGGCGACCTCGCGCACAAGATGCACAACGTCGTGGCCGTGGAGATCCCCGACGGCGTGCCAGGGGAGGCGGTGCGCTCCACGCTGCTCGCGGACTTCGGGATCGAGATCGGCACGTCGTTCGGGCCGCTGCACGGTCGGGTGTGGCGCATCGGGACGATGGGCTACAACGCGCGCACGGATGCGGTGCTCCAGACCCTCGCGGCGCTGGAATCCGTGCTGCGCCGTTTCGGCGCATCCGTGCCCGCAGGCGGCGGTGTCGCGGCGGCCGAGGACGTGTACGCCGCGACCGACGCGCCGGGCGGAGACTGACCCGTGCGGGCACGCCTGGAGATCTCGCCCGACCGGATCGCGGCCGCGGCCCGCCGGGTGATGGCACGGTGCGAGGAGCTCGCCCGCGTGACGGCCACCCCTGGACGCATCGAGCGGGTGTACCTCTCGCCCGAGCACGCGCGGGTCAATCGCCTGGCGGCGGAGTGGATGCGGGAGATCGGGATGACGTCGTGGCAGGACGCCGCCGGCAACCAGGTCGGACGCCTCCACCCTGGGCCCGGTTCGGCCTCCCCCGGATCGCTGAGCGGCGGCGACCCCGCGCGGTCGCTGAGCCCGTCGAAGCATCCGCACGCCGGCGCGCACGACGCGCCCGCCCTCCTGCTCGGCTCGCACCTGGACACCGTGCCCGACGCCGGTCGGTTCGACGGCATCGTCGGCGTACTGATGGCCCTGGAGGTCGCACGGCTGCTGCGCGCCACCCGCGACGACGGCACGGTCTACGCGCCCTTCCCCTTCGCGCTCGAAGTCATCGCGTTCTCCGACGAGGAGGGGACGCGGTTCGGCAAGGCGCTGCTGGGCTCCTCGGCCGTGGCGGGCGCGTGGGATGACTCGTGGTGGTCGCTGACCGATCGCGACGGCGTGAGCCTCCGGCACGCGTTCCGCGAGTTCGGACTCGACCCCGGCCGCATCGGCGAGGCCGCACGGCGGCCCGACGAGCTCGTCGGCTACCTCGAGGCGCACATCGAGCAGGGTCCGGAGCTGGACCGTCGCGGCGAGGCGCTCGCCGTGGTGTCGTCGATCGCGAGCGCCCGGAGGTTCCAGCTCGTGGTGGAGGGCGAGGCCCGTCACGCCGGCGGCACCCCCTACGACATGCGGCGCGACGCGCTCCTGGGGGCGAGCGAGGCGGCGCTCGCGGTCGAACGGATCTGCCGCGGCGAGCATCACATCATCGGTACCGTCGGTCAGCTCGAGGCTTTCCCCGGCGCCGTCAACATCGTTCCGGGCGAGGCGCACTTCTCCCTCGACCTGCGCGGGGAGTTCGACGACACGCGTGATCGCGTGTGGCACGGCATCGCGCGGGAGCTCGACGCGATCATGGGCCGCCGCGGCTTGCGCTGGCATGCCCGCGAGGTGCATTCGGCGCCGGCGGTGTTCTGCGCGCCGCTGCTGCAGGATGTCGTGCGCGCCGGCATCGGCGCGACCCTCGATCCCGGCGCCGACGGCCCCGCCCAGATCTTCAGCCGCGCCGGCCACGACGCGATGGCCCTCGGCGGCATCACCGACGTCGGGATGCTGTTCCTCCGCAACCCCGACGGCATCAGCCACCACCCGGACGAGGCGGTGTCGGCGGCCGACGTGGGTGCCGGCATCCGTGCGCTGGCGGAGTCGGTGCTGCACCTCGCCGCCGAGCCGCTAGTCTGACCGCCCCGGCGGCACTGCGCCGAAACGCCCCGAGGCGTGCCGGCTCCACCGGAAGGCTTCGTAACCACGGGGAAACACACCGCCGCGTCCGTGTAACCCGCATCTCGTAGCGTGCCGGACGTCGCGGTCGCCCGGCTGCGTTGCTCCCACCCGAAGGATCCGCATGTCTCTCCTGGTCACCGGCGCGCGCCTGATCACCATCCCCGCCGGCACCGACGACCCCGGGTACTTCGAGAACGGGTGGATGCTCGTGCGCGACGGTCGCATCGCCGCGCTCGGCGAGGGCGAACCCCCGCTCACGGCCGACGAGGTGCTCGACGTCGGCGGTGCCTTCGTCGCCCCCGGGTTCGTCTCGAGCCATTCGCACCTGTTCACCAGCGGCCTGCGGGGCCTCGGGGTGAGCGAGACGCTCTACGGCTGGTGCGACTCGATGCTCGGCATGACCGCGGGCTTCACCCCGGAGGATGCGTACTGGTCGACGCTGCACGGGGCGCTGGATTTCCTCGCGAACGGCGTGACCACCGCCTACAACTTCACCGACCCGCTGCAGGCGTGGGAGCCCATGATCGACGGACGCCGCACCGGAACGGCGGCCCTGCGCGGTCTGGAGTACCACACGCGTCAGGCCGATGGCTGCCGTGACGCCGGCATCCGCTTCGTCGACGCGATCGGGATGGATGCCACGGCCGGGTCGGACGAGGAGATCTTCGACCGCTTCGCCGCATCCGTCGCCCACACCCGCGCGATGGACCCCGCCCTCGCCCTGGGCGCCTCGATCATGGGGCAGGTGCAGTGGTCGCCGCGGGCGGATGCGGCGGAGGTCGAGGCGGAGGCGATGCGGCGGTTCGGCGTCACGAACCAGGCGCACTTCCTCGAGTCGCCGGAGGCCGTGCCGCTGCAGCAGTCCAAGTTCGCGATGTACCGGGATGCGGGCGCGCTGGGTCCGGCGATGATGTTCGGGCACTTCATCCAGACCACGCCCGAGATCATCGCCGAAGCCGCCGCCGCCGGCTCGTCGATGTCGTGGCAGCCCGCCTCGAACGGGCGCCTGGCTTCGGGGGTCGCGCTCGTGCCGGAGATGATCGGCGCCGGGATGAAGGTCGGCATGGGACTGGACGATCAGGCCTGCACCGACGTGTCGGACCCGTGGCAGAACATGCGCATGGGCATCGCGATGCAGCGGGCGCGCACGAAGGATCCGCTCGCGATGATGCCCGAGCGCGCGCTGCGACTGCACACGCTGGGCTCGGCGGAGATCCTGGGCGTCGCCGACCGCGTCGGCAGCCTCGAGGTGGGTAAGTTCGCCGACTTCGTCGTCGTCGATCCGCGGCGTCCCGACGTCGGTCCGCTGTGGCACCCCGTGCGCAGCTACGTGCTGTCGATGACGCCGCGCAACCTGCGGCAGGTGTACGTCGGGGGTGTGCTCGTGGACGAGGGCGGCGCCTCGACGAACCCACTCGCGTCCGAGGCATCCGCCCGCCTGCACGCCGATCTGCCGGCCCTGGCCGCCCGCACCGCCCACCCCCGCTGACCGGCCGGCGTCCCCGCTCCGTCTCCCGCTTGCTCGCACCGCCCGAACTCCTCAAGATCGCGCTTCATAGCCCCGCAATAAGCCGATTCGCGTCCTTTCCGGGCCGATCTTGAGGAGTTCGGTCAGCGGCGGCATGCCGCTGTGCCGGCGGGAGGCGCTGCGGCGCGCATGCCGCTGTGCCCGGCGGGGAGGCGCTTGCTCCGGCGAGGGTGTGCGCGGCGGCGAGTCGGTCAATCTTCCACGGGCCTGTCTCCGACGCCTCCGGTCGCCCGAACTCCTCAAGATCGCGCCGCAAAGGCCCGCAACAGGCCGACCCGCGGCCTATTCGAGCCGATGTTGAGGAGTTCAGGCCGGGGCGGCGCACGCCGCCTGCCGGTGGGGAAAGGTGTGCGTGGCGGCTAGGCCTCTCCACACGGGCCTCCCTGCGGCGCCTCCCGCCCCCGAACTCCTCAAAATCGCGCCGCAAAGGCCCGCAATAGGCCGACCCGCGCCCGATTCGAGCCGATGTTGAGGAGTTCGGGCCGGAGCGGAACCGGGAGGGCGGGCCGGAGCGGAACCCGGGAGGACGGCGCGGGAGTCGGGCGGGCGGGCCGGGGTGCCCGGCGGCGAGGCCGGGCGGCGAGGCCGGGCGGCGAGGCCGAGAGGCAGGGCCGGGCGGCGAGGCCGGCAGTCGGGGCCGGGCGTGCGGCGGAAGCCCCGCCGGCATGTGCCGGGCGGCCGAGGGGCGGAGGCCACGCCGGGAGGCAATAGGGATGCGGCCGGAGTACGTGTAACGGCGCCGAAACACCGGACCAGTGTTGGTGAAATCTACATCCCATACCGTGGCGAATGCCGAGGCCGGCTCCGCGCCGAACGAAGCATGCGCACACCGTCGAGCCCCGAGGGCGGCACCGCGACCCCTACCCGAATGCACCACTGGCATCTGGAGACACAGCACATGACGTTCTTCTCTTCCCGGCGCGCACCCCGCGCCACCGCGGCCCTCGCCGCAGTCGCCCTGTCCGCCCTCGCCCTCACCGCGTGCGCCGGAGGCTCCGGCTCCGGCTCGCCCTCCGAGCCCTCGGATGACGGGGTCGAGAGCTTCGGCGAGATCACCCTGCAGCTCAGCTGGATCCTGAACGAGGAATTCGCCGGCGAGTACTTCGCCGACAGCAACGGCTACTTCGAGGAGGCCGGTTTCGACGCCGTCAACCTCGTCCCCGGACCGTCCACGGGCGTGGCCGAACTGGTCAGCGGCACCGCCGACATCGCGCTGAGCGACTCGGTGGCCATCGGCACCGCCATCGCGAACGAGGGCGCTCCGCTGAAGATCATCGGTGCGACGTTCCAGGCCAACCCGTTCACGGTCCTCTCGCTCGCGGAGGGCGGCGACATCGCCACGCCCGACGACCTCAAGGGCAAGAAGATCGGCGTTCAGGACTCCAACCGGTCGCTGTTCAGCGCACTGCTGGCCGCCAACGACATCGACCCCGGCGAACTGACCATCGTCCCGGTGCAGTACGACCCGGCGCCCCTGGTCAACGGCGAGGTCGACGGCTTCATGTCCTACATCACCAACGAGGCGATCTCGGTGGAGATGGCGGGCCTGGCGACCACGAACCTGCAGCTCGCCGACAACGGCCTGCCGTTCGTCGCCGAGACCGTCACCGTCACGCACGACACGCTCGAGAACAAGCGGGAGATGCTGAAGGCCTTCCTCGTCGCCGAGATCCGCGGCTGGACCGACGCCGTGAACGACGCGCAGGGCGGAGCCGACCTCGCCCTCGAGGTGTACGGCAAGGACCTCGACCTCGACCCGGCCAAGACCCTCGCCGGATCCGAGGCGCAGAACCTCCTCGTCGTCTCCGCCGAGACGGAGGAGAACGGCCTGTTCACCATCTCCGAGCAGCTGCAGGAGATGACCGTGAAGAGCCTCGCCGGCGCCGGCATCGAGGTCGCCGCCGAAGACCTGTTCGACCTCAGCCTGCTGGCCGAGATCTACGACGAGAACCCCGACCTCATCGCCTACCAGCGCTGAGATCCCGTCCAACGGAGCATCACGTGACCGACACGGCCACTCTCGCCGGTGCCCAGGGGACCACCCTGGGCACCGGCCTCCAGATCACCGGCCTCAACAAGGTCTTCAGCGTGGGACGCAAGAGCGTCGTCGCCCTGCAGAACGCCGATCTCCACACCGAGCAGGGCACGTTCCTGTCGCTGCTGGGACCGTCCGGATGCGGCAAATCGACGATCCTCCGCATCCTCGCGGGCCTGGAAGACCCGACCAGCGGCACGACGCGCGTCGACGGCAAGAGCCCCAAGCAGCTGCGGAAGGCGAACGAGCTCGGCATCGCGTTCCAGGACTCCGCGCTGCTGCCCTGGCGCAGCGTGCAGTCCAACATCCAGCTCCCGTTCGAAGTCGCCGGCAAGCCCGTCGACAGGGCGTACGTGAACGAGATGATCCAGCTCGTCGGTCTGAAGGGCTTCGAGAAGGCCAAGCCCGCGCAGTTGTCGGGCGGGATGCGGCAGCGTGTGTCGATCGCGCGCTCGCTCATCATGAAGCCCTCGGTGCTGCTGTTCGACGAGCCCTTCGGCGCACTCGACGACATGACGCGGCAGAAGCTGAACCTCGAGCTGCTGCGGATCTGGACCGAGAAGCCGGCCACGACGCTCCTGGTCACCCACGGCATCTCGGAGGCGATCTTCCTCTCCGACCAGGTCGCGGTCATGAGCGCGCGCCCCGGCCGCATCAAAGAGGTCATGACGATCGACCTCCCCCGCCCCCGCACCCCGGAGATGATGCGCACGCCCGAGTTCCACGCGTACGTCGATCACGCATCCGAGCTGCTCTTCGGCGCGGGGGGCGCCGCCGCCGATGACCACTGACGCAGCCAAGGCCCGCGCGATCCAGTGGGAGGACATCCGCCTCCCGGCGTGGCTCACGGGTCTCATCGGCGTCGTGGGCGTCGTCGCGCTGTGGTGGATTCTCGCCGCCACCGTGTTCGCGAACGTCGGCCCCGGCGGGGCGCAGGCGATCCCGACCCCGCCCCAGGTGGTGGGGGAGTTCTTCGCCACGGGGTGGGAGTTCTACGTCCGCAACTTCTCCGTCACCCTCGCCGAGGCCGGCATCGGCTACGCGTGGGGCAATGGACTCGCGCTCCTGCTCGCGGCGCTCGTGCTGATCGTGCCGCGGCTGGAGGGGGTCGTGATGCAGGTCGCGATCCTCACCTACTGCGTGCCGATCGTGGCGATCGGCCTGCTGATCGTCGTGATCGTGCCCGTCCCCGCCGCCGGCGACCCCTCGCCCACCGCGGTCATCCTCGCCGCTCTCAGCTGCTTCTTCACGACCGTCGTCGGGGCGCTCCTGGGCTTGAAGGCCGCCGACAGGGCGAGCCTGGACGTGATCACCGTCTACGGCGGATCGCGTCTCACCCAGCTGCGCAAGGTGCGCCTGATCGCCTCGCTTCCCAGCATCCTCAACGCCCTGCAGATCGCCGTGCCCGCCGCCTTCCTCGGCGCCGTGCTGGGGGAGTTCTTCGGCAAGATCACGGTGGGCGTGGGCCCCGCCATGATCTCCGCCCAGCAGGCGCTCAACGCCGCCCGCGTGTGGGATGTGGCGCTCGTATCGGGGGCGGTGGCCCTCGTCGGCTACGGCCTGCTCGGTGTCGTGGCGCGCGCCGTCGCGCCCTGGTCGAAGGGGTCCGCACGATGACCGACGTCCTGGCATCCTCCACGCTGGTGGTCCCCGGTGCCGCCCAGCAGTCCACGCGCCTGGATGCGGACATCCGTCGTGAATCCCGCAGGGCGACGGTGCGCGCCCTCAGTCGCAGCATCCTCACCTTCGTCCTCACCCTCGTCGCGGTGACGGCCATCTGGGTGGGGGCGCTGTGGGTGTTCCAGATCTCGCCGTACGTCGGCAAGGGGCCGCTGGAGGTGTGGAACTTCCTCTTCGCCGTGCCCAACGCCGCGGCGAACCGGGCGCAGATGTTCGGTCAGCTGGGAGAGACCCTCGGTCACGCGGCGGTCGGCTTCGGCGCGGGCCTCGCGGTGGCGCTGATCGTCGCGATCGTGTTCCAGCTGAGCAAGGGCGTCGAGCACGCGCTCATGCCGCTGGCGATGCTGCTGCGCTCGGTGCCGCTGGTGGCGATGGCGCCCGTGATCATCCTCATCTTCGGCCGCGAGTTCGCTTCGGTGGCCGTGATCGGCGGCATCGTCGTGCTCTTCCCTGCGCTGGTCACGATCGCGTCCGGGCTGAAGTCGGCCTCGCCGCAGATGAACGACCTCATCTCGGTGTACGGCGGCAGCTCGTGGACGCGCCTGCGGAAGGTGGCCCTTCCCAGCTCGCTGCCGGAGTTCTTCGCCGCCGTGCGCATCTCGGTGCCCGGCGCGCTCACCGGTGCGCTGCTGGCCGAGTGGCTGGCTGTGGGCGGTGGCATCGGCGGGGCGGTGGGTGGCTACATCGCCGCCGCACAGTTCTCCGCCATGTGGACCGCCGTCGTGCTCGTGACCGGCACCGCGCTCGTGGTGTACAACCTCGTGCAGATCGTGGAGTCGGTCGTGCTGGCCCGCATGGGGATGGCCGACCGTTCCTGAGCACCCCGCGCTCTTTCTCACCTCACCCGTCCGACCCGAAGGAACCGTATGACCACCCCCGTCGACTTCGACCTCACCGCTTTCGCCCACGGCCTGCCCAAGGCCGAGCTCCATCTGCACCTGGAGGGGACGCTGGAGCCGGAGCTGAAGTTCGCCCTCGCTGCTCGCAACGGCATCGAGCTGCCCGAGAAGACCGTGGAGGAGGTGCGCGCCACCTATGACTTCACCGATCTGACCAGCTTCCTCGCGGTGTACTACCCCGCGATGCGGGTGCTGCAGACGGCCGAGGACTTCCACGATCTGGCGTGGGCGTACCTGCTGAAGGCGAAGGAGCAGGGCGTCGTGCACGCGGAGATGTTCTTCGACCCGCAGGCGCACACGAGCCGCGGCGTGCCGTTCGAGAACGTCATCACCGGCTACCGCCGCGCCGCCGTCCGGGCGCAGGACGAGCTCGGCATCAGCGCGGAGCTCATCCTGTGCTTCCTGCGCGACTTCTCCGCCGAGTACGCCATGGCGACCCTCATGGAGGCGCTGCCGTACAAGGCGTGGATCCTCGGGGTCGGCCTGGACTCGGACGAGCGTGACAACCCGCCGACGAAGTTCGCGGCCGTCTTCGCACGCGCCAAGGCGGAGGGCTTCTTCCTGACGATGCACTGCGACATCGACCAGGTCGGTTCGATCGACAACATCCGCGCCGTCCTGGAGGACATCGGCGTGGACCGGATCGATCACGGGACCAACATCGTGGAAGACCCGGCGCTGGTCGCCCTCGCGAAGGAACGCGGACTCGGCTTCACGACGTGCCCCGTATCGAACTCGTTCGTGACCGAGCAGATGAAGGCCGACGAGATCGTGGGACTGCTGCGCGAAGGCGTGCGGGTCATGGTCAACTCCGACGACCCCGCCTACTTCGGCGCCTACGTGGGCGACAACTACGTCGCGCTCGCCGAGCAGGCCGGCCTGACCCCGACCGAACTCGTACAGCTCGCGGTCAACTCGTTCGAGGCGGCCTGGCTGACCCCGGCCCGGCGCGCGGCGTACATCGCGGCCATCGAGGAGTACGCCACGGCGCAGGGAGTACCCCTGCCGGCGCAGGGAGTGCGGCTCCCGGCGTAGGAGCGCACCCACCGTGCCGACGCCGCCCGTCGACGACCACGCGGGGGAAGCCGAGGCGACCGCCCGCCTCGGGGCCTCGATCCGCCGCCTGCGGCACGCGCGCGCGCGGACGCTGGTGCAGCTGGCTGAGGCGACGGGATTGTCCCACCCGTTCCTCAGCCAGCTCGAGCGGGGGCTCGCCCAGCCGAGCCTGTCGTCGTTGCGGAGGATCGCGGTGGCGCTGCAGACCAGTCCGATCGAGCTCATCGCGGCCGCCGACGCCCCCGGGCCGAGCGCCGGGCGGATCGAGGTGCACCGGCGCGGCGAGGGGCGCGTGGACGAGAGCTTCGGGCCGGGTGACGCGCGCATGCTGGCGCACGGCGCCCGGCCGCTGCATCCGCTGGAGCTGGAGGGCGCCAATACCGAACCCGGCGAGGTGTTCACGCATCGCGAGGACGAGTTCGTCTACGTCGCCGAGGGAGAGGTGCGCGTCGATCTCGGCGACCAGGAGCTGCGGCTGGCCGTCGGCGACTCGGTCTACTACGTCGGCGGCGTGCCGCACCGCTGGTGGTCGGCGACGGGCGGCCGGTACCGGCTGGTGGTCGTCAAGCAGGGGACCAGCGTGCCCGCCGAAGACGGCTGAGGCCACCGTTCCCGGCGGTCGGATGCAGTCGGGCCGGCGTGGGGTGCGGTGTCCGGGTGGACGCGGGTCCGGAGACGGCGGGTGCCTCCGGACCCGCGGTGCTCACTCGGCCGACGAAGCGGTGGCCGCAGGCTCCGGGACGGATGCTGCGTACGCGGCGGGTGCGGCGGTCGCGGCGCCCGCCGCAGCCTGCGTTCCGGCGGCGATTCCCTCACCCAGAGCCCGGCCCTGGATGATCGCGGTCAGGTCGATGCCGGTGGCGGCGTGCACCGCCTCGAACGACGCGCGCAGGCCGGTGGCCGACTCGGTCGCGAGGTGCGAGCTGGCACCGTCGCCGCCGAGGACCGTGATCGAGCCGACCTTGTCGTAGCCCTTGGCGAACTCGGCCATGAGCGGCACGAGGGCCTCGAGCGCGCGCTGGGCCAGGAGCGCCTCCTGGTTCTGCGCGAGCGCCTCGGCTTCGGCGCTGATGGCCGCGGCGCGGGCCTCGCCGCGCAGCCGCTCGGCGTCGGCAGCGGCTTCGGCGCGCACCCGCACCGCGCTGGCGTCCTGCTGGGCGATCTCGGCCTGCGCCTCGGCGGCCTTGACGTTCGCGTAGGCGTCGGCGTCGGCACGCCGCTGCCGCTGGTACAGGTCGGCGTCGGCGACGCGGCTGACCTCGGATTCGAGGCGGGCCTGGGTGTTCTGGGCCTCCTGCACGAGCACGGCCTGCTGCCGTTCGGCGCGGGCGAGGGCCTCGGCCTGCTCGGCCTCGGCGTTGGCGCGACCGACCTCGGCCTTGGCCGCGGCGGTGTTCTTGTCCAGCGCGGTCTGCTCGATGAGGTTCGCCTCGTCCGTGGCGATCTGGCGGCGGCGGATCTCGCGGTCGGCGTTGATCTTCGCGACCTCGGCGTCGCGCTTGACGCGCTCGACCTCGGTGGCGCCCAGCGCACCGACGTAACCGTGGGAGTCGGTGATGCCCTGGATCTGGAAGGAGTCGAGGATGAGGCCCTGGCTGGACAGGTCCTGCTTTATGCCGTCGGCGATCTGGTCCGACAGCCGCTGCCGGTCGCGCATGAGCTCTTCGACGGTCAGCGTGGCCACGACTCCGCGGAGCGCGCCCTCCAGCTGCTCGGTGGTGAACTGCTCGATCGCCTCATCCTGAGACGCGAACCGCTCGGCGGCCCGGCGCACGGAGTCGGGGTCGGAGCCGATCTTCACCAGTGCGACGCCGCTGACGTTGACGGTGACGCCGTTGGACGTCTGCGCGACGGGCTCCATCTTGATCTGCCGCGCGCGCAGCGAGATCATCTCGGCGCGCTGCGTGAGGGGGTTCACGATCGCCCCGCCGCCGGTGATGACGGTGATGCGGGAGGAGTCGCCGTCGGGTGAGGTGCGCTGCTTCTTACCCACGATCACGAGAGCCTCGTCGGCCCGGGCGACGCGGTACCACGCGCGGATGAGGATCAGGATGACGATGAGCGCGACGACGGCCGCACCCACCCCGATCAGAACGAGGAGACCGACCCCTCCGAGAGCGACGAGATCCATGGATGCCCCTTCAGTCGAGTTGAACTCAACCTATCGGGCCGACAGCAGCACTCATGGCCACGGCGTCGTCGGGGGGTTCTCGCAGCGGCGCCGCCCAGCGCCACACGCGGTCGCGGGAGAAGGGCTGTTCGTAGCCGCGGATGCCGAGAGCCCGCGCGATCGCGTTGCCGATGGCGGGCGCGACCGGGTTGTAGGGCGATTCGCTCATCGACTTCGCCCCGAACGGGCCGACCGTGTCGGCGGTCTCGGCGAAGTACACCTCCGTGTCGGGGATGTCCGCGAACTGCGGCACCCGGTACTGCCGGAACACCGGATTGAGCACGCGCCCGTCCTCGAGGTGGACCTCTTCGTACAGCGCGCTGCCCAGCCCCTGCGCGACGCCGCCCTCCACCTGCCCACGCACCTGCGCGGGGTTCATCAGGAATCCGGCGTCGGCGGAATGGACCGACTGGAGCACCCGGACCGTTCCCGTCTCGACGTCGACCGCAACGCGCGCAGCGTGCACGTTGAACGCCAGCGAGCGCACGTCACCGAACTCCGCGCCCGTCGCGATCAGCCCCTCGGCGGTGCGCTCCTCGGATGCGGCGGCGGCGACGATCTCGGCGAACCCGACGAGGTGCTCCCCGATGCGCACGCCGTCGGCGGTCACCTGTGCCCGGAGCCTGTCGCCGGCGTCGGGTGCGGGAGGGGCGGCGTTCGGTGCGAGATCGGCGGCGATCCGCTGCATCCGCTCGCGCAGCGCGAGACACGCCGCGTGCAGCGCCTTGCCGGCGACGGTGATGCCGGCCGACCCGAACGCGCCCGTGTCATGGCGCACGGCGTCGGTGTCGGCGGTGCGCAGCTCGATGCGGTCGAAGCCCGCGGACAGATCGGATGCGGCGATCTGACGCAGCACGGTGGTGGTGCCGTTGCCGAACTCGGCCGTGCCGGTGCGCAGGAGGAAGGTGCCGTCGGGCCGCAGGGTCACGGAGGTGTGCGCGATGTGGCCGCGCGGGGCCATGGTGGCGATCATCCCGAGCGCCATGCCCTCCCCGACCCGCCAGTTCGGGCCGGAGGGCGGCTCGACGCCGTTGCCGCGGGCCAGCGCCGCCTGGGCCAGGTCGAGGCACTGGTCCAGGCCGTAGCTGCCCCACACGAGGTCTTCCTCGAACGCGTCGTCGTCGGGATGCAGCGGGTCACCTGCCCGCACGACATTGCGCCGGCGCAGCTCGAACGGGTCGATCCCGAGCCTTTCGGCCAGGAGGTCCATCGCCGACTCGACGCCGAGCATGACCTGCCCGAGCCCGTACCCGCGGAAGGCGCCCGAGGGCGGGTTGTTCGTGTAGACGGCTTCGGCGTCGATGCGCCGCACGGGCACCCGGTACACCGTGGTGGATTCGGCGACGCTGTGGAACATGACCCCGATGGCGTGGTTGCCGTAGGCGCCGGTGTCGCTGAGCACCTCCACGCGCATGGCGGTGAGCTGCCCGTCGCCGGTCGCGCCGAGGGAGACCGAGACGCGCATCGGATGGCGGAAGGACGTGCGCTGGAACTCCTCCGTCCGTGAGAATTCGTACGCGACCGGGCGGCCGGTGCGCAGCACCGCGAGGGCCACGAGGTCTTCGGCGAAGATCTCCTGCTTGCCGCCGAAGCCGCCGCCCACGCGCGCGGTGTGCACGCGGACGCGGTCGGGGTCGAGGTCGAGGAGGCGGGCGAGCTCATCCCGGGTGAGGAACGGAACCTGCGTGCTCGCGCGGATCACGAGCCGTCCGTCGCCGTCGAGCCAGCCGACCGCTCCGTGCGTCTCCAGCTGCGCGTGCGACACGCGGCTGGTCTGCCACGTGCCGCTCACCGTCACCGCGCTTGCGGCAAGGGCGGCGGCGGCATCCCCGCCGTGTTCCTCGTGCATCGACGCGACGACGTTGCGGGATGCCTCGTGCACGCGGTCGTCCGCGGTGCGCTCGGGATGCAGCAGCGGTGCGCCGGGCCGGCGCGCCTCCTCGGGATCGAAGACCGCGGGGAGCACGTCGTACTCGACGCGGATCGCCCGGCAGGCCGCCTCGGCGGCTGCGCCGGTCTCGGCGACGACGGCGGCGACCCGCTGCCCCCGGAACCGGACGACATCGTCCAGCATGCGGGTGTCGTCGGGGTCATCGGTGCGGTGCTGGTGCCGGCCGGTCGAAAAGCGCGTCGCCGGAGCATCCTCGTGCGTGAAGATCGCGACGACCCCCGGGATGCTCCGGGCGGCGGTGGCGTCGATCGAGACGATCCGGGCGTGGGCGTGCGGTGACCCGAGCACGCGGAGGGTGAGTGCGCCGGCGACCGGCTCGTCGAACGTGAACGGCTCCAGCCCCTGCACGATCCTGCGGGCGGACGGTGGCACGACCGAGGACCCGACTCCTTCATCCGCGCGGGAGGTCTCGCGCACCGGCCCGAGGACGGATGCGGTGATCGCCTCGCGGATCGGCCGGTAGCCGGTGCAACGGCAGAGGCTTCCCCGCATCGTGCGGTCGAGGTCCGGCAGGTCATCCGCGCACAGAGTCGACGCCGTCACCGCCATGCCGGGCGTGCAGAACCCGCACTGGAACCCGAACCCTGTCGCCAGCGCCTCCTGCACGGGATGCAGCTCGTCGCCGGGTGCCAGCCCCGCCGCCGTCCTCACCGCGCGGCCCTCCATGCGCTGGGCCGGGATGAGGCAGGAGTGCACCGGCTCGCCGTCGAGCAGCACCGCGCAGGCGCCGCAGTCGCCGGCGTCGCATCCCTTCTTCACCTCGGTGTGGCCGTGTTCGCGCAACACCGTCCGCAGACACTGGCCGGCGTGCGGGTCTGCCTCGACCGGTTCGCCGTTGACGTCGAATCTCATGCCGCCGCCAATTCGGTGCGTACTCGCTCGGCCAGCACGGCGCTCACGCCACGGCGCCAGTCGGCCGAGCCGAGAGGGTCGGTGTAGTAACCGGACGCTGCCTCGACGGCTCCGCGGAGCGTGGGGGCATCCGGCAGGTCCGCGAAGCGCAGCACGGTCGGGCTCTGCGTGGCGGCGGTGATCCCGAACACGGCCGCGCCGTCGGCATCCACCCTCCCGGTCACGACGGCGCCGGAGCGGCCGTACTCGGCGAGGGCGATCTTCCGCAGCACCAGCCGCGACGCGAGAGCCGCGGCGGGGAGCTCGATCGCGCGGATCACCTCGCCCACTGCGAGGCTGTTGGTGCCGTTGCCCGTGACCAGGTCGGCGACCGGGATGCGGCGTTCCCCGCCGGGGGTCCAGATCTCGGCGACCCCGTCCAGCCCCGACGTCAGGGCCACCATGGCTGCCGCCGCGAAGGAGCGGGCGACATTGCCCCCCACGGTGGCGGTGTTCCAGATCTTGAAGCTCGCCAGCAGAGCGTTCGCCGCATCCGGGATCGCCGCGACCGCCGGCCAACCCTCCGGCGCTTCGGCGCGCGCCCACGCGACCAGGCGCGCGATCGTGCACGTCGCGCCGATGCGCAGCCCGTCGCCCGACACCTCGAGGTCGGGCCAGCCCAGGGTGGTGAGGTCGACGAAGCCGGTGGTGTCGGGTTGCGGCTCGCTCATCAGCCAGGTGCCGCCGGCCAGGAATGCCTCGCCGGGCGCGAGCGCCAGGTCGGCGCGGGTGCGAGCCGGGCGGAAGCTCGTGACGGTGTGGATGTCCACGATTCCCCCTCCGCGCGCTGGAGCCGGCACATCCGGCCGGCGCGGTGCCGGACGGATCCGCCGGCGCGCGTCAGTCAAGCACCCGTCCGTTACCCGGATGTTTCCCGTATCAACATCCCCTGTGACGGATGCGCCCGCCGGCCCGCTACCGGGCAGGTGTCATCATCCGGATGCCGACGAGCACGAGTGCGGTCCCGATCGCGGCGGCGCCGATCACCCTGATGGTGGTCCCCCGGCCAACCGAGGCAGGGTTCCGACGAGACCAGGCCAGGCCGAGGAGAGGAGGACGGCGATGTCCGCCGCGGCTGGGGAGGATGCCTTCACGGCCCGGCCGGGCCGGGCCGGACGGGCCGGATCTACCGCATTCGTGCCCGACGCCGGTTGCTTCCGGGGCCCGGCTGTCCGAACTCCTCAAGTTCGGCGGCGGTTTGGTGCGCTGACGGGTGTTTCGCCGGTCTCGGGCCCCTTCTTGAGGAGTTCGGGCGGCGGTGAGGGGAGGCGGTGAGGGGAGGCGGTGAGGGGAGGAGTGCGGGCGGATCGGGCGACAGCGCCGAGGGGAGCATCGGGCGGGCGCCGCCCCCGACTGCCGCCGGAAGCCGACCGGCCCGCAGCAGCACCGGAAGCCGACCGGCCCGCAGCAGCACCGGGCGGCCCGACCGCCCGTAGGAGCACCAAGCAGCCCGATCGTCCGCAGCAGCACCGGGCTGTCCGCAGGTCACGTGGCGGGTGACGGGCTGCCCGAACTCCTCAAGTTCGGCGGTCTGGTGGCCCATTCGCGCCCGGTTCACCGCATTCCGATCCGTTCTTGAGGAGTTCGGGTGGGAGGCGGGAGGCGGGAGGCGGGAGGCGGGGCAGAAGGCAGGACGGCCGGAGGCAGGGGCGGGCCGCAGGGCGCGGGGAGAACGGCAGCGCGATGCGCGGGCTAGACCGAGTGCGCGAGGGCCGGGACGCCGGACGGGAGGGGGCAGGCGTCGGATGCGGCACGACGGTGCAGCGGCCCGGACAGCTCGCGCAGCGGGCGGGCCGAACCGCCGTGCTGAGCGGCGACGATCTCCGCCAGCGCCGACACCGCCGTCGCCTCGGGGGACGAACCGCCCAGGTCCAGGCCCAGCGGCGCGTGGATGCGGGCGATCTCCTCCGCCTCGACTCCGGCAGCCGACAGGAGGGCCGCGCGGTGCGCGACGGTTCCGCGAGCCCCCATCGCTCCGACGAAGCCGACGCCCCGTCGGAGCGCGGCCGCGAGCGTCGGCACGTCGACCCGCTCGTCGTGACTCAGGACGCACACGGTCGCCCGCGCCGGATCGGGTCCGACCAGGTCGTCCAGGTGCTCGGCGGGTGCTCCCACGGCGAGGCGCTCCGCGGTGGGGAACCGCTCAGGCGTCACGAGGCGCTCCCACACGTCGCACACGGTGACGGCGAAACCGGCCGAGGAGGCGACGCGGCACAGCGCGATGGCGTGTTCCCCGGCGCCGGCGATCACCAAGCGTCGACGGGGGTCGCGCTGCACCACGAACACGTCGGCGCCGTCATATGCCGCTTCGAGAATGCGCGTCCCGTCAGGAAGCCCATCACCCGCCACCAGACGGCCCACCGCCGGTCCGGACACGACGAGCCCCACACGCGCCGACTGGCCGTCGCCGATGTCGAGCACCGTCCGTGCCACCTCATCGCCCGGGTCGATGCGGTGGACGACGACGTCGACGCTGCCCCCGCAGGCCAGGCCCGCGGCGTGGGCCGCCTCGTCGCTGAAGCCCAGCGAGGCCACCACGCCGCGGCCCGTCGCGAGCACCTGCGTGGCGAGCAGCACGGCGTCGCCTTCGACGCATCCGCCGGAGATGGACCCGATCACCGAGCCGTCGCGGCGCACCGCCATCGCCGCGCCCGGCCCGCGCGGGGCGCTGCGGGCCACACGGATGACGGTGACCACCGCGACCGGCTCCCCGGCGCGCAGCACCGGCAGCAGGAAGTCGGCCAGCTCGAGCATGGCCACACGGTAGACCGATGATGTTTCGTGCACGCTACGGCCGCGGGTCGGCGGATACGCTGTCGCGATGGCCGCTTCCGCCTCGCCCCGTGTGACCGGGATCGTGCTGGCCGCCGGCGCCGGCCGCCGGTTCGGCGGTCCCAAGGCGCTGGCGTCGGACGCGAGCGGAACCCCCTGGGTGCAGCGCGCGGTGGACGCTCTGCAGGGCGGCGGATGCGACGGCGTCATCGTCGTCCTGGGGGCTGCCGCCGCGCAGGCCGCGCTCCTGGTGCCGCCGTCGGCGAGCGTCGTCGTGGCGGCTGAGTGGGAGGCGGGCCTGTCCCGTTCCCTGGCCGCGGGGATGGATGCGGCGGGGGACGCGGATGCTGTGATTCTGGTGCCCGTGGACACGCCCGCCCTTCCCGCCGCCGCGGTCACCCGCATCCGCACGGCCGCCGGCGAAGACGCGCGCCACGCGCTGGTGCGGTCGACCTACGGCGGGCACCCGGGGCATCCGGTGCTCGTGGGCTCGGTTCACTGGGGACACCTGCGCGCACAGCTGTCGGGCGACGCGGGAGCCGGCGCCTTCCTCACCCGCGCGGGCGCGACGGCGGTGGAGTGCGGCGATCTGTGGACCGGCGCCGACCACGACCGGCGTCCGTGACCCCGCGCGCCGCGCATCACCCTCACCCCGCCCGACGCAGCCCGCCGGTGAGGCGGGCCCGTGATCGCAGCAGCGCGCGCGGGCAGCGCCCGTCGGCGGATCAGCCGCCGAGCACGACGTTCAGCGGTGGCTCACCGGCGTGCAGCCGCTCGATCTGGGCCCGCACCAGGCGCGCGATCCGCGGGCGCATCGCGGTGGTGGCGCCGCCCACGTGCGGGGCGATGAGCACGCCCGGCAGCGCCCACAGGGGGTGGCCCTCGGGCAGCGGTTCGGGGTCGGTGACGTCCAGCGCGGCGCGGATCCGCCCGCGACGCACGTGGTCGACGAGCGCGTCGGTGTCGATGAGCGATCCCCGTCCGACGTTGACCACCAATGCACCGTCGGGCAGTGCCGACAGTGCGGCGTCGTCGATCAGGTGCGTGGTGGACTCGCCGCCGGGGAGGGACGCGATGAGCACCTCGGTGTCGGCGAGGACCTCGGCCAGGTCGTCGATCGCGGCGACCTCGATGCCGTCCTCGGTGCGTGCGCGGCTGGCGACGGCGCGCAGCTGCACCTCGAACCCGGCCAGACGTGCGGCGATCGCCTTCCCCACGCCGCCGTAGCCGAGGAGGGTGACGCGCCGGTCGGCGAGGCTCTCAGCGAAGCCCTGCGACCACTTCCCGGCATCCTGCGCGCGGACGAAACCGGGGATGCCGCGCTGAACGGCAAGGGTGAGAGCGACCGCGAGCTCGGCCGTTGATGCCTCGTGCACCGACGAGGCGTTCGCGAATGCCTGTCCTTCCGGCAGCACGGAGTCGACCCCGTCGTACCCGATCGACTGGCTCTGGATGAGGCCCACCTCGATGCCGCTCAGGTTCTCGAGCACCGTCGCCAGGCCCATGTACGGCGGCACGACCATGTCGAACCGGTCACGCGGTGCGGGAGAGTCCAGATCCCACACGACCAGATCCACGCCCTCCGGCAGCGGCTGGATGTCGGCGGCGAGCTGTTCGGTGGGTACGGAGACGACGACGCTGGTCACGCCTCCACCGTAGCTTCCCGCGTCCGCGCGACGGCGGAAGTGCATCGAATCGGCGAGAGTGCACCGGATTCGGTGCCGGTTCGCCGAGATGATGCACTCTCGACGAAGAGGCGCGCGAAAGCCGCCGGATGCGGCGGATGCGGCGGACTCAGGCGGCGGCGGCGACCACGGCGGACAGCGCCGAGGAGAAGAACCCGAGACCGTCGACCCCCGAGCGCATCGCGACAGCGGTGCCGGGGCCGAAGCCGGGCTCGACCGCGTGCTCGGGGTGCGGCATGAGTCCCACCACGTTCCCGCGCTCATTGGTGATTCCGGCGATGTCGTCGATCGACCCGTTCGGGTTCACGCCGAGGTAGCGCAGGGCCACCAGGCCCTCGCCGTTGACCCGCTTGAGGGTCTCGGCGTCGGCGATGTAACCCCCGTCGGCGTTCTTGAGCGGGATCACGATCTCCTGGCCCTCGGCGAAGTCGTTCGTCCACGCCGTCGAGGCGTTCTCCACGCGAAGACGCTGGTCGCGGCGGATGAACTGCTGGTGGGCGTTGCGGATCAGCCCGCCCGGCAGCAGGTGCGCCTCGACGAGCATCTGGAAGCCGTTGCAGATGCCGAGGACGGGCATGCCCTTGGCCGCAGCATCCTTCACCTCCGCCATGATCGGCGCGAGGGCCGCGATCGCACCTGCCCGCAGGTAGTCGCCGTAGCTGAAACCGCCCGGGAGGACGAGGGCGTCGACGCCCTTCAGGTCGTGGTCGCCGTGCCACAGGGCGACGGGCTCGCCCCCGGCGATCGCGATCGCACGCTGCGCGTCGCGGTCATCGAGCGACCCGGGGAAGGTGATGACCCCGATGCGGGTGGTCACGGCACGACCTCGATGCCGACGACGTCTTCGATCACCGCGTTGGAGAGCACGTCGTCGGCGATCCGGCGGGCGGTGGCGAGCACGTCGTCGTCCACCTCGCCCTCGACCGTGAGCTCGAAGCGCTTGCCGATGCGCACATCGGTGAAGCTCTCGACGCCGATGCGCGCGAGTGCTCCCGACACCGCCTTGCCCTGGGGATCCAGCAGCTCGGCCTTGGGCATGACGTCGACGACGATGGTGGGCATTCGAGCTCCAGGAGTCGCGGGAAAGCAGGCGCTCCCATCCTACGGGCCCCGCCGCTGCCCGCGCCGCGACGCCCGGAGCCGCTGCCCGCGCCGCGACCACCGGGCACGCGGACCGGACGTGCCATGCGCGCGAGCCCAGGCGCGAGCCGGACGTGGCCGTGGGAGCGCTCCCTTGACTTCGTGGGAGCGATCCCATACGCTGACCGACGATCCGGTGAGAGCGCTCCCACGCTGAAGCCGTCCGTACACCATCCACAAAGGAGTGACCTGTGTCATCACGCGTCCTGCGACGCTCCGCCCTCGTGGCAGCCGTCGCATCCACCACAGCTCTCGTGCTCGCCGGCTGCGCCGGCGGGGGCGGCAGCGCCGCCGACGGAGACTCCGACGGGGACATCACCCTGTCGATCACGACCTTCGGCACCTTCGGGTACGACGACCTCTACGACGAGTACGAGGAACTGCACCCGAACATCACGATCGAGGCGACCAACATCGACACGGGCGGCAACGCGCGGACGGATGCGTTCACCAAGCTCGCTGCCGGTTCGGGCCTGTCCGACATCGTCGCGATCGAAGAGGGCTGGCTCGGCGCGATCATGGAGGTCTCCGACAACTTCGTCGACCTGCGCGACTACGGCATCGAGGACCGCAAGTCCGACTGGGTCGAGTGGAAGTACGACCAGGCCACGGACCCCGAGGGCCGTGTCATCGGCTACGGCACCGACATCGGTCCGGTGGGCCTGTGCTACAACGGCCCGGCCTTCGCCGCCGCCGGTCTCCCCACCGACCGCGCCGAGGTCGCGACGCTGCTCGAGGGTGACTGGGAGAACTACTTCGAGGTGGGCCGTCAGTACCAGGAGGCGACCGGGAAGGCCTGGTACGACCACTCCGGGTTCGTCTGGAACTCGATGGTCAACCAGCTGCCCGAGGGCTACTACACCGCCGACGGCGAGCTGAACGTCGAGGGCAACACGGAGCTGCAGGAGCGCTTCGAACTGCTCGGCGCGGCAGCCGAAGACGGCCTGTCGGCCGCGCAGGCGGCGTGGGACTGGAACGGCGGAAAGTCGTTCGTCGACGGCACCTTCGCGACCTTCGTGTGCCCCGGCTGGATGCTGGGCGTCCTGCAGGGCAACGCCGAGGCCGGCGGCGGCGACGCCACGACCGGATGGGACTTCGCCGACGTCTTCCCCGGCGGTTCGGTCAACTGGGGTGGCGCGTTCCTCTCCGTCACCGAGTCCTCGCAGCACAAGGAAGCCGCCGCTGAGCTGGCCGACTGGCTGACCCAGCCCGAGCAGCAGGTGAAGCAGTCCACCGCCGCGGGCAACTTCCCCAGCACGATCGAGGCGCAGGAAGCGCTCGCCGCCGAGGCGACGCCGAACGAGTTCTTCAACAACGCCCCCACCGGCGCGATCCTCGCCGAGCGCGCCAAGGACGTCATCGCGCAGTTCAAGGGTCCGGATGACTCCGTCATCCAGGAGAACGTGTTCGGCCCGCCGCTGTCGGCGCTGGACCGTGGCGAGACCGACACGCAGGGTGCCTGGCAGCAGTCGCTCGACCTCCTGAACGACCTGGTCGGCTAGCGATCGGCTGACGCATGCGGGGTCTCCGGACTCGTCCGGGGCCCCGCATGCTTCTTCCTCGAGAGGATTCGACATGACCGCCACCGCGATCCGCCCCGACACCGTCGCCACAGCCGCCCCGCCGCCGGCACCCCGCCGTTCCCTGCGTCAGCGGATGTCCAAGGCCGACCAGAAGGCCTCGCCCTACCTGTACATCGCGCCCTTCTTCCTGCTCTTCGGGCTGGTCGGGCTGTTCCCCCTGATCTACACCCTCAACGTCTCGCTGTTCGAGTGGGATCTGCTCAAGGGCCAGGGAGAGTTCGTCGGCTTCGGCAACTTCGCCGAGATCCTCAGCGACCGGATGTTCTGGAACTCCATCTCCAACACCCTGAGCATCTTCCTGCTCTCGGCCATCCCGCAGCTGTCCGTCGCCCTGGTGATCGCGTACCTCCTCGACCGAGGCCTGCGCGCTCCCACCTTCTGGCGGATGAGCGTCCTGCTGCCCTTCGTCGTCACCCCCGTGGCGACCGCGCTGATCTTCTCGAGCATCTTCAACGAGGCCGACGGCCTGGCCAACAACCTGCTCAACCTGATCGGCATCGCCGACCAGCAGTGGAAGCACGACACGTTCCTCAGCCACCTCGCGATCGCGATCATGGTGAACTTCCGCTGGACCGGGTACAACGCACTCATCCTGCTCGCGGCGATGCAGGCCGTCCCGCGCGACCTCTACGAATCGGCGGCGCTCGACGGCGCCGGTGCGGTGCGCCGGTTCTTCTCCATCACGATCCCGACGATCCGTCCGACGCTGATCTTCGTCGTGATCACCGCGACGATCGGCGGACTGCAGATCTTCGCCGAGCCACGCCTGTTCGACGTCTCCACCGCCGGCGGCATCGGCGGCAGCGACCGGCAGTTCCAGACGACGGTGCTCTTCCTGTGGGAGCTGGCGTTCTTCCGTCGCGACCTCGGTGAGGCCTCGGCCGTCGCGTGGCTGCTGTTCCTGCTGATCGTCGGCATCGGTGTCATCAACTTCCTCATCGCCCGCCGCATCGCCACCGGCGAGGGCAGGCCAACGCGTCGCGCGCGCAGGGCTGCGCGCCGCAGCGCCCAGATCGGAGCGGACGTATGAGCATCACGATCCCCGAACCCCTTCCCCCCGTGCAGGTGGATGCGGTCGAGCCCGACCGCCCGCGCAGGCCCCGACGCGCCGGCGGCCGCAAGCCGCGCGAGGCCGGTCCTGCCGGCATCGGCAGCCGCCCCGGTTTCCTCACCTATGGCCTGCTGGCGGCGTTCATCATCGGCAGCGCCTATCCGCTGTGGTGGTCGTTCGTCGTCGGGTCGGGGACCAACGCCACGCGTGGCGAGACGCTGCCCCTCATCCCGGGCGGCAACTTCCTCGCCAACGCCGCGCGCGTGTTCGACGCGATCCCGTTCTGGCTCGCGCTGGGCAACTCGGTTCTCGTATCGGCGATCATCACCCTGTCGGTCGTGACGTTCTCCACGATCGCCGGCTACGCCTTCGCGAAGCTCCGCTTCCGCGGTCGCGACGGCCTCATGGTGTTCGTCATCGCCACGATGGCGATCCCCACGCAGCTGGGCATCATCCCCCTCTTCATGGTCATGCGCGAGCTCGGCTGGACCGGAACGATCGGCGCGGTCATCGTGCCCACGCTCGTGACGGCGTTCGGCGTGTTCTTCATGCGCCAGTACCTCGTCGACGTCATCCCCGATGAGCTCATCGAGGCCGCCCGCATGGACGGGGCGAACCAGTTCCGCACCTTCCTGACCGTCGGACTGCCCGCCGCCCGGCCGGCGATGGCGATCCTCGGGCTCTTCACCTTCATGACGGCGTGGACGGACTACCTGTGGCCGCTGATCGTCCTCAGCCCCTCCAACCCGACTCTGCAGACGGCGCTCAGCCAGCTGCAGTCCGGCTTCTACATCGACTATTCGATCGTCCTCACCGGCGCGGTCATGGCCACGATCCCCCTCCTGGTGCTGTTCATCATCGCGGGCAAGCAGCTGATCAGCGGGATCATGGCCGGGGCCGTGAAGGGCTGAGGCGTGACCGACATCCGACGAGAGGATCCTCCTTCCATGACCACGACCGCCCTGCCGGCGCGCCCCGGACTGCGCGAATTCCCCTCCAGCTTCCGGTTCGGCGCGGCCACCGCTGCCTTCCAGATCGAGGGCGCCGCGTTCGAGGACGGCCGTCGCGCGAGCATCTGGGACGCGTTCTGCCGCGTGCCCGGCGCCGTGCTGGGCGGTGACGACGGCGACATCGCGTGCGACCACTACCACCGGTACCCGCAGGATGTCGCGCTCATGAAGGAGCTCGGCCTGCAGACCTACCGCTTCTCCACGTCGTGGTCGCGCGTGCGGCCCGACGGCGGTCCGCTGAACCAGGCGGGGGTGGACTTCTACCGGCGCCTCGTCGACGAACTGCTGGATGCCGGCATCCGCCCGTGGCTGACGCTGTACCACTGGGACCTGCCGCAGGCGCTTCAGGAGCGCGGCGGATGGACCGTGCGCGAGACGGCCGAGCGGTTCACCGAGTACGCCCTCGATATGCACGACGCCCTCGGCGACCGCGTGCAGGACTGGGCGACGCTGAACGAGCCGTGGTGCTCGTCGTTCCTGAGCTACACCGCCGGCGCGCACGCCCCCGGTCACTACTCCGCAGCCGAGGGGATGCTGTCGGCCCACCACCTGCTGCTGGGGCACGGCAGCGCGATCCGGGAGCTGCGCGCACGTGACGCCTCCCTGAACCTCGGCATCACGCTCAACCTCACGGTCGCCGACGCGGTGGATCCCACGGATGCGGCCGACGTCGACGCCGCCCGCCGCATCGACGGGCAGTTCAACCGCTGGTTCCTCGACCCGGTGTTCCGCGGCAGGTATCCCGGCGACATCCTCGACGACTTCCGGCGCGTGGACCCCGACGCCGTGGCGGCCCTGGAAGCGGCCGTGAAACCGGGCGATCTGGAGACCATCGCGGCACCGCTGGACACGCTGGGCGTCAACTACTACCACGGCGAGTACGTCGGGGGCCGCCCGCCGGCCGATGCCCCCGGCGGCGGCGACGCGCCGACCTCGCGCCGCACGCAGTCGCCGTTCCCGGCGTCGGAGGACATCTTCTGGCACGATCGCGGGCTGCCTCGCACGTCGATGAACTGGGAGGTGCAGCCGGAGGGCCTCACCCGCCTGCTCCGCCGCGTGCACGAGGAGTACACGGCCGAGCGCGGCGTCGCCCTCGTCGTCACCGAGAACGGCGCAGCCTACGAGGACGAACCGGTCGTCGTGGACGGGCGCGTGGAGGTGGACGACGCCGAACGCACCGAGTTCGTCGAGCTGCACCTGGGCGCGATCCTCGACGCGATCGACCAGGGCGTGGATGTGCGCGGCTACTTCTACTGGTCGCTGCTGGACAACTTCGAATGGGCGTGGGGCTACGCCAAGAGGTTCGGCATCGTGCGGGTGGATTACGAGACCCAGGAGCGGTCGATCAAGCGCTCCGGGCTTCGATACAGTCGCATCATCGCCGATCGCGCGCTGGACGATCCCGCCCACGCGTAGCGTCCCGCTCGGCGAGGAGGGGCGATGGGCTTCATGACGCGGGAAGCCGTCACGATCGAGGAGGTCGCGGCGCGCGCAGGCGTGTCGCGCTCGACAGTGTCGCGGGTGGTCAACGGATCGACGGCGGTCTCACCGACGGCGCTGGATGCGGTGCGCCGGGCGATCGCCGACCTCAACTACGTGCCCAACCGCGCGGCGCGCTCGCTCGCGCGCCGGCAGACGCACGCGATCGCCTTCGTGATCCCCGAAGACACCGACCGGTTCTTCGGTGACCCGTTCTTCGCGTCGATCGTCGCCGGCGTGCACGAGCGGATGGCGCAGTCCGAGTACGTGCTGAACCTCATCATCGCCAGCGACGATCCGCACGACAAGGCGACCACGTACCTGCGCAGCGGCAGCGTGGACGGGGTCATCGTCGCCTCGCATCACACCAGCGACACGTTCCTCGACCTGATCGCCGCCGACCTGCCGGTGGTCTACGGCGGCCGTCCCGTGCGCATCGGACCGTCGGACTACTTCGTCGACATCGACAACGTCGGCGGCGGCCGGGAAGCGGCGCGCTACCTCGTCGAGCAGGGGCACCGCCGACTGGCGAGCATCTCGGGGCCGGCGACCATGACCGCGGCCACCGACCGGCTCCGCGGGTTCCGCGATGCGGCCGAGCAGGCAGGCCTCGACCTCGTCGCGGTCGAGGACGGCGACTTCTCGGAGGAGGGCGGCGCCGACGCGATGCGCCGCATCCTGGACTCCGGGGCGGCGCCCGACGGACTGTTCGTCGCAAGCGACCTCATGGCACGCGGGGCGCTGGCCACCCTGCGCGAGGCGGGCGTGTCGGTGCCGGGGGATCTCGCCCTCATCGGCTTCGACGACTCGCCGGTGGCGACCGCGGTGACTCCCGCGCTCACCACGATCCGTCAGCCCTCGCGCGGCCAGGGCGTGAGCATGGCCGCGGTGCTGCTGGACCTGCTCGGGGGCAGGGACGCCGCGCATTCGACGATCCTGCCGATCGAGCTCGTGGTGCGCGAGTCGGCCTGACTCCGGTGCGGCGGATGCGGCGGCCGGCGCCGCGCGAACGCAGGACGCCGGCCGCCGCGATCAGCGGGGGTCGCCGCCGAGCTGGCCGACGGCCGGGATGGGGCCGCCGTCGTCGGCACCGGTCCGGCGGAGCCGGGCGACGAGGTTCCCGAGGTGGTAGATCACCAGGGCCGCCGCAGCGCCGAGGACGATGGCGCCCAGCTGGAAGTCGCCCCAGGCCATCTGGAATCCGGCGATCGCGATCACGAGCGACACCGCCGCGGTGTACTGGTTGACCGGGCGCGAGAAGTCGACGCGGTTGTCGACCCAGATCTTGATGCCGATGATGCCGATGAGGCCGTACAGGGCCGTCGTGACGCCGCCCAGCACGCCCGGCGGGATGGTGTTGAACACCGCGCCGATCTTCGGCGAGAGGCTCAGAAGGATCGCGGCGGAACCGGCGACCCAGTAGGCCGCGGTGGAGTACACGCGCGTGGCCGCCATCACGCCGATGTTCTCGCCGTAGGTCGTCGTGCCCGAGCCGCCGAAGACGCCGGCCAGCGTCGTCGCGGCGCCGTCGGCGATGAGTGCACGTCCGGTGGAGCGGTTCACCGACGCGTCGGTCATGGTCGCCACGCCCCGCACGTGTCCGACGTTCTCCGCGATGAGCACCAGCACGACCGGCAGGAACATCGCGATGACGCTCCACGTGCCGGGGGAGGCGAAGTCGGCGATCTCGAATTCGGGCAGCCCGATCCACGCGGCATCCGCCACCGGGGCGAAGTCGATGAGCTGCTCGCCCGTGGTCAGCTGCAGCACGACCGTCACGAGGTACCCGACCACGACGCCCAGGACGATCGAGATGCGGCCGAGGAAGCCGCGGAACATCACGCTGAAGAGGATGATCGCGGCGAGGGTGATCGTGGCGGGCAGGGGCTGCTGCTGGTAGCTGTCCCACGCCACCGGCGCGAGGTTGAAGCCGATGAGCGCGACGATGGCGCCGGCGACCACCGGCGGCATGAGCTTGTCGATCCAGCCGATGCCGGCGAACTGCACGATGAAGCCCACCGCGGCCAGCAGCACGCCGACGGCGACGATGCCCGCCAGGGCCGATCCCATCCCCGCGCTCGCGGTCGCGGCGGTGACCGGGGCGATGAACGCGAACGATGAGCCGAGGTAGCTGGGCAGCTTGTTGCGCGTGACGAGAAGGAACAGCAGCGTCCCGATGCCGGAGAACAGCAGCGTCGTGGACACGGGGAACCCGGTCAGCACCGGGACGAGGAAGGTGGCGCCGAACATCGCGACGACGTGCTGCACACCCACCGCGATCGTCGCGGGCCAGTTCAGCCGCTCATCGGGGCGCACGACCGCGCCGGGCTCGACAGTGCGACCGTTTCCATGCAATTTCCACACCGGCATCGGAGTCCTCCTCGGATAGCGCCTCCGTCACCCTAGCGATACGCGGCGTTTCGGCGCGGTTACGCCGCGTCTACCGGGCCGGGTGGGACTTCAGTACCCGGTGAGGCGCTGCAGCAGCTCGGCGTACCGGGCCTGCGTGCGCTGCACGATGTCGTCGGGAAGCGCCGGCGGCTCTCCCTGGCGGTCCCAGTGCGCGGCGAGCCAGTCGCGCACGATCTGCTTGTCGAAGCTCGCCATGCGCTCGGCGGGGGTGCCGCCGCTCCGCCAGGCCGCAGCATCCCAGTACCGCGACGAGTCGGGCGTGAGCACCTCGTCGGCGAGCACCAGGGTGCCCGCAGCATTGCGGCCGAACTCGAACTTCGTGTCGGCGAGGATGAGGCCCCGCTGCTCCGCCGTCGCGGCGGCGCGGCGGTAGATCTCCAGCGACAGCTCGCGCAGCTCGGCGGCGGTGTCGGCGCCGACCAGTTCGACGCTGCGCTCGTACGAGATGTTCTCGTCGTGGGCTCCCTGCGGGGCCTTGAACGCGGGCGTGTACAGCGGCTCGGGAAGCCGGTCGCCGTCGACGAGCCCTGCCGGCAGCGGGATGCCGCACACGGTGCCCGACTCGCGGTACTCCGCCCACCCCGATCCGGTGAGGTAGCCGCGTACGACGCATTCGATCGGCTGCATGTCCAGCGCCGCGACGACCATCGCCCGGCCCGTGACCTCCTCGGGGATGAGCTCGAGGGCGGCGTCGCCGACCAGCACGTGGTCGGGAATGAGGTGATTCGGGATGCGGCGGCCGCCGTCGCCGCCGGCCAGGCGGTCGAACCACCACAGGCTCAGGGTCGTGAGGATCGTGCCCTTGCCCGGGATGCCCGGGGAGAGCACGTGGTCGAACGCGCTCACCCGGTCACTCGCCACCACGAGCATGCGCGTCGGCCGAGAACCCTCGGAGGTGCCCTGCGGCACGTACAGGTCGCGCACCTTGCCGGAGTACACATGGCTCCAGCCGGGAAGTTCGAGGGTGTCGGTCACCCGGCCCATTATCCCGGTGGGCGCCGTCACGCCTCGAGCACGCGGTCGGCGATGTCGGTGCGGTATCGCCCGCCCTCGAGCCCGATGCGGCCGATGGCGTCGTACGCGCGGGAACGCGCCTCGTGGAATGTGGTGCCCAGGCCGACGACGCTGAGCACGCGTCCGCCGGTGGTGAGCAGGTGGGTGCCGTCGCGCACGGTGGCCGCGTGGGCCAGGTGCACGCCGTCGACGGCGCCCGCCTCCTCCAGCCCGGTCAGCCGCCGACCGGTCACGGGCGCTTCGGGGTAGCCCTCGCTCGCGAGCACGACGGTCACGGCGGTCGCCTCGGCGAAGGCGGGACGCGGGCGGTCCTCCAGATGACCGGATGCTGCGGCCAGGAGCAGGTCCGACAGCGGGTCGACCAGCCGCGGCAGCACGACCTGCGTCTCGGGGTCGCCGAACCGCGCATTGAACTCGATCACCTTGACGCCGGAGTCGGTGAGGATGAGCCCGGCGTAGAGGAGTCCGATGAAAGGCGTGCCCTCGGCATCCAGCTGCCGGATGACGGGACGGGCGATCTCGCGCGTGACGAGGTCGACGAACTCCTCCTCGCCGCCGAAGCGCTCGGAGAGCCAGGGGAGCGGCGAGTACGCGCCCATGCCGCCGGTGTTGGGGCCGGCGTCGCCGTCGAGCAGGCGCTTGTAGTCCTGCGCGGGGCTGAGGGGCAGCACGCTGTCGCCGTCGCTGAGGAAGAACAGCGACACCTCGGGCCCGGAGAGGAACTCCTCCACGAGCACCGGAGCGACGGCGAGATACGTCTCGGCGTGGGCGAGCGCAGCGTCGCGATCGTCGGTGACGAGCACGCCCTTGCCTGCCGCCAGGCCGTCGGCCTTGACCACGTGCGGAGCGCCGAGCTCGTCGAGGGCGGCGGCCACCTCGGCGATCGTGTGGGCGCGGATGGCGCGGCCGGTGGGGACGCCCGCGGCATCCATCACCCGCTTCGCGAACGCCTTGGACCCCTCCAGCTGCGCGGCCGCCTTCCCGGGGCCGAACACCGGGATGCCGCGGGTGCGGAGCGCGTCGGCCACGCCGGCGATGAGCGGCGCCTCCGGTCCGACGATGACGAGGCCGATGCTCTCGGTGCCGGCGAACTCGGTCACCGCGACCGGATCGGTCGGGTCCAGCGGCACGAGGTGGGCGTCGGCGGCGATGCCGGCGTTGCCGGGGGCGGCGAAGATGGCGTGGTCGGCGTCTTCGGCGCGCAGGGCCAGGATGAGGGCGTGCTCGCGGGCACCGGAGCCGAGGACGAGGATTCGCACGCGCCCAGCCTACCCAGCACGCTTCCGCCCGCCGCGTGCGGTCTCACCGACCGCGGCGGAGTGCGGCGGCGGCGTAGCGTGGACGCATGCCGCGAAGGATCGACACCGCCGAGGGCCGTCGTGCACTGGCCGCCGTCTCCGACGCCCGCACGGCCGGGACGCCGCCGGCCCGCACCGACCTGGCCACCGCCGTCCGTTACCTGCTGCAGCTGCTCGCCGAGAAGGCGCCGGGGCAGACGGTCGAAGTGCGGGTGCCGCCCTTCGGCGCCGTCCAGGTGATCGAGGGTCCGCGCCACACGCGGGGCACGCCGCCGAACGTGGTGGAGACCGACCCCGCGACGTGGATCGCCCTGGCGACGGGCCGGGAGTCGTGGGCGGATGCTGCCGACTCGGGCCGCATCGCCGCCTCGGGGGTCCGGGCCAACCTGACCGAGCTCCTCCCGCTGCGCCCGTGAGCGGCTGAGCCCGGCAGCGTACCCCGGCCGCGCCCGCGTGAGGACGCCGATGCAGGAGCCGGCCGCCGAGCGCGGTGCGACAATAGAGGCATGTCCGATCAGCAGCCGCCGTCCGTGCGGGACGAGATCGAGACGGTGCGCGTGCGCCGCTCTCCGAAGTACGGCGTCTTCCTCGCCCTGGGCGCAGCGCTCGGGCTGCTGGTGGCGATGATCCTCACCTTCGCGTTCGACGGCACGGCGATGGAGAGCCCCAACTCGGGCATGCAGTACTCCACCACGCAGGTGTTCGGGTTCGTCACGCTCATCTGCGTGCCCGTGGGCATCGCCCTCGCCGGTGCACTGGCTCTCATCCTCGACCGCGTCGTGGGCAGGCGCACGCGCGACGTGCGGGTCGACCACGAGTCGGTGAACCGGCCCGGCTGAGCCGTCAGGCCAGCTCGGCGATGATCGGGTGGATGGCCGCGTCGAAGGCGACGACGTCGCCGCGCAGCCCGTCGGTCACGGCCACCGTGAGGGAGCCGATCCACCACACGCCGCGCTGGGACAGCGGCAGCACCTGCACGTTCAGTTCGAAGGAGTGCGCGCGCCGGCCCACCTGACGTTCGTGCTCGGCGATGGCACTGGCGTACGCCCGGTATGAGACGCCGGGCTTCGCGTTGGCGCGGTAGCGCTCGTGCGCGGTCCGGGCGAACGCCACCGCAGACTCGGCGTAGGGGGCGAACGCGTTGCGCAACGCGCCTGCGGACGCGGGCAGTGCGACGAGCGTGTGGAATCCGTCGACCAGGTCGAGAGGCTCGGGGGATGGATGCGCCTGCGGCTCGACCGTCATCGCCCAGTACGCGCGCCACTGGCGCTCCAGCAGCGCCTGGAGGTCGTCGGGCCGGTGGTGCTCGATCCGAGGGGGAGCCCCGCGGAGGTGGGGGAGCTCGTCGGGGGAGCGGATGCCGAGGGTCTGCCTGAGGTAGAGCGCGACGAGCACCGGCTGACCCGCGTCCTCGCGGATCACCCACTCCGGACCGTTCCCGTCCCGCATGCCGCCCATCTTAGGAGCCTCTCCGCCCGGCGTTCCTGCCCTTGTGCGCATCGTCCCGGTCACCCCGCATCCGCCCCGCCCCGCGCCCCCTCCCCCGCGCCCCCTCCTCCCGCAACGCGCGGCGGGCGGAGGGGATGTCGGGAGGGGAGGGCCGAACCCGTGGTTCCCCACCTCCGTTCGCGACATCCCCTCCGCTCCCGGCAGGTGCGTCTCTCCTGCACAGGCAGGGATCCGCGCGCGTCATCCCCCATCCGCGCCGGCGGCACCGCACGTCCGACGGCGCTCCGCATGCTGGGGGGATGCAGCGGCGTACACGCGACCTCCGGCCTCCGCTCCTGCGCGCCGTACGCGCGCGCGGCGGCGTCGCGCGCAGCCGCGCCCTCATCCGGTCGGGGCATTCCGAGCGCGTGCTCGCCGAGGCCGTCGCCGACGGCGCGCTGCGCCGCGTGCGCCGGGTGTGGGTGGCGCTGCCCGATGCCGACCCCGCGCTGGTGCGGGCGGCAGAGGCGGGGGTCGTGCTGTCGTGCGTCACGGAGGCGGCGCGAGCCGGCCTGTGGGTGCTCTCGAACGATCGGATGCACGTCGCGGCTCCTGCGCACGGCGGCCGCATCGCACTGCCGGATGCCCATGTCCACCGTGCCGCGCCGCTCGTGCCGCGCCCTCCGGAGCATCTCACCGACCCGATCGAGAACGTCCTCGCCCTCGTCGCCGACTGCCAGCCGTTCGAGCCGGCGCTCGCCGTCTGGGAGTCGGCGCTGCGGCAGGGCATCGTCGACTCCGCCGTCCTCGCGCGCCTGCCGCTGCGTGCGACGGCGCGCGAGCTGCTGCGGGAGGCCGTGCCCTATTCCGACTCGGGCCTGGAGTCGTTCGTGCCTCGGCGCCTGCGATGGCTGCGCGTGCGGATCGTGCCGCAGGCGTGGATCCACGGGCACCGCGTCGACTTCCTCATCGGCGAGCGGCTCATCCTCCAGATCGACGGCGGCACGCACGTCGGCGCCCAGCGCGAGGCCGACATCCGCCATGATGCGGAACTCATGCTCAGGGGATACCACGTCATCCGCGTCGGCTACGCCCAGGTGGTGGGCGACTGGCCCGGCGTCCAGGATGTGATCATGCGCGCCGTCGCGCAGGGCCTCCACCGCGCATCCTGACGCGCCGCCTCGGACACACCCGCCGCCGGGGGAGGGGATGCCGCGACCGGAGGGCCGACAACGCCCGTTCCGTCCTCCGCTCACGACATCTCCTCCGCTCGCAGAACGCCCGCCGGACGACGGCGCCGAGGCGTCCGGGAGCGCCGCTAGGCTGAGGGCGTGGCGTCCCACAACCCCTACACCGAAGCCGGCGTCGACACCGCGGCGGGTGACCGAGCGGTCGAGCTGATGAAGTCGGCGGTACGCCGCACCCACGGGCCCGAGGTCCTCGGCGGGGTGGGCGGATTCGCCGGGCTCTTCGACGCGAGCGCCTTGCGCGCCTACACGAAGCCGCTGCTGGCCACCAGCACCGACGGTGTGGGCACCAAGGTGGCCATCGCGCAGGCGATCGACAAGCACGACACCATCGGCATCGACCTGGTCGGCATGGTCATCGACGACATCGTCGTGGTGGGAGCCAAGCCCCTCTTCCTCACCGACTACATCGCGTGCGGCAAGGTCGTGCCCGAGCGGATCGCGGCGATCGTGGCGGGCATCGCGCGCGGATGCTCCGAAACCGGGACGGCGCTCGTGGGCGGCGAGACGGCCGAGCACCCGGGCCTGCTCGGACCGAACGACTACGACGTCGCCGGCGCGGCGACCGGAGTCGTCGAAGCCGACAAGGTGCTCGGCGCCGAGCGGGTCGCCCCCGGTGACGTCGTGCTGGCCCTGGCTTCGAGCGGACTGCACGCCAACGGCTATTCCCTCGTGCGCCACATCGTGGCCCGCCGCGGCATCGGCTACGGCGATCCGGCCGCCGATTTCGGCGCGACGTGGGGCGAGGTGCTCCTCGAGCCCACGCGACTGTACACGGCTCCGCTCCTGCGGCTGCTCTCCGGCGACTCCGGCGTGCACGCACTGAGCCATGTCACCGGCGGAGGGATCGCGGCCAACCTCGCCCGCGTGCTGCCGCAGGGCACGTGGGTCGACCTCGACCGCTCGACGTGGTCGCCGCCCCCTGTCTTCCGCGTCCTCGCCGACCTCGGCGACATGCCGCTGGTCGCCACCGAACCGACGTGGAACCTGGGCGTGGGTTTCCTCGCCGTGGTCTCCGCCGACCGGGCGGATGCGGCGGCCTCGGCGCTCGCCGCCGCCGGCATCGCGACCTGGCAGGTGGGTGTGGTCCACGACGGCCCACGACCGGACGGCCTCTTCGAGCAGGGCGCCAAGGGCGTCGACGGCGGCGCGGTGCGCCTCGTGGGCACGTATGCGGACAGCGGCGGAGCCACCGCCGGCAGCACCGGGACACCCGGGAACGGAGCGGAATAACACCCCATGTGCGGCATCGTCGGCATGGTCGGGCGCGGCCCGGTCAATCAGGAGATCTACGACGCCCTGCTGCTGCTGCAGCACCGCGGGCAGGATTCCACCGGGATCGCCACCGCCGAGGCGAGCGGCGTCTTCCACATCAACAAGCAGCGCGGCATGGTGCGCGAGGCCTTCCGCACGCGCGACATGCGCACGCTCCTCGGTGAGATCGGTCTCGGTCACGTCCGCTATGCCACGAAGGGCACCGCCTCCAGCGAGGAGGAGGCGCAGCCGTTCTACGTGAACGCCCCGTACGGCATCGTCCTGGTGCACAACGGCAACCTCACCAACACACGCGAGCTCACCGATCAGCTGTTCCACAAAGACCGCCGGCACCTGAACACCACGTCCGACACCGAGCTGCTGGTGAACATCCTCGGTTCCGAGCTGCAGTCCGAGATCACCGAGCCCGACCTCGACCCCGACCAGGTGTTCCGCGCCGTCGCCCGTGTGCACGAGCGGGTCGAGGGATCGTACGCGGCCATCGCCCTCATCGCCGGACACGGGCTGCTCGCCTTCCGCGACCCCTTCGGCATCCGGCCGCTCATCCTGGGCACGCGTCCGGTCGGCCCCTCGACAGGCTCGGGGACCGACGGACGAGGCTCAGGGGCCGCGGGGTATGAGTGGGTCGTCGCCTCCGAGTCGCTCGTGCTGGAGAACGCCGGCTTCGAGGTGGTCCGCGATGTGATGCCGGGCGAGGCGGTGTTCGTCACCCTCGATGGGACGCTGCACACCCGGCAGCTCGCCGCCGCCCCGGTACTGAAGCCCTGCTCCTTCGAGTACGTGTATCTCGCGCGACCCGACTCGATCATGAATGGCATCTCGGTGTACGAGGCGCGGCTGCGCATGGGCGAACGCCTCGCCGACACGATCGCGAAGTACACCCCGCCGGGAACCATCGACGTCGTGATGCCGATCCCCGACTCGTCGCGGCCGGCGGCGATGCAGGTGGCCCGCAAACTCGGTCTGGAGTACCGGGAGGGCTTCTACAAGAACCGGTATGTCGGCCGCACGTTCATCATGCCCGGCCAGGCGGTGCGCAAGAAGAGCGTGCGCCAGAAGCTCAACGCGATGTCGAGCGAGTTCAAGGGCAAGAACGTGCTCCTCATCGACGATTCGATCGTGCGGGGCACGACGTCCAAGGAGATCATCCAGATGGCCCGGGATGCCGGTGCCAAGACGGTGACGTTCGCCTCGGCGGCCCCACCGGTGCGCTACCCGCACGTCTACGGCATCAACATGCCGTCCCGCCAGGAGCTCGTCGCCCACGGGCGCACGGTGCCGGAGATCGCTGAGGAGCTCGGCTGCGATTACCTGGTGTACCAGGAGGTCGAAGACCTCAAGGCGGCGATCCTGGAGGGATCCGACGTCGAGGACCTCGACATGAGCTGCTTCGACGGCCGGTACGTCACCGGCACGGTGACGCCCGAGTACCTCGCGTGGGTCGAGGGCAGCCAGCAGTCCTGACCGCACCGCGCACACAGCGAAACGGCCGGCCGCAGCACTGCTGCAGCCGACCGTCGTCGTTGACCGGCCTGACCCTCAGCGGGTGTCAGGCCTTTTCGCCCTCAAGCTTGTCCTCGTGCTCGTCGGCCCACTTGTCGACGTACTCCTCTTCGCTGGAGTGCCCGAGCTCTCGCTCGAGGGCGGCGAGGTTCACCGAGTACGTGTCGTACTTCAGCTCACGGGCGATTTTGGTGTGCTTCGCCTTTTGACGGCCACGCCCCATGCGAGACCCCCTCATGTTCGACAACGTGGGCTGTTCACGGCCCGACGCATTCACGGATCCGGATCGAACCGGTAAGAGTAGCATTCAGGATATCACGGTGACCCCCCGCGCTCTCTGCGCGGTGGCCGGGCGCGAGGGGATGCAGATGGTGGACGAAGCAGCCGGCAGTCCGGAGCAGCGGGCCGCCGCCGCGGCGGACGCCCCACACGGTGCGGTGATCGCCGGCGCCGTCCCCGGGCAATCGCCCCGTGTCATGATCGAAGCCGCGCGCTATGCGCGGCTTCTGTCGGCGCCACTGGTCATCGCGCATGTGGATGTCACGCGCTTCGTCACGTACGAGGACCCGGATGGTTTCGTGCACTCGGCCCCGATCGACCTCGACATCGGCGGAGGCGAGGTCGAGTTGAACGAGGTCCGCGCGGCCGCCGAGTCGGCCCTCGCCGAGTGCCCCGTGCCGTGGAGCGTGCACCAGCTGGTGGGCGATCCGGCCCTCGCCATCAAGCACCTGGCCGAGCGCATCGACGCGAAGCTGCTGGTCGTGGGCACCCGCAAACGCGGCTTCGGCGACTCGCTGCGGGAGTTCTTCACCGGCTCGGTGGCGGCGCGGCTGAGCCACCGCCAGCACCGGCCGGTGCTCGTCGTCCCGCTGGGCGATCCGGTGCCCGACGATCAGGACATCGTCTGGAGCTGATCGTCAGCCACGGATGGCGCGGACGACCGCGCGGGACGCGTCGTCCAGCGCGGCCTCGAGGTCGTCCACCACGGAGGAACTCAGCTCACCGCCACGGGCGACGTGCGTGCGCAGGTCGGCGCGCACGCGGGCGCGGAATCCGTTGACGATCGCGTCCGCCCGGTGGAGCTGTTCCCGGCTGCGCGTGCGGACGTCGTCGGCGGGGGTGGCCGGAGTGCTGCGTCGCTCCTCCTTCGCCGCGGCGGCCAGGTCGGCGCGAAGACTGCGCATCGCGTCTCGGACGCTCCCGCGCACCTCGTCGGCGATGAGTCGCACGCTGTCGGCGAGCCCGGCCTGAATCCCGTCGAGCTCGCCCGTGCGGGCAGCCACCTCGGCCCGGCCCGCGTCGGTGATCTCGTACACCGTCTTGCGTCCCTCCACCGACTTGGTCACCAGCCCCTCCTCCTCCAGCTTGGCCAGGCGGGGGTACACCGTGCCGGCCGACGGCGTGTACGTGCCGCCGGTGCGGTCGGACAGCGCCTGCATGAGGTCGTACCCGTGGCGCGGCGACTCGTCCAGGAGGCTCAGGAGGTAGAGGCGCAGGTCGCCGTGGGAGAAGACGGCGGCCATCACCACTCCTCCTCGGCCTCGAGGTCGGACTGGCGCACCCCGGATGAACCGCGGCGCAGGACGGTCACGTTTCCGGAGACGGAGTGGGCGCGCACGTCGACGAAGGACCCGCTGAGTTCGCCGGTGGACCCGGTGTAGTTCGTCGGCCCCGACCCGGAGCGGGTCTGACCGTCGATGAGGATGCGGCCGCTCACGCTGCGCACCGCGTAGTTCGCGGGAAGATCGTCGTCCAGGCGGATGGTCGCGTTGCCGCTGACGGTGTTCATGCCGATGGTGTGGACCGTACCGCGCGAGTCGACCAGCATGGCGCCCGAGACGGTGTCGATCGACGCCTTCGACACGCTGCCGGTCGCCGCGATGTCACCGGAGACGCTGTTGGCGCTGAGGGCGCCCTTCAGCTGGCGCACCTGCACGTCGCCGGAGACGGCGTTCACGTTCATGTCGCCCGTCAGGCCGTCGACGATGATGTCGCCCGAGACGGTGTTGAGCCGCGCGTCGGTGTGCAGTCCCGACACCAGTGCGCTCGCGCTGACGACTCCGAGGGTGAGGGCGATGTCACGGGGGACGGCGACGCTGATCTCCGCGCGCGGCCCGCCGGCCCCGAAGTTGCGGAACACCTCCAGGAAATTGTCCCACCGCAACTGCGGATGGTCGATCTCGAGGCTGTCGTCGGTGATCTCGATACGCAGGTCTTTCACCGTGACGCTGTGCACTTCGATCCGGGCGCCCGGTTCGTCGTGGGCGACGATGTCGATCTGGCCGCCGACGAGGCCGACCTTGAGTGCGCGAACGGTCTCGATGTCGATGACGCGCGTCTCGCCCGGGTGGATGAGCCACTTCTCGAGGGTCATGAGAACTCCTGAGGATGAGAGGGTGGAATCGCGATATATCGCGTCCGGCGAGAGTAACACGATATATCGTGTCTGCGTCAAGAGGGGGCTGTGCCGGGCGACGTCGACATCGAGGCGACGCCGAAGTTGACGTTGACGCCGCGTCAACTCCTACAGTGGAGAGCGGAGGGGGCGCACATGGAATGGTCCATTCAGCAGATCGCGCAGTTGACCGGCACGACCAGCCGCACGCTGCGCCATTACGGCGCCGTCGGGCTGCTGCATCCCTCGCGGGTCGGGCACAACGGCTACCGGTACTACGACGAGGGCGCGCTCCTGCGCCTGCAGCGGATCCTCCTCCTGCGGGAGCTCGGACTCGGTCTGGCTCAGATCGCCGAGGTGCTGGCCCGGGAGGGTTCGGAGGAATCGGCGCTGGCCACGCACCTGGCGTGGCTGCGCCGGGAGCAGGAGCGGCTGTCGCGGCAGATCGCCGCGGTGGAGAAGACCCTGAAGAAGAGAAGAGAAGGTGGGCCCCTGATGGCACAGGAGATGTTCGACGGATTCGATCACACGGAGCACCGGGAGGAGGTCGTCCAGCGCTGGGGAACGGATGCCTACGAGCGCTCCGACGCGTGGTGGCGTGCCAGATCGGCCGAGGAGAAGTCGGAGTGGTCCCAGCGCACCGCCGCGCTCGTGCGCGCGTGGATCGACGCGGCCGAGCGCGGCGACGATCCGGCCGGCGAAGCGGCGCAGGACCTGGCGGCGCGCCATGTGGCGTGGCTGACCGAGGTGCCCGGTACGCCGGCGGCCGAGCCGGCGGGCGACGTGGCCGGTTACGTCCTGGGACTGGCCGACATGTACGTCGGCGACCCCCGATTCGCGCGGACGTATGCCACCAGCGCCGGCGGCACGGCCGGGGCGGAGTTCGTCCGGGCGGCGCTGCGCGTCTACGCCGACACAAGCTTGTGAGCGAACGAGCGGATGCCACGTCCCTTGGGGGGAGGGACGTGGCATCCGTGGTCGCGATCAATCAGATCGCGGAGGGCGGATCGACCCGGTGTACCCGTACACCGATCCATCCAGGGGTCAGACGCTCTTGCGCCCGCTGATGACGCGGAAGAGGAATGCGATCAGCGCGATCACGCCGACGATCAGCGCCACCCAGAGCAGCCAGTTGAGCGCGGTGTTCAGACCGCCCACGATGGCCAGCACGATGGCGACGACGATGATGATGAGGAGGGCGATGTTCATGTCGAGGTCTACTCCTTCTCTAGGACGACGCCCCGCTGGAGGGCAGGGCGTCGGGCGCCGTGTGCGGCGCCCATCTACAGTGCCTGGTGAACCCCCGGCAACGCAGGGGGTTGACGTGTCGCGACGCTGGGTGCTACCACGCGGCGCGCGCAGGAGCAAGAGGCGTTCCCTGTCAACCCCATCCCAGTAGTTTTCCGCGCCTCGTACCGTCGTAGCGTCGAAAGGAGCCGCCATGCCTGCGGGACGTGGATCTCATCTCAAGGATCGCGAGATGTACGAGGACCGGCGCACGGACGGCGCGTCGCAGGAGGGGCTGGGCTTGAGCGGCTGCTCGCGTGAGAAGAAGTCCGAGCTCATTTCGATGCTGCGAAACCACTGACCGTGGCACGACTCATCCGGGTCCGCCCCTTCGAGGACCCGGGGTACCGCCGTGTTCGCTCCGGCAGCGGGTTCCGCTACATCGACCACCGCGGCCTTCCGGCGCCGTCCCAGGATGCCGAGCGTGCGCATGCCCTCGTGATCCCGCCCGCGTGGAGCGAGGTCTGGATCTCCCGCGCGGAGCGCGGTCACATCCAGGCGGTCGGCACCGACGACGCCGGTCGCCGTCAGTACCTCTATCACCCGGAGTGGTCGAAGAAGCGCGACAAGGGAAAGTACGCGCGCGCCCTCGAACTCGCCGGGGCCCTTCCGCGCGCCCGGCGACGGGTCACGCAGTCCATCCGCCGCGAGGCGCTGGACCGCGAGCGGGTTCTCGCCGTCGCCTTCCGGCTGCTCGACCAAGTGGCGCCCAGGGTCGGTTCCGCCCGGTACTTCGCCAGCAACGGCAGCCGCGGGCTGACCACCCTCCTGCGCCGGGATGCCGAGGTCGACGGCTCGCACGTCACCCTGTCGTTCCCGGCCAAGAGCGGCAAGCGCGCCCTGCTGGAGCTGGACGACGAGGATCTCGCCAGCGCCGTCACGGAACTGGCCGCCGGGCGACCGCGCGCGCACCTGCTGGCCTATGTCCGCGGTCGTCGCCGTGTACCCCTCACGCCGGGCGACGTGAACGCCTACGTGCGCGCACTGACCGGCGGTTCGTTCACCGCGAAGGACTTCCGCACCCTCCGCGGCACCATCCTCGCCGCCGAGACCCTGGCTCGCATCGGCACGGTCGACACCAAGACGGATCTCAAGCGGGCGGAGCTCCTCGCCGTGCGTGCCACCGCGGAGAAGCTCGGGAACACGCCGTCCGTCGCGCGGGGGAGCTACATCGATCCGCGCGTCTTCTCGCTCTACCGTCGCGGTCAGCTCATGGAGCTGGACGGCTCCCGAGACGCCGCCATCCGCCGCCTCATCCTCGGGGAGTGACAGCACCTGGGAGGCTGCCGCCAGCTGGGGGAATGGAAGGCCGCGCATGGGATACTGAGGCCCCGATACGCCTCCGTATCGTCTCCCGCGCTCCGTCCGAAGGACCCCTGTGTCGAATCTCGCCGTCCTGAGCTTGAAGAACCGCGCGCTCATCGCCCTCATCACGATCGTGGCCGCGGTCTTCGGCGGTTTGGCGCTGGTGAACCTCAAGCAGGAGCTGATCCCCTCGATCGAGTTCCCCCAGCTCGCGGTGGTGACCACCTACCCGGGGGCGTCGCCCGAGGTCGTGGAGAACGACGTCTCCACTCCGATCGAAACAGCCATTCAGGGCGTGCCGGGACTGGAGTCCACGAGCGCGACGAGCACGACGAACGCCTCGATCATCTCGGCGTCGTTCACCTACGGCACCGATCTGGCCACGGCCGAACAGAAGATCACGCAGGCCGTCAACCGCATCAACAGCGAGCTGCCGGAGTCGGTCGAACCGAACGTGATCTCCGCGAGCATCGACGACTTCCCCGTCATCCAGATCGCCGTGACCGGATTCGACGACGCCGAGAACGCCCAGGCGACCCTGGAAGGCACGGTCATCCCCGACCTGGAGGACGTCGACGGTGTCAACGCGGCGCAGATCGTGGGCGGACTCGGCCAGCGGGTGACGATCACCCCCGACCAGGCCCGCCTGGCCGAGCGCGGGTTCTCGCAGCAGGCCATCACCGACGCCCTCGACCAGAACGGGGTGCTCTTCCCCGGCGGCGAGATCACCGAGGACGGCCAGAGCCTCACCGTTCAGACCGGCGCGAAGATCACCTCCGTCGAGGACGTCGCCGCCCTTCCGCTCGTCCCCAGCGAGGCGGGCCAGTTCGGTGCCGCGCTGACCACGATCGGCGACGTCGCGACCGTGGCCGAGGAGACCGACCCGGTCTCCAGCGTGTCGCGCGTGGATGGCGAGCCGGCGCTGACGATCGCGGTGACGAAGCTCCCCGCGGCGAACACGGTCGACGTCTCCCGCGGCGTGCTCGCCGTCCTGCCCGACCTCGAGGAGTCGCTGGAGGGCGCGACGTTCACCGTCGTGTTCGACCAGGCCCCCTACATCCAGCAGTCCATCGAAGCCCTCGCTGAAGAGGGGCTGCTGGGTCTGGCCTTCGCCGTGCTGGTGATCCTGCTGTTCCTGCTGTCGGTGCGCTCGACGATCGTGACGGCCATCTCGATCCCGACCAGCGTGCTGATCACCTTCATCGGCATCCAGGCGTTCGGGTACTCCCTCAACATCCTGACCCTCGGGGCTCTCACCATCGCGATCGGTCGCGTCGTGGATGACTCGATCGTGGTGATCGAGAACATCAAACGGCACTACGTCGGCGACGCCGACAAGCTCCAGTCGATCCTCCGGGCGGTCAAGGAGGTCGCCGCGGCGATCACGGCGTCCACGATCACGACGGTGGCCGTCTTCCTGCCGATCGCGTTCGTCGGCGATGTCACGGGTGAACTGTTCCGGCCGTTCGCCTTGACGGTCGCGATCGCGATGACCGCCTCGTTGTTCGTCGCCCTGACGATCGTTCCCGTTCTGGCGTACTGGTTCCTGCGACCGGGGAAGCAGCTGGAAGATGCCGAGGGCCGCCCCGTCGACCCGGAGTCGCCGGATGCTCCGCCCAGCCGGCTTCAGAAGGCGTACCTTCCGGTGCTCACGTGGACGCTCAAGCATTCGTGGGCCACCCTGGGGCTCGCCGTCCTCGTCCTCGCCGGCACCGGGGCTGCCGCTCCCTTCCTGAAGACGAACTTCCTCGGCGACTCCGGTCAGAACACCTTCACCATCACGCAGAGCATCGGCCCGGCCCCGAGCCTGGACGCCGAGGACGCCGCGGCCCAGCGCGTCGAGGAGGCTCTGGCCGAGGTCGACGGCATCGAGACCGTGCAGGTGTCCATCGGCTCTAGCGGATCGGCGCTGCGGGATGCGTTCTCCGGCGGCGGCAGCGGCGTGACGTACTCGGTCACGACCGACCCCGACGCCGACCAGATCGCCGTCCGAGAACGCGTGCAGGAGGCCGTCGCCGATCTGGAGGACGTCGGAACCGTCACGGTCGCCGCAGCCGGCGGCGGTTTCGGGTCCACCGACATCGCGATCGATGTGAGCGCCCCCGATGGGCAGACGCTGCAGGAGGCCGCCGACGCCGTCGTGGCCGAATTGGACGGTCGCGCGGGCGTCGGACAGGTGTCCAGCAATCTCGCCGCCTCGCTGCCCTTCATCTCCGTCGCCGTGGACCGGGATGCGGCGGCCGAGCGGGGGCTGTCGGAGGTCGCCGTCGGCGGACTGGTCTCGGCGGCGGGACAGCCGCGACAGGTCGGCACGGTGGAGATCGACGGAACCTCTCTCACGGTCTACCTCGCCGTCTCCGACCCGCCTGCGACCCTCGACGAGCTGCGGGCGCTGGAGGTCCCCACCGCCGCCGGTCCCGTGCGGCTGGACAGCATCGCCACCGTGGGTGAGAGCGAAGGACCCGCCTCCATCACGACCCAGCGGGGCCTGCGCACGGCCACGGTGACAGTCACCCCGTCCACGGACGACCTCACCGCGGCATCCGCCACCGTCACCCGCGCGCTGGCGGCGGCCGACCTGCCCAGCGGCGCCGACGCCGAGATCGGCGGCGTGCTGGCCGACCAGACGAACGCGTTCTCGCAGCTGGGGCTCGCGCTGCTGGCGGCGATCCTCATCGTCTACATCGTCATGGTGGCGACCTTCAAGTCACTGCGTCAGCCGCTCCTGCTGCTGGTCTCGGTGCCGTTCGCCGCCACCGGCGCGATCCTGCTGCAGCTGGCCACCGGCGTGCCGCTGGGGGTCGCATCGCTCATCGGCGTGCTCATGCTGATCGGCATCGTCGTGACCAACGCCATCGTGCTGGTCGACCTCGTCAATCAGTACCGCGAGCAGGGACTTAGCGCCCACGATGCGACGATCGCGGGCGGGTCGCGGCGGCTGCGGCCGATTCTCATGACGGCGCTGGCGACGATCTTCGCCCTGACGCCGATGGCCCTGGGGATCACGGGGCAGGGCGGGTTCATCTCCCAGCCGCTTGCGATCGTCGTGATCGGCGGACTCGTATCGTCGACCGTGTTGACGCTGCTGGTCCTGCCGACCCTCTACAACCTGGTCGAGGGCTGGCGAGAGCGGCGACCCGAGCGGCTGGCCGACGATACCGACCGGCGGGGCGAGCGGGCGCGCCGGCGACGCGAGCGGCGCGCGGAGCGAGCCGGCTCGAACGCGACGGCTGCAAACCCGACGCGCATGACAGCGCCGGATGCGCCGGCTCCGGCGACGCGGCGGGGATTGCGGCGGGGGCGGCCGGCAGGCTGACCGGCGCCGGTGCGTGCAAGCCGAGGCAGTGGGTGAAGACCCCCGACCAGGCGAACATCGCGCTGAAGGCGATCACTTCGAACAGCGCGAGGTTGATGGTGCCGTCCACGAACAGCCATCCGCCGGCGAACAGGCACGCGAAGACGGCGAGGGTGGTCAGCAGCAGTCGCCGGGGCATCCGATGCAGGAGCACCGGTGAGGACACCAGGAGAGCCCCGAAGCCCAAGACCATTCCCGCGGCGACATTGTCGTGGATGGACTGGTTCACGTTGAGGGGAACGCATCCCACCAGCGCCAGGTTGACGCCGATGGTCGTGAGGAACACCTGTGCGGCCCAGCCCGATCCGCGGCGGCCGACGACGGCGCCCAGGCGCACGAGGTCGCGGCGCACGCGATATGCGTAGAGCGCCACGAGGCTGCCGCCGACGACGAGAGTGCCGTTGAACAGGGCCCCGGAGGTGTCGCGGAACGTGCCCAGCTGGCTGAAGTGCAGGTGCCACCACAGCGGATCGGTGGTCGTCAGCACGGACAGCAGGATGCCGCCGATGAGTACGACGAGCACCCCGAGGGCCAGCTGCATCGACGTCAGGCGCGCAGCGAGTGCGCGTGGTGACGCGATGTAGAGCGTTCGGGCGACGGGTACGACGACACTCATTCTCGGGTAACTCCACCCAAACGGACAGGGCGCCCCTTGCCCGCCGAGCTCCGCGCTCCCCATGTGCCCGCCGGTCAACGAACGCCGGACGGCCCACAAACTAAACCCCCAGCGCGACGGCATGCCGTCACGGTCATGCTATCCCCCGAGGGGCATGTGAAAGTAGGCCAAAGCGGCCCCGTCACGGGGAATTTACCCGGCGTGGCGCCATTCTCGTCGCGAAAGTGCCCTGGGAGCGGTGCCACACCCGTCACCTGAGGTCGCCGGGGCATGTTCCCAGGCACGTGCGCTAACGTTGATGCGTCGGCTTTGGACACTGCGCTGCGCGCGGATGGGTTTGTGAGTCCAAGGGGCCGATGGGAGGAGCGAATCCGCTCCGACGATCATCAGAGTTAATGGCCCCGGCCGACGGATGTCCGGGTTTGTGCCGTGCTGCGTGCACGGCGCGTGCTGTTTGCGCGAATACAACCCAGGAAGTTTCCCCATGCCCAAGAACAAGAAGCCGGCCGGCGGCCGGCCCGCCCAGAACTTCGAGCCGCGCTACGGCGACAAGCCCTCTTTCCAGGACCGCAAGCGCCGCACCGACGACGCGCGGCCTGCCGCCTCGCGCCCCGGAAGCAAGAGCCCGAACCACCGCGGCCACCGCCCCGCCGAGGCCGGCGCCGCCGAGCCGAAGCGCCGCTGGACCGCGCAGGAGCGCGCCGGCCGCGACGAGGCTCGCGCCATCCGCTCCACCGATCGCCCCCGTCGTTCGTCCGACGACCGCCCGGCCCGTTCGTTCGACGACCGCCCGGCCCGTTCTTTCGACGACCGTCCAGCCCGCACGTACGGCGACCGTCCCGCGCGTTCGTTCGATGATCGTCCCCGTCGGGATGACCGTCCGGCGCGCGATGACCGTCCGGCCCGTCCGTACAACGACCGTCCGGCGCGCTCGTTCGATGATCGTCCCCGTCGGGATGACCGTCCGGCGCGCGATGACCGTCCGGCCCGTCCGTACAACGACCGCCCCGCACGCTCGTTCGATGACCGTCCCCGTCGGGATGACCGTCCGGCGCGCGATGACCGTCCGGCCCGTCCCTACAACGACCGCCCCGCACGTTCCTTCGATGACCGTCCGGCCCGCGATGACCGTCCGGCCCGTCCGTACAACGACCGTCCGGCGCGTTCGTTCGATGACCGTCCCCGTCGGGATGACCGTCCCGCGCGGTCCTTCGACGACCGCCCCCGGCGCGACTTCTCCGACCGCCCCCGCCGCGAAGAGCGTCCGGCCCGTTCGGACTGGAACGCCTCGACCACCTCGAAGGCGCATGAGCAGCACGTCGACGTCGTGCACGAGAAGCTGCAGGCCCAGGCGGTCCAGACCGAGGAGACCTCGGACGTGACCTTCACGAGCCTCGGGCTGGGCGACAACATCGTCCGCACGCTCGCCGATCTCGGCGCGGCCGCGCCGTTCCCGATCCAGGCCGCCACCGTCGCCCCGATCCTCGAGGGCCGTGACGTTCTCGCCCGCGGCCGGACCGGCTCCGGCAAGACGATCGCCTTCGGCGCACCCCTCGTGGAAAGCCTCCTGCGCTCGCAGGCGGGTCAGAAGCGTGCCTTCGCTCGCCTGCCGCAGGCGCTCATCCTCGCCCCGACGCGCGAGCTCGCGCTGCAGATCGACCGCACCGTGCAGCCCATCGCCCGCAGCGTGGGGCTGTTCACCACGCAGATCTACGGTGGCGTGCCGCAGGCCCGCCAGGTGGGTGCGCTCCGCAAGGGCGTCGACATCATCATCGGCACCCCCGGTCGCATCGAAGACCTCATCCGCCAGGGCAAGCTCGACCTCTCCGACGTGCGCATCGTCGTGCTCGACGAGGCCGATCACATGAGCGAGCTCGGATTCCTCGAGCCGATGCAGCGCATCCTGCGCCTCGTGCAGGACGGCGCGCAGAAGCTGATGTTCTCGGCGACGCTGGACCGTGAGGTCGCCGCGCTCGTGGACGAGTTCCTCGTCAACCCCGCCGTCTACGAAGTCGCCGGCGAGACGCAGGAGTCGAGCACCATCGACCACCGCATCCTCGTCATCGACCACCGCGACAAGGCCGAGATCCTCACCTCGCTCGTCGACCGCGACGGCAAGACCCTGGTCTTCGCGCGCACGCGCGCCTTCGCCGAGATGCTCGCCGAGCAGTTCGACGATGCGGGCATCTCGGCCGTCGCTCTGCACGGTGATCTCAACCAGGCCAAGCGCACGCGCAACCTCGAGCGGCTCACTTCGGGGCGCGTCAGTGTCCTGGTGGCGACGGATGTCGCAGCCCGTGGCATCCACGTCGACGACATCGACCTGGTGATCCAGGCCGACGCGCCCGACGAGTACAAGACGTACCTGCACCGCTCGGGCCGCACCGGCCGCGCGGGTCGCGCGGGCACCGTCGTGACGCTCATCCCGCGTCAGCGCCGCCGGCGCATGACCGAGATGCTGCAGCGCGCCGAGATCGAGGCCCCGTTCGACGAGGTGCGCCCCGGCGACGACCTCCTCGAGCAGCTGCGCGTGGGCGCGACCGCCGACGTGGCCGAGGTCGCCGAGGCGGCGGACGTCCCCGCCTGACGCGAGCCCGACTCCGCGAGACCGCATCGCACCGACGGACCGCGACATCATGTCGCTGTTTCGCCGGTGCGGTGCGGTTTCGCCGTCTGCGGGTAACGCGAGGGTGTCAGAAAAGCATGGGCGCGGCGGCAGGTGCCACCCGAGGCCGCGTCTCCTGCACCGGGCCGAGCCCCCGCAACGCGCCCGGGTCGCTCTGGGCCGGGCGCAGCGAGCGGTCGGCGAGGCCCGGCACGGGGCGGCCGCGCGGGTGATCGTCCTCGTCGCGCCCGTCCAGGCGATGCAGCCGCAGCAACGGCCGCACGCGTGCCGCCAGCCACGTCCGGTACCCCTTCGGCGCCTGCGACGACACCCCGGGGTAGAGCCCCCCATACGACGAGACGAGCTCCGGATGCTCGCGCTCCAGCCACGCGAAGAACCACGGCTTCACCCCCGGCCGCAGGTGCAGCGCGCCGTACACGACGCGTGCGGCGCCGGCTTCGCTGATGCGGCGCAGGGCGTCGTCGAGAGCTGCGACCGAATCGGTGAGGTGGGGGAGGATCGGCATGAGGAAGACGGTCACCCGGAACCCCGCCTCGGTGGCCGCGCGGACGGTGTCCAGGCGGGCCTGCGCGGTCGGCGTCCCCGGTTCGACCGACTTCTGCAGCTCGTCGTCGAACACCGCGATCGACATCGCCAGCGACACGCGCACCGAGGCCGCCGCATCCGTGAGCAGCGGCAGATCGCGCCGCAGCAGCGAACCCTTGGTGAGGATCGAGAACGGCGTGCCCGACTCGGTGAGGGCCGAAGCGATCTGCGGCATGATCCGGTAGCGGCCTTCGGCGCGCTGGTACGGGTCGGTGTTGGTGCCGAGCATCACCGGCTCTCGCGTCCATGACCCGCGGCGCAGCTCGGTTCGCAGTACGTCGGCGACGTTGACCTTGACCACGATCTGCGAATCGAAATCGCTGCCGGCGTCCAGGTCGAGGTACTCGTGGGTTCCGCGGGCGAAGCAGTACGTGCAGGCGTGGCTGCATCCGCGGTACGGATTCACCGTCCAGTCGAACGGCATCGCGGATGCGCCGGGCACGCGGTTCAGCGCCGTCTTGCACAGCACCTCGTGGAAGGTCATCCCGGCGAACTCGGGGGTCGTGACGGAGCGGACCAGGCCGTCCATGCGCTCCATGCCCGGCAGGGCGGAGGGGTCGTCGACTCCGAGCTGCTGCCCTTGCCATCTCATTCCTCAATGGGAACAGAACTGCGAATGTGTGTCAAGACGCTGGGTTCGAGATTCGAAGCAGGTGCGATGCGCTGACGTGGGAGGCGGGCTGGGGGACAATGGGAGCGTGACGGCACCCGACCCGCACGCACTGACGCGCCGCGCGCTTCGCGAGGCCGCGGAGCGCGCTGAGCATGCGCGCGTGACGGCTCCCGCGCAGCACGCCAGGCGCCGGCGCCCCGGAATGCGCGTCATCGTGGCGCTCGCCGGCGCCCTCGTGCTCGCAACGGGTGCGGCGGCGGCCACCGGCGCCGCCCTCACGGCCCCCGACCTCGCCGAACCATCGGCGCGGCCGAGCGCGCCTGCGCGCGAGACCGTGCAGGCTCTCATCCAGCCCATCCCCGCGGAGGGGCTCCCCACGCCCGTGATGTCGCCCGGGACGACCGGCGGCGGGACGACCGGTGGCCGGACGACCGGTGGCGGGACGCTGTGCGAAGACCCGGCGCTCACCGCCGCCCTGGCAGCGGGCGATGACGCGGCGGCGATCGGTGCCGCCGGCGGGCCCGAGCTGTTCCGATCCGCGGTGGCTGCCGGGACGGCCCCGTGCATCCGGTTGGACGATCCGGCCCGCGTGTGGGTCGTCATCAACAAGCAGCGTCCGTACGTCCCCATCGACGCCGAGCCGAGCCCGCTGCGCCCGCCCGACGGTGTCCGCACCCTCGCCGACACCGCCCTGCGCGAGGATGCCGCCGGCGCGCTGAGCGCCCTCGTGCGGGCGGCGGCCGACGCCGGTGCCGGCGAGATCGCCGTGGAGAGTGCGTACCGTTCGTATGCGACCCAGCGCGGCACGTACGGCGGCCACGCCGCAGATCGCGGGGTGGCGGGCGCCGATCTCGTCAGTGCTCGACCGGGGTTCAGCGAGCACCAGTCCGGTCTCACGGCCGACGTCGTCCCGTGCGATGGGTCGTGCGCGACGATCGACGACCTCGCCGGGTCAGCACAGGGCCAGTGGATCGCCGAGCACGCGTGGGAGCACGGCTGGATCGTGCGCTACGTCGAGGGCCGCACGGACGTCACCGGCTACATGCCCGAGCCGTGGCACCTGCGGTACATCGGGCCCGACCTGGCGCGCACGTACCACGAGGGCGGATGGACCACGCTCGAGGAGTTCTTCGGCCTTCCGCCGGCCCCCGGCTACACGGAGTAGACCCCGCCGGCAGGCCGTCTGGCGTCATCCCACAACGCGGCACCCGGTATCACCGTCGGTGGGATGCGGTTCCGACAGCGGACGTCGGACGCGCGGGCGGCTGGCTTAGACTCGCTCGGGCAGCACGGTCGATCGGCCGTGGCCCACAGCATCCGCTCGGAGCAGAGAGGGAGTCGGCATGGACCGCGACATCTACGACGAAGACCACGAGGCGTTCCGCGACGTGGTGCGCGAATTCGTCAAGCGCTACGTCTCCAACCAGGCGCGCGAGCGCTGGGACGCCGAAGGCGAGATCGATCGCGAGACGATGCTCGCGGCCGGTCAGTCGGGCCTCATCGGCCTGTCGGTGCCGGAGGAGTTCGGCGGCGCCGGGATGCTGCAGGACTACCGCTTCCGCACCATCGTGATGGAGGAGATCATCCGCGCCGGTGCCGGTTCGCTCGCCGGGGCCTTCGGCATCCAGGATGACCTCGCCGTGCCCTATCTCGCGCACTTCGGCACGCCGCAGCAGCAGCAGAAGTGGCTGCCGGGAATGGCTACGGGCGAGGTGATCGGTGCCCTGGCGATGACCGAGCCCGGCGCCGGCAGCGACCTTCGTGCAGTGACCACCACCGCGAAGAAGGTCGACGGCGGGTATCTCGTCAACGGCGCCAAGACGTTCATCTCCAGCGGCAAGACCGCCGATCTCGTCGTCACCTTCGTCAAGACGGGGGAGGGCAACCGGCCGGATGCGTTCAGCCTGCTGCTGATCGAGAACGGCATGACGGGCTTCGAGCACGGCAAGAAGCTGCACAAGATGGGCTTCCAGGGCCACGACACCGCGGAGCTGTCGTTCAGCGACGTCTTCGTCCCGGAAGAGAACCTCATCGGCGGCGAGGAGGGGCACGGCTTCATCCAGCTCATGCGCAATCTGCCGCTCGAGCGCCTGTCGATCGGCGTCGCCGCCGCGGCGGCCGCCGACGCCGGCCTGGCCTGGACCCTCGAGTACGTCAAGAGCCGCGAGGCGTTCGGCACACCCGTCATCGACTTCCAGAACACGCGCTTCCGGCTCGCCGATGTGGCGACCACGGTGGACGTGCTGTGGGCGTACGTCGATCGCGCGATCGCACTGTACGGCGAGGGCAAGCTCACGCCCGAGGAGGCCGCGAAGGTCAAGTTCTGGACCACCGAGCGCGAGGGTGAAGTGCTCGACACGTGCGTGCAGCTGCACGGCGGCTACGGCTACATCACGGAGTACCCCATCGCGCGGGCCTACCTCGATGCCCGGGTGCACCGCATCTACGGCGGCACGAACGAGATCATGCGCGAGATCGTCGGCCGCCAGCTCGCCGGGCGGCGCTGAGCTCCGCCCTTTCCGTCAGCGGAGCCGCCCGGTGCGGCGGATGCTGTGGCTGAGCGGCGAATCCGCTGCAGGCTGACGCTGCGGGCGCGGCCGCGGGTGTCGCTGATCACGCAGGCGTCCGCGGGTGTCGTGCGGCAGTGGCGGCGGCCGACGCTGTTCAAAACTCAGGAGACACGCCGGGTCGGGGTGCCGTGGCGGCCGTCCGGGGCCCGGATCTCCTGAGTTTTGCGCGCGAGGGATGGGCGCCAGGGTCAGTCGGAGAGGTTCCCGGCGGAGCAGGTCTCCTGCGCGGCGGTCGAGCCCGTCACGCTCGGGGGGAGTGCCACGGCGTCGGAGGGCGGGGTGGGCGCAGCCGTCTCCGTCGGCGAGGGAGCAGCCGGGTCGGTGGGCTCGGGGGTGACCTCGACGACGCCGTTGTTGGCGCCCACGCCACCGGTGAGTTCGATCGGACGGTTCTCGGCCAGCGCCTGCCACAGGGGTTCGGCCGCACTGTAGTTCGGGACGACGCGGTCCGCGTCCGTCGGCGCGGTGAGCGTGGGGTACTGCACGAAGACGATCTCCTCGAACGGCACGTCCTTCACCGCGAGGGCGATCTGCACGAGTGTGAGGGGCTTCAGAGACGTGGACGGATCGACGTTGCGCAGTGCCGTCGCCGCGAGCCGGTAGAGCGTCGCGGGGTCGGCGAGCACCTCCTCGCTGACGAGCTTGCGGGCCAGGCGCGACATGTACTGCTGCTGGTTGCTGACTCGGGCGAGGTCGCTGCCGCCCACGCCGTAGCGGGTGCGGAGGAACTGCAGCGCCTCGATCCCGGCGATGGTGCGCGGACCGGCGGGCCAGTCGATGCCCGTCTCCTTGTCCCGCATCCCCCGCGCCAGGCACACCTCCACGCCCCCGACGGCGTCGGTGATCTCGATGACGCCGCCGAAGGTCACCGTTGCGGCGAACGGGATCTCCTGGTCGCTGACGTCGGCGACGGTGTTGGCGACGCAGTTGAGGCCGCCGATGGAGTACAGCTCGTTGATCTGCACGGTGCCGCCGCCCCAGCGCGACCCGTCGGTGCGGGTGCACCCCGGCGCCTGCAGGATGAGGTCGCGCGGGAAGGACACCACGGTCACGCGCCTGGGGGCGTCGGAGATGTGCAGCAGGATGTTGACGTCGTTCAGCCGGCTGGCAGCATCCTTCCCGGTGCAGCGGCCACCGAAGAAGTGGGCGTACTCCGGTTCGCACTCGTCGATGCCGGTGACGAGGAGGTTCACGCCGCCTTCGATCGCCCCGATGTCCGGCGGCGGCGCCGGCTGGTCTTCGAGGACGACGGCGTCTTCGGTGAAGCTCGCGGCGAGGTCGTACGTCGCGTAGGCGACGGTGCCGGCGGCGGCCACGAGCACGACCGCCACGGCCACGGCCACCAGGGTGAGCAGCTGCCCGCCGATGCTGGGCGAAGTCAGGCGGGCATGCCGGGCCACGGTTCTGCGGCGCCGTGCCATGGCCCCCCCCTCCGCGCCGGTCGAGGCATCGGGCCGATTCTAGGGAATGCCGCCCGCCATCAGGGCAGGATGCGCCGTCAGGCGCTCCATGCCGCCCGCACCGCCCAGAACAGTGCGAAGGTGACCGCCCAGAACATCGCGACGAACACGGCGTCGCGGGTGCGGAAGGGCACGACGTGGCGTTCGGTGCGCTCGGGGTACGCGCCGAACGCGCGTGCATCCATCGCGAGGGCCACGCGCTCGGCGTGACGGATCGCGCTCGCCAGGAGAGGCACCATGTACCCGATCCATCGCGCGACGGCGGCGAAGGGGCCGCGGCCGCCGTGGGCCCCGCGGACGCGATGGGCCTGGCGGATGACGTCGAGCTCGTACCCGAAGCGCGGCACGAAACGGAACGCGGCCAGGGCGGTGTACCCGATCCGGTACGGCACGCGCAGCTGCTGGACGAGGGCGCGGACGAGGTCGGGCCCCGTCGTGGTCATCCCGCCGATGAGGGCGAGGACGAGGATGGCGGCCAGCCGCAGAGCGGTGGAGAACCCGCTCTCCAGCGCGCCGGCGTACCAGGTCCACCCGCCCAGCTGCACCAGCGCCGCGGTGTCGTCGACGCGGCTCGCATCCGTCCACAGGGAGAACGTCAGGCCGACGGCGACCACCCCCAGGGGCACGACGACGCCCAGCGCGATGCCCAGGCGTCGCGTCCAGGGCGCGCCCACCAGCAGCACGGTGCACCCGAGCGCGAGGAAGGCGAGCGGTGTGACGAGGTCACGCGCGAACAGCAGCAGCACGATCGCCGGCAGCGGCGCCGCGAGCTTGGCGAGCGGGTTCAGGTGCGACAGGAAGCGCAGCCGGCCGGCGGCGAGGGGGGCGGCGTACGGGTCCGCGCGCGCGCTCATCCGGTCGCGCCCGGAAGGTCGGCGAGCCGCGCGACGGTGGACAGCTCCGGATGCTGCGGCAGTGCGTGCAGCGCGACCCGCAGCGGCGGCGGCCGCAGGCCTGCCCGGGCGATGAGGGCGTCGTCGGCGAACACGTCGGCGGTGGGCGCCGAGGCCAGCACGCGGCCTCCGGCGAGGACGACGGCGTGCTCGGCGTGATCGGCCACGAGCTGCATGTCGTGCGTGACCACGACGATCGTCGTGCCCTCGCGGCGCAGGTCGTCCAGCAGCGTCAGCAGCTCGTCGGCCCGCGCGCGATCCTGCCCGAAGGTGGGCTCGTCGAGCACGAGGATGCGGGCGCCGCCCACGAGCGCGGTGCCCACCGACAGCCGCCGCTTCTGCCCGCCGGAGAGCAGGAAGGGGTGCGTGCCGGCGTAGCGGGTGAGACCGAATCGCTCCAGGATCTCGCCCGTGCGCGCCCGGACGACGTCGTCGGCCAGCCGCTGCATCCGCAGTCCGTGGGCGATCTCGTCGAACACGGTGTGCGCGATGAACTGGTGCTCGGGGTTCTGGAAGACGAAGCCGACGCGCCGCGACAGGGTGCGGGCGTCGGCGGAGTGCACGTCGAGTCCGTCGACCCGCACCGTTCCCCGCGGCGGACGGAGCACACCCGCGACGGCCTGCACGAGCGTCGTCTTTCCGGCGCCGTTGGCTCCCACGACCGCGACGAACGCGCCCGCCGCGACGTCGAGGTCGACGGCGTCCAGGACGGTCGTGCGGGCGGTGCCCCGTCCACGGGTCAGGGTGAGCCCGCGCACCCGCACGATCGGTTCACCGACGGATGCGGTCGGCCCGTCTTCCGCCGGCGTCACCGGCGCCGCCGCCGGGACCGGCGCGCGCTCGAGCGCGGCGCGCAGTTCGGCCGGCGTGAGGGGGAGCGGATCGATGTCGTACCCCGCGCGGCGCAGCCGCAGCGCGGCCAGGAGCGAGGTCGGCAGCCACACCCCGATCGCCTGCAGCTCCTCCGCGCGACCGCGCAGCACGTCGTCGACGGGACCGTCGGCGACCAGCCGCCCCGCTCCGTCGAGCACCACCACCCGGTCGACCAGGCCGACGGCGGCGTCGAGGTTGTGCTCGACGAGCACGATCGCGCGGTCGCCGGCGGCGACCACGTCGGCCAGCGCGGCGTACACCTCCTCGATTCCCGAGGGGTCGAGGTTGGCGGTGGGCTCGTCGAGTACGAGCAGGGGCGAGCCCATCGCGAGGGCCGCCGCGATCGCGAGGCGCTGCCGTCCTCCGCCCGAGAGCAGGTCGGGGTTCTCGCCCCGCCGCTCCCACAGGCCCACGCGGCGCAGGGCGGCCTCGGCCCGCGCGAGGACGACGTCCACCGGCAGCAGCAGGTTCTCCGGGCCGAAGGCGACCTCGTCGAGCACCGTCCCGGTGACGATCTGCGCGTCCGGGTCCTGGAACACCATCCCCACGCGCGTGCTGAGCGTGGCCACCGGAGTGGTCGCCGCATCCATGCCGGCCACCTCGATCGAGCCGGTCACCGTCGCGGCCACGGCATGCGGGATGAGGCCGTTCAGTGCGAGCGCGAGGGTGGACTTGCCCGAGCCGCTGGGCCCGAGCAGCAGCACGACCTCGCCGGGGGCGACGTCGAACGCGACGTGTGCCGGGGTGGCGACCTCGGCCCCCTCGTGGGTGATCGCCACGTCGCGAACCCGCAGGAGCGGCGCGCCGGAGATTCCGGTCACCGCCGCGTCGCGGTGCGGGCGACGCCGGCGCGGCGCAGGCCCGCGCCGACCGCGAGTCCGACGGCGGTCCACGCGACGGGTCCGAGCAGGAACAGGGCCACGAAGGCCACCTGCACCCACACCGGGAAGGCGGCGACGTCGAACGCGAACCACATCGGCACGGCCAGCAGCAGGCCGGTCACCGCTGCCGAGAGGAAGAAGCGCCACGGCTCCCAGTGGCGGTAGCGGGTGAGCGCGGCGACCCCCTCCTGCACGCCGCCGAAGACGACGGCGGCGAGGATGTACCCGGCGAGCATGGTCGGGGCGATGGCCGATCCCACGATCGCGGCGATCGCGTGCGTGATGAGGGCGACCCACGGCTGGCGCAGCATCTCCTGCGCGATGACGCCGGGCAGGGCGTGGAAGCCCAGCACGAGGCCGTACAGGGCGACGGCGCTCACGGCGGTGATGGCGTGCAGCACCGCCCATCCGGCCGAGAGCAGCCCGGTTGCGACGCCGATCGCCGCGCATATCAGCAGGACGCGCGTGGGGAGTCGGGATGCCGCGGCCACGCGTTCAGCGTACCCCCGGCGTCTGAGAGCCCGCCCGAGCCGGCGGCGATATTCATGCCGGAGGACCATTGGCTGGGATTGCCCTGTGAGCTATGTTTGTGCGACGCGTGGCAGAGGCGTCGCGCACTTCGCTCGATACATCCCCCGTCTGGAGCGCATTATGGGTCGACCCCTGCGTTCGGTCGCGGTCGTGGCGGTTGCCGCGCTCCTGACCGGCCTGTCCGCCACCGCCGGTTATGGCGCCGTCGCGGCAGGGGAGGTGACCAGTCCCGTTCCGTTCGACTCCCCCGGCGGTCAGTACATCGTGCTGCTGGAGGAGGCGCCGGCGGCGACCTACGACGGCGGTGTCTCCGACCTGCGGGCGACGCAGCCCGACGAGGGCGACAAGCTCGACGCGCGCGCCCCCGAGGTGCAGGAGTACACCGAGTTCCTCGACGGCCGTCAGCAGGAGGTCGCCGCAGAGGTCGGGGCCGACCGCGAGTACTCGTACACGTTGGCGGCCAACGGCTTCAGCGCCCAGCTGAGCGCAAAGCAGGCGGCGAAGCTCGCGGCCACGGAGGGCGTGGCCGCGGTGGTTCCCGACGAGATCCGCCACCCCGACGCGGTCCCCTCCACCGAGTTCCTCGGGCTCGAAGGCGACGGCGGCGTGTGGGAAGCGGTCGGTGGGCCGGATGCAGCGGGCGCCGGCACGGTCGTCGGCGTCATCGACACCGGCATCGCGCCGGAGCATCCGTCGTTCGCAGGCGAGCCCCTGGGCACCTCGCCCGGCGCGGAGCCGTACCTCGACGGCAACGAGGTCGTCTTCGCCAAGGGCGACGGCACGACGTTCCGCAGCGAGCGCGTGACCGGCGACGAGTGGGACGCCGGGGACTACTCCACCAAGCTCATCGGCGCGAAGTACTTCAGCTCGGGGGCCGCGGCGGCAGGCTACGACTTCTCCGCCGACGTGCTCTCCCCGCGTGACGGGGACGGCCACGGATCGCACACCGCCGGCACTGCCGCCGGCAACCACGCCATCGCCGCGAGCGTCGAGGGCATCGACTTCGAGGAGATCTCCGGGGTGGCGCCGGGGGCGAAGGTCGCCTCCTACAAGGCCTGCTACGCCGGGCCCGACCCGCTGGACAACACCGACGACATCTGCGCCCTGAGCGACCTGCTCGCCGCCATCAACGCGGCCGTGAGCGACGGCGTCGACGTCATCAACTACTCCATCGGGGGCGGCGCGGCCACCACGACCCTCGCCACCGAAGACCGTGCGTTCTTCAACGCTGCCGCCGCGGGGATCTTCGTCTCCGTCAGCGCCGGCAACGACGGCCCCGGCGCCGCGACCGCCGACCACGCATCGCCGTGGTACACCACGGTCGCCGCATCCACCGTCCCCACCTACGAGGGCACGGTGCAGCTGCCCAACGGCTTCGAGGCCGCCGGCGCATCCGTGTCCGTGCCGGTCGGTGAGGAGATCACCGGTCCGGTGGTCTACGCCGGCGACATCGTCGCGGACGGCGCCGATCCGGCCCAGGCCGCGCTGTGCTACATCGGCGCGCTCGACCCGGCGGAGGCCGCGGGGAAGATCGTCGTGTGCGACCGCGGCGAGAACGCCCGCATCGAGAAGTCGCAGGCCGTGGAGGAGGCGGGCGGGATCGGCATGATCCTCGTCAACGTCACGCCGTCCTCGCTCGACAACGACTTCCACTCGGTGCCGACGGTGCACATCGCCGACACCTTCCGTGCCGCGCTGCTGGAGTACGTGCGGAACACCCCGGATGCCACGGCCACCCTGATCGGCGAGAACGTCACGGGCGTGGAGACCCCGACCCCGGTGGTCGCGGGCTTCTCCAGCCGCGGGCCGATGCTCGCCGACGGCAGCGACATCCTCAAGCCCGACATCACCGCACCCGGCGTGGCGATCCTCGCGGCGACCCAGAACCGCGCCGGCGAAGACCCGACGTTCGGTTTCAAGTCGGGCACGTCGATGTCGGCCCCGCACGTCGCCGGGCTCGCCGCGCTGTATCTGGGCGAGCGTCCGAACGCGACGCCGGCCGAGATCAAGTCGGCGATGATGACCACCGCGTACGACACCGTGAACGACGACGGCTCCACGGCCACCGATCCGTTCGCGCAGGGCGCCGGACACGTCGACCCCACCCGGTTCTTCGAGCCCGGGCTGCTCTACCTCAACGGGTCGGCGGACTGGGCGGCGTTCCTGCAGGGCAAAGGCCTCCAGGACTTCGGGGTCGAACCGATCGACGGCAGCGACTTGAACCTCGCCTCCATTGCGATCGGATCGCTCTCCACGCCCCAGACGGTGACGCGCACCGTGACCGCCACGCAGGCGGGTACCTTCACCGCATCCATCGACGTCCCTGGCATCGATGCGGTGGTCGAGCCGGCGTCGCTGACCTTCGGCGCGGCGGGGGAGACCCGGTCGTACACGGTGACGTTCACGCGTGCCGATGCCGCCGCCGAGGAGTGGACGAGCGGACGGCTGACCTGGACGAGCGGCGACACCACCGTGCGCTCGCCCATCGTCATCCAGCCCGTGACGGCGGATGCTCCGGCCGAGGTGTCGGGCACCGGCATCACCGGCAGCACCGACGTCACGATCACGCCGGGGATCACGGGCGAGCTGCCGGTGAACCTCAGCGGCCTGGCGCCGATGACGCTCCTGGCCGATCCCGACAACCCCGTGGAAGGTCACACGGGTGACGAGAACTCCGGTGCCGACAACGACGGATATGTCACCTGGATCGTCGAGGTGCCCGAGGGCACCGCGCTGTCGCGGTTCACGCTGGACTCCTCCGACGACGAGACCAGCGACCTCGACCTGGCCGTGTACCGCGTCGTCAGTCCTGACGACCTCCGCTACTACCAGGTGTGGCAGTCGGCGACGGGTGCGGCGGACGAGCAGGTGACGCTGCAGAACCCGACGGCGGGCACGTACCTCATCGAGACGAACGTGTTCTCCTTCACCGACCCGTTCACGTGGGACCTGTGGCACGGCAACGTGCCGGCCGAAGGCGGCGAGGGGTCGCTGACGGCGACCCCGAACCCGATCCCCGCCGAACAGGGGGTCGAGACGACCTACGCCCTGTCGTGGTCGGGTCTGCAGCCGCAGACGCGGTACCTCGGCGTCGCGCAGTACGGCGACTCGGCGGTGCGCACGGTGCTGACGGTGGAATCGGGCCAGGCGCCGCCGGCGGCGACCGAGGCGCCCACGATCTCGGGCGACCCGCGTGTGGGCAAGAAGCTCACCGCGACGCCGGGGACCTGGGAGCCGGCCGACGTCGAGGTCGCTTACCAGTGGCTGCGCGACGGCCAGCCCATCGAGGGCGCCACCGCGCAGACGTACAAGGTGACCAAGGCCGACGTGGGCACCACCCTTTCGGTGCGGGTCACGGCGACAGCCGCCGGCAACCCCACGCCCGGGGTGGCCGACAGCGCCGGGGTCTTCGTGAAGTTCACGTCGCAGACCAAGGTCACCCTCAACCGCTACGTGGGCACGTCGTCCCATGACTACGCCGTCACCGTCGCCGTCACCCCCTCCGGCGGTGAAGCGGCGACCGGCGAGGTGGACGTGTGGGTGAACGGACGGTCCTACACCGGCGTGCTCGCCGAGGGCACCGTGACCATCCCGCTGCCCCCGCAGTCGCGGGGCGTCAAGGTCGTGATCGCGCAGTACGGCGGCAGTGACACCGTCGCGTCGTCCACGGGGGTGAGCGGATTCATCGTGCTCCGCTGATCCCCAGCATCGAGGGCGTCCGGGCTTCGGCTCGGGCGCCCTCGCGCGTGAGCCCCGCACGCGCACGGAAACCGAGGAGATCCCGGAAACGGGGAGTGCTCACTCCAGCGCGTCCAGCCTGCGCTGCAGCCCCGCTCGCTCCGCGGCGTTGTCGGTGAGCCCGATGGCCGTGCGGTAGGCCTGCCGCGCCTCCTCGGAGCGGCCCGCCCGGCGAAGGAGATCGGCGTGCGCGGCGGCCACGTAGGGGTAGATCTGCGCGATCGGGTCGGCGATCAGCGGGGCGAGCGCCTGCAGCCCTGCCTCGGGTCCGTCGCGGAACCCGACCGCGACCGCGCGGTTCAAGGCGACCACGGGCGAGGGCCACTGCTGAGCGAGGAGATCGTAGAGGTCGACGATCTCCGCCCAGTCGGTGCTCTCCCAGTCCCCGGCCTGTGCGTGCACCGCCGCGATCGCCGCCTCGAGTCCGTAGCGCGTGGGGACGGTCCGAAGGCTCCGGCGCACGAGCGCCGCGCCCTCCGCGATCATCGGACGGTCCCATCGCGACCGGTCCTGTTCGGGCAGGGCCACCGGCTCGCCCGTGGCCGCCACGCGCGTGGGCCGCCGCGCCGTCGTGAGCAGCATCAGCGCGAGCATCGCCGCCACCCGGGCGTCGTGCGGCATCAGGTCATGCACGAGCCGGGCCAGCCGGAGCGCGGTGTCGGCCAGATCGTCGCGCACCGCGGATGCTCCGGAGGGTGCCGCGTGCCCGGTCGTGAAGACGAGGTAGACGACCTGGAGCAGGGCGTCCAGCCGCTCCGGCAGCCGGTCGTCGTCCGGGATGCGGAAGGGGATGCGCGCGATGGCGATCTTCTTCTTGGCCCGCGTGATGCGCGCCGCCATCGTCGCCTGCGGCACGAGGAAGGCGCGGGCCACCTCCGCCGTGGACAGGCCGCAGACCAGACGGAGCGTGAGCGCGACCTGCGCGGGGCGCTCCAGCGCCGGGTGGCAGCACGTCAGCATCAGCCGCAGCCGGTCATCGTCCACGCCCGTCCCCGCCCGCTCGCCCGGGTCGCCGTGGATCGCATCCTCGTCCATCACGAGCAGCGGCAGGAGGCGGGCCGCTCGTCCCCTGCGGCGGAGCGCGTCGAGCGCGTGATTGCGCGCGACCGTCGTGAGCCACGCCCCCGGCCGGTCGGGGACGCCGTGCGCCGCCCAGCGCGTCAGGGCGGACGTGAACGCCTCCTGCGCGCAGTCCTCCGCCAGATCGAGGTCGCGCGTGACACGCACGACGGCCGCCACCACGGCGGGCCACTCCTGGCGGTACGCCGCCGTCACCGTGTCGGCGACGGCGGCGGGCACGGACTCACGTGACATCGAGGACGGGCCGGATCTCTACGCCCGCGGAATACGGCGCTGCCGTCTCGGGGAGCAGGGAGGCCAGCTCGATCGCGGCATCCAGGTCGGGCGCGTCGACCAGGTAGTAGCCGCCGACCACCTCCTTCGTCTCCAGGAAAGGTCCGTCGGTGACCTCCGGTCGTCCGCCCCCGCGCGAGCGCACCGTGGTCGCGGTGCTGGCCGGAGCCAGCTCGTGCCCCGCGATGATCGCTCCGGCCGCGGTCTGCGCGAACCGGCGGTGGCCGTCGTCGATGCGGCGGCGCTCGGCGGGAGGAATGTCCTCCCAGCTCGCCCGGTCGCCGGTGATCAGCAGCATGTACGTCGCCATTTCACTCTCCTCAGCCGTCGTGCGGACACGAAAGGGAGTCCGCTCACTTCACCGACGAATCGGGATCCGCCCGAATCGACAGGATCACCGCCTCTTCCGAGTGTGCGCCCGATGCCCGGCGGCTGTCGATCCACGGTGGCCCGCGAACGTCGTCCTTCCAGGGCAGGAGTGGCGGACACGGGAAGGAGTGCACGATGACCCATCGCGAACGGCTGGGAGGGGTCGTGGCCGGGACGGCGAAGGGGGCGTGGCCGGCCCGCGCGGTCTTCTTCCTGAACGGCCTCGTGTGCGCGAGCTACATCGCCTCGCTTCCGGCGCTGAAGGGGGCGTTCCGACTGGACGACGGTGCGCTGGGCGGGGTCAGCTTCGCCTTCGCCTTCGCCGCGCTCGTGGGAATGCAGGCGACGGGTCGCCTGACCGCGGTCGTGGGCGCCGGAATCGTACTGCGGGTGGCGCTCGTGGCCCTGCCGCTGCTGCTGATCGCGCTCCCCTCGGCTCGCGGCTTCGGGGGTCTTCTCGTGGCGGTGAGCGCTTTCGGTGCCGTGCACGGTGCGGCGGATGCGGCGATGAACGTCTACGCCGTCGGCATCGAACGCACGCACGGCCGGCGTCTGGTGAGCTCGTGCCACGCCGCGTGGAGCGCGAGCGCGGTGGTCGCTTCGCTGGCGATGGCGGTGACCACTGCGGTCGGGCTGGACCTTCGCGTGCGCACCGCTGCGGTGGCGGCGATCGCCCTCGGCGGCGCGGTGTTCGTCGCCTCCACCCTGACGGCGGGTCGTCCCGCCCGCCCACGGCGCCCCGGCATCCGGACACGGCAGCGTGGGCGGTGGCCGCGGTCCATGTTCCTCCTGAGTCCTGCCGGGACGGCGCTCATGGTGTGCGAAGGGGGTGCGCTGGCGTGGGGTGCGGTCATGCTCCACGACGGGCGCGGCGCCTCGCTCGCCCTGAGCGTGGCGGCGGTCACGGGCTTCGCCGTCGGCCAGACCGCGGGGCGGCTGGCGGGGGACCGCCTCGCCCACCGGTACGGGCCGCGAGCCGTCTTCCTCGCGGCGGGGGCTCTCGGGGCCTGCGGTCTCGCCGCTGCGGTGCTGCTGCCGGAACCCGCCCTCGCCGTGGCGGGCTTCGCCGTGGCCGGGCTGGGCATGTCGGCTCTGCTGCCGTTGCTCTTCAGCACGGTCGGGCGCGCCGCCTCCGATGACGTGACCGCGGGCGTGCTCGTCACCCGCTTCACCGGCTTCGCCTATGCGGGGATCCTGCTCGGACCCGCCGTGATCGGGGCCGCCGCAGGATGGGTCGGGATCGTCGTCACGATGGCGACGCTTGTTCCGGTGCTGGTCGCGGTGACCGTCGTGGCGGGGCGGGCGATGAGCCGCCTCCCGCGCACGTGACTCCGCCCGCGGAGGCGCGCTCCGCCCGGGGAGCGCTTTCCGCGGCGGCGCGCGCGGGCCGTGGTCGCGATAGGCTGGGGATGGCGCGTCGGGAAGTCTGGTCGACACTTCTTCCGTCGACTCCCAGGGATTCCTCGTGACTCGTACCCCGCCCGTCCGCACCCCCGCCTGGCCCGGCTACGCCGAGGTCCGGCGCGTGACCGCGCTCCTGCGCACCGAGGCCGTCGGCGGTGGCCTGCTCGTGCTGGCCGCCGTGATCGCCATCGTGTGGGCCAATTCGCCCGCTGCCGACGGGTATTTCGCATTGCGCGACCTGCGCATCGGGTACGAGCCGTGGCATCTGGAGCTGAGCCTCGGGGCGTGGGCGGCAGACGGCCTGCTCGCGGTGTTCTTCTTCCTCGTCGGGCTCGAGCTCAAGCGGGAGATCGTGGTCGGCGACCTGCGTCGTTTCCGCACCGCCATCGTCCCGGTGACCGCCGCCGTGGGCGGCGTGGTCGTGCCGGCGCTCATCTACATCGCGATCGTGGGTCCGCAGTCCTCCCTTGCGCAGGGGTGGGCCATCCCGACCGCGACCGACATCGCCTTCGCGGTGGCCGTGCTGGCCCTCGTGGGGTCGCACCTGCCCAGCCCGCTGCGGATCTTCCTGCTGACCCTGGCCGTCGTGGACGACCTCATCGCCATCGCGATCATCGCGATCTTCTACACGAGCGAGATCCAGGTGGTCCCGCTCGTGATCGCTGCGGCGGTCATCGCCGTCTACGGGGTCATCGCCCAGCGCTATCGCGCGCTGTTCGCGGGCCGGCCGCTCGCGGCGTGGCTCGTCCTGCTGCCCATCGGGTTCGTCGCGTGGGCGTTCCTCCACGCCTCCGGGGTGCACGCGACCATCGCCGGGGTCGCCCTGGCCTTCACGATCCCGGTGCGGGCGTCGCGGCGGGATCGGGGTGCGGGCTCGCGCCACGACCTGGCGGAGGAGTTCGAGCACCGCTTCCGCCCCCTGTCGTCGGGATTCGCGGTGCCGGTGTTCGCGTTCTTCGCCGCCGGCGTCTCCATCGGTGGCGTCGACGGGATCGTGCGCGCGGCCACCGACCCCGTCACCATCGGCATCGTGGCGGCTCTCGTGCTGGGAAAGCCCATCGGCATCCTGCTGGCGGTGCGCCTGATCACCCTCGTCGGCCGCATCCGTCTGGACCCGGCCCTCCGCTGGGTCGATCTGCTCGGCGTGGGCCTCCTCGCCGGGATCGGCTTCACCGTCTCGCTCCTGATCGCAGAGCTCAGCTTCGGCGAGGGATCGCTCCACAACGGCGACGCCAAGATCGCGATCATGCTCGCCTCGGTGCTCGCGTCGCTCTTGGCCTCGAGCATCCTGCTGGTGCGCAACCGCCGGTACCGCCGCATCCACGAGGCCGAGGAGATCGACGACGACGGCGACGGGGTGCCCGACGTCTATCAGACGCCGCTCCCGGAGAAGCGGAAGCGCGCGCCCCGCCGCGACAAGAGGTAGCGGTCAGCCGGAGCTCTCCGACGGGGCCGCCGCCTCCTCTGGGTCATCGTCCGCCCAGTCCACGATGAGCCCGGCGACCTCGTTCTCGCGCAGGTAGTGCGTCACGAACGGGCACGTCGGCCGGACGGCCTCGCCCCGGCGGGCCAGATCCGCGAGGGCCTCGGCGACGAGCGTCGTTCCGAGTCCCTGCCCCTTGAAGTCCGGGTCGATCTGGGTGTGCGGCAGGTTCACCGCGCCTTCCTCGGACGGCTCGAGGACGAGGAATCCGCCGAGGCGGTCCCCCACGTGGATCTCGTAGCGCGACTGCTCGTCGTTGCGGGTCACGGTCATGTCGTCGGTCATCGGATGTCCTTCCGGTCGCTGTCCCCAACGTAGGCGGCGCCCCGGGTGTTCCGCCATCCGCCGGTGGCGGAAGAGCGGCGGGCGGGATGCCGTTCACCGCACGGATGCTGCCGCTCGGCGCACCGCGTGCCGCCCGGGCGGCACGCCACGGGCGGGATCCGTAGCCTCGTCGGGTCCGCAACGACGCGCCCGAGGAGAACCATGTCCGCATCCCCCGTCGGATCCGACCGTCCCCCCGTCGACGACGCCATCCCGACCGATCCCTCGCTTCCCCCGGTGGCGGTGCCGGCCGATGAGCTCCGCACCCGGTGGACCTGGCCGAAGATCGCACTGTGGGTGGCCATCGGGCTGCTCGGCGGTGTCGCCTGGACGATGCTCGCCCTCGTGCGGGGTGAGACCGTCAACGCCATCTGGTTCGTCTTCGCGGCCGTCTGCACGTACCTGATCGGCTACCGCTTCTACTCCAAGGTCATCGAGCGCTACATCGTGCGCCCCGACGACCGCCGGGCCACCCCCGCCGAGCGCAAGCAGGACGGCAAGGACTACGTCCCCACCGACCGTCGCGTGCTCTACGGCCACCACTTCGCCGCCATCGCCGGCGCCGGGCCGCTGGTCGGGCCGGTGCTGGCCGCGCAGATGGGGTACCTCCCCGGCACGATCTGGATCATCGTCGGCGTCGTGCTCGCCGGCGCCGTGCAGGACTACCTCGTCCTGTTCTTCTCGATGCGCCGCGGCGGCCGCACGATCGGGCAGATGGCCCGTCAGGAGCTCGGCCGGATCGGCGGCACGGCGGCGATCATCGCGAGCCTGCTGATCATGCTCATCATCGTCGCGATCCTCGCCCTCGTCGTGGTCAACGCCCTCGGCGAGAGCCCGTGGGGCGTGTTCAGCGTGTCGATGACCATCCCGATCGCGCTGTTCATGGGGTGCTACCTGCGCTGGATCCGCCCGGGGCGGATCACCGAGATCTCCCTCATCGGCTTCGTGCTGCTGATCGGCGCGATCATCGCCGGCGGCTGGGTCGCCTCCACCGAGTGGGGCGCGGCGATCTTCACGCTGGACCGCACGACGATCGCGTGGGGCATCATCATCTACGGCTTCGTCGCCGCGGTGCTGCCGGTGTGGCTGCTGCTGGCCCCCCGCGACTACCTGTCGACGTTCATGAAGATCGGCGTCATCGTCATGCTCGCCGGCGCGATCATCCTGGTGCGTCCCGAGATCGAGGTGCCCGCGTTCAGTGAATTCGCCGGTGGCGAGCTCGGCCCGGTGTTCACCGGCCCGATCTTCCCGTTCCTGTTCGTCACGATCGCGTGCGGGGCGCTGTCGGGGTTCCACGCGCTCATCGCGTCGGGGACCACGCCGAAGCTGCTCGAGAAGGAGCGTCAGTCGCGTTTCATCGGCTACGGCGGGATGCTGATGGAATCGTTCGTCGCGATCATGGCGCTCGTGGCGGCGCTCTCGATCGACCGTGGCATCTACTTCGCGATGAACTCCTCCGCCGCCGCGACCCTCGGCACCGTGGAGGGCGCCGTCGCGTTCGTGAACGGCCTGGGCCTGGCCGGGGTGAACCTCACGCCCGACATGCTGACCTCGGCAGCCGCCGCCGTCGGCGAGGAGACGATCGTGTCGCGCACCGGCGGCGCTCCCACCCTCGCGCTGGGACTGGCGAACATCATGCAGGCAGCCCTGGGCGGACCGGCGCTGGCAGCGTTCTGGTACCACTTCGCGATCATGTTCGAGGCGCTGTTCATCCTGACCGCCGTGGATGCCGGTACCCGCGTCGCGCGCTTCATGCTGCAGGACTCCCTCGGCACGTTCCTGCCGCGCTTCCGCGACGTGTCGTGGCGGCCGGGGGTCTGGATCTGCACCGCCATCATGGTGGCGGGATGGGGGTCGATCCTGATCCTGGGCGTGACCGATCCGCTGGGCGGCATCAACACGTTCTTCCCCCTGTTCGGCATCGCCAACCAGCTGCTGGCCGCCATCGCGCTGGCCGTCGTGATGGCGATCGTGGCCAAGCGGGGACGCAGCTACGCGAAGTGGCTGTGGATCGTCGCCGTGCCGCTGGCGTTCGCCTCGGTCGTGACGATCACCGCGTCGATGTACAAGATCTTCTCGCCGGTGCCGGCGGTGGGGTACTGGGCGAACAACGCCGCCTTCCGTGCCGCGCTGGACGATGGGCTCACCGAGTTCGGGACGGCGACCAGCCGCGAGGCCATGGAGGCGGTCGTGCGCAACACCGCCGTGCAGGGCACTCTGTCGATCATCTTCGTGACCCTCGCGATTCTCGTCATCGCGATCGCGGTGGGGGTCACGATCGTCGCGGTGCGGCGGGGTGGCGGCGAGAACACGGAGGACCCGCCGGTTCCGTCGCGCCGCTTCGCCCCCGCGGGCTTCCTCGCCACCAAGGCCGAGCGCGAGATCGAGAAGGAGTGGGAGGCGCTGCCCGGCCGCGACCGGGCCGACCGTACGTCGCCCGCTCACTCGTGACGGGACGACGGACATGACCTCTTCGGATGCTCCGGCCCCCGCCGCGTGGTGGGTGCGCGTGCGCGAGCCCCTCGCCAGGACGGGCCGGAGCATCCGGTGGTACGTCACGACCCTGATGGGCGACCGGGCCTACGACACCTACGTCGCACACCTGCGCGTCCACCATCCCGCGCAGCAGCCGATGACTGAGCGGGAGTTCTGGCGCGACCGGCTCGACCAGCAGGATCGCAACCCGGGGGCGCGGTGCTGCTGACTAGGCTCTGAGGATGCCGGACGCCGCGCTGCTGGGAGGGGCGGTCGGCGTCGTCGCAGGCGTGCTGCTGACCCTCGCCCTCGTCTTCGCCCGGCGGCTCGGGCGCGCCTCCCGCGACCTCGGCAGCGACGCCGAGCGGGCCACGCACCGCACGCTGCACGTGGCCGCGCAGGCCGCTGCCGCACTGCGGGGCGGTCGCGCCGAGCCCGACACCCACCGCGCCGTGCGACACCTGCGGACGCTGCTGGGCGGCTCGGCGGTCGCGATCGTCGGCCCCGGCGACGCCGTTGCGCTGGACGGCGCGGACGACCTCGCCCCGGCCGCCCGGCGTGTGGCCGCACGCGTGCGCGAGACCGGGCGGCGCCAGGTGTTCCCGCATCCGGAGGGGTCGGCACCGGATGCGGTGGGGGCCCCGATCGTCGTGGACGGGGCGGTGTGGGGGGTCGTGGTGGCATTCGCCTCGCCGGTGCGCGGTCCCCTCGTGCGGGCGGCGGGGGATGTCGCCGGCTGGTGCGCCGCGCAGCTGGCGCTGGGGGAGCTGGATGCCTCGCGCACGGCGCTCGCCGAGGCGGAGCTGCGGGCGCTGCGTGCGCAGATCAGTCCGCACTTCATCTACAACGCCCTGACGGCGATCGCGTCGTTCATCTCCACCGACCCGCCCCGTGCGCGCGACCTCGTGCTGGAGTTCGCCGACTTCACGCGGTACTCCTTCCGCCGGCAGGGGGAGTTCACCACCCTCGCCGAGGAGCTGCGCAGCATCCACTCGTACCTGGAGCTCGAGCGCGCCCGCTTCGGCGACCGCCTCACGGTGCGGCTGCGCATCGCGCCGGAGACGCTCACGACCGTCATCCCGTTCCTCTCGGTGCAGCCGCTCGTGGAGAACGCCGTGCGGCACGGGCTGGAGCCCGGCGAGGAGGGCGGGGTCATCACACTGGCCTCGCTGGATGACGGCACGCACACCGAGATCACCGTGGAGGACGACGGGGCCGGGATGGATCCCGCGCAGCTGGCCGAGCTGCTCGACGGCGAAGCGGCCTCGGCGCATGTGGGCCTGCGCAACGTCGACACGCGACTGCGCCAGCTCTACGGCAGCGGCGGCGGACTGGTGGTGGAGACCAACGTCGGCGCGGGTACCTTGGTGCGCATGCGCGTGCCCAAGTCGCAGCCGCTGCACGACACGGGGCCGGCGTGAGCCTGGACGTGCTCGTCGCCGACGACGAGCCGCCCGCCCTGCACGACCTGGCCGCTCTGCTGCGCGCCGATGACCGCGTGGGCGTCGTGCGCACCGCGCGCAACGGAGCCGAGGCGCTGCGGATCCTGGAGACCGGCGTCGTGCAGGCCGCCTTCCTCGACATCCACATGCCGGGGATGAGCGGTTTCGACCTCGCCCGCGCGTTCGCCCGGCTGCGGGCGCGACCGGCGATCGTGTTCGTCACCGCGGACGACGCCGGCGCGGTGGCGGCGTTCGACCTGGATGCCGTGGACTACGTGCTCAAGCCGGTGCGCGTCGAGCGCCTGAAGCGAGCGATCGGCCGGGCCGTGGAGGCCGCCGCGGAGGCGGCCGGCGGCGCGCGTGCGGGCGGGCCCGAAGCCGCGGCGACCGAGGGGGATGCCGAGACCATCCCGGTGACGGTGGGGTCGACCACGCGGATGGTGCGCCGCAGTGACGTGCGGTGGGTGCAGGCGCAGGGCGACTACTCGAGGCTGCGGACCGCCGGCGGCGACCACCTCGTGCGCGTCCCCCTCTCGGAGCTGGCCGAGCGCTGGGCGCACGCGGGCTTCATCCGTGTGCACCGGTCGTACCTCGTCCACCGTGACGCCATCGTCGAAGTGCGCCTGTCGGGCCCGGCGCCCACGGTGGGGCTGGCCGAGATCGAGCTCCCCGTCAGCCGCCGGCTCGTGCCGGCCGTGCGCGAGGCGCTGCTCCCGCGCCCCGGCCGGGGGCAGGTGTGAGCGGCGAGCGGCCGCCCGCGCGGGTGCGGGTCACCGCATCCGCCGCCCGCCACGTTCCGCGGACGGCGACGCGCGGCATCGCGCTGCCCGGCTCGCGCACCGACGAGGCCGACGCCGTCTTCTCTCGCGGGCTCGTGCGCGCGCAGCTGCGGCTGGCGTCGGCGTGCCTGCTCGGATTCCTCGTGGTCGCCGGAGCGCTCACCGGCGCGCTGTTCCTGTTGCCGGCGGTCGCCGATCCGGTGGTGTGGGGCGTGCCGGTGTCGTGGTTGCTGCACGCGTACGGCTTCTATCCCGTGATCCTGGCATTCGCGGTCGTGTACGCCCGCGGCGCGTCGCGCAACGAACGGCGGTACCGCGCACTGGTCGAGCCGGAGCACGGGTGAACCCGGCGCTGGATCTGGCCGCCGTCGGGCTGCTGATCCTCGTGACCGCCGTGCTCGGATTCGCCGGCATCCGCCTCTCCCGCACCACGAGCGACTTCTTCGTCGCCTCGCGCAGCGTCCGGTCGGTGTGGAACGCGTCGGCCATCAGCGGGGAGTACCTCTCGGCCGGCACCTTCCTGGGTCTGGCCGGACTCGTGCTGCTCGCGGGCGCGGAGGGGTTCTGGTTCCCCGTCGGGTACGCGGCCGGTTACCTGCTCGTGCTGCTGTTCGTGGCCGCACCGCTGCGCCGCAGCGGCGCGTACACGATCCCCGACTTCGTCCAGGCCCGCCTGGAATCGATCGGCGCGCGGCGCGTGACGAGCATCGTCGTGCTCGTCATCGGGTGGCTGTACATCGTGCCGCAGCTGCACGGGGCCGCCATCACCCTGGGCGTCGTCGCCGATCTCCCGCCCTGGGTGGGCGCGGTGCTCGTGGCGGTGCTGGTGGCCGGGATCGTCGCGGCCGGCGGGATGCGGGCGATCACCGCGGTGCAGGCGTTCCAGTACTGGCTCAAGCTCACCGCCCTGCTGGTGCCCGCCGTCTTCCTGCTCGTGGCCCTGTCCGGAGGCGGCTACGAGATCGACCCGCACGTGGTGTTCCCGCTCGAGCGGGGTCCGGCCGCCGCCGACGCCTACGCCACCGCATCCCTCATGGTGGCGCTGCTGCTCGGCACGATCGGCCTGCCGCACGTGCTCGTGCGCTTCTACACCAGCCCGGAGGGCGGGTCGGCGCGGCGCACGACCGTGCTGGTGATCGCGATGATCGGTGTGTTCTACGCCGTGTCGTCGACGATGGGCCTCATCGCCCGTGTGGTCGCGCCCGACCTGGCGCGGCCCGGGCTCGCGGACGCCGTCGTCCTGCTGCTCCCCTCCCGCGTCTTCCCCGGCCCGGTGGGCGAGCTGCTCACGGCGCTCATCGTGGCCGGGGCCTTCGCCGCCTTCCTGGCGACCTCGTCGGGGCTCGTCGTCTCGCTCGCCGGCGTCGTCAGCCAGGACCTGTTCGGTGGCACGGTGCGCTCGTTCCGGCTGTCGGCGGTGCTGTGCACGGCGGTTCCGCTCGCTGTGGCTCTCGTGGCCGTGCCGGAGGGGCTGGTCTCCACCGTGGGCCTCGTGTTCGTCTTCGCCGCGTCGAGCCTGTCGCCGGTGCTGCTGCTGGGGGTGTGGTGGCGGGGCCTCACCGCACGCGGCGCGGTGGCCGGCATGGTCGTGGGCGCGATCTCGTGCGGCGGAGCGCTCATCGGCGGAGCGCTCGCGCGGAACGCGGGGGAGTGGGCGGTGGTGTTCAGTCAGCCGGCGGCGTGGACCATCCCGCTGAGCACCGCCGTCATCGTCGTGGTGTCGCTCCTGGACCGGCGCGGCGCGCCGCCGCGGACCGAGCGCTTCCTCGCGCGCCTGCACACGCCGGAATCCTGAGAGCGCGCCTACCCCGACGCGGGCAGCTGCGTCACCGCGAAGCGCGCGGTCGGTTGCACCGACAGGTCGACGGCGATCTCCTGCGTGATCCCGGCGGCCGGGTCGACGAGGGTCGCCGGGTCGATGTCGGCTGTGACGGAGTAGACCGCCGGATAGATGAGGAAGCTCATCGTCGCCGCAGCCGGGTCGTCGACCTGGGTCACGGTCGCTCCCGGGACCGCGAACGACACGAGTTTCATCTCGATCCGGCTGACTTCCGCGGTGACCATCAGGTCAGTGGTCAGCGAGTCGGCCAACTGCCATTCACCCGCCTCGGCGTTCCAGGCGACGGTGAGCACCGATTTCTCCTGCTGTCCGGCCAGCTCGTACTGGAACGACACGTTGCGCGTGTCCTCGTCGCCGGTGGTGTCGGCCTCGATCGTCACGTTCTCGATGCGCTGGGCCCCGGCCAGCACGGCGTCGGTGCGCAGCGTGTCGGCGTCGACATCCGGCAACTGCGGGTCGCCGATGGCCGCCGCGTCGAGCTGCCGCGCCGTGGTGGCGTCGCCGGCCGCGATGGCGTCGAGGTACTCCAGGACGACCTCGGTGGGGTCGGGCCGCGGCGGCTCGGATGCGGCGCACGCCGTGGTCGCAAGGAGCAGACCGGCGACGGCCATCGCCGCCGGCACACGGGACCGTCGCGAACCCGAAGGCCGCTCGCGCCGCGGTCGGGTCTGTTCCGGGTTCGCGGTCACGGCGTTCCTCCTTGGGCAGGCCGCTTCCTGCGCGCGGCGACGATGATGACGGTGATGCCGTCCGCACGGACGTCCTCCCCCGTCGGCGCTCCCGTGCGCCACGCGTAAATCTAGCGGTCCTCGTCCGCCCCCTCCGACCGCGAGCACCCGCCGTCGCCCGGAGGGTGCCCGTCCACCGATCGGCGGTACGGGTGCGGCTGCGTCGGGGGAGCGGGTTACCGTGGAGGGGTGAGTGCGCCCGGATACGACCCCGACCCGGGATACGCCGACCTCGAAGACCCGTACGCCGGGTTCGACTGGGACCCCGACGACGCTCCGCCGCCCGACGACCTCTTCTCGCCGCCCCCGCCGGGGGATGCCGCGGGCTTCGGACCGGTCGCCGGCGCCGCATCCGTCCCGGGCCTGGACGCCGCGGTGCGCGACTTCACCGGGCGCGATCCGCGCGACGTGCTGCACGAGGTCTACGGCTACGACACGTTCCGCGGCGATCAGGGCGACGTCGTCTCGCACGTCATCGGCGGCGGCGACGCGGTCGTGCTCATGCCCACCGGCGGTGGCAAGAGCGTCACCTACCAGGTGCCCGCGCTCGTGCGGCCGGGCACCGGGCTGGTCGTGAGCCCGCTCATCGCCCTCATGCACGATCAGGTCGACGCGCTCGTGGCCAACGGCGTGCGGGCGGCCTACCTCAACTCCACCCAGAGCCCCGGCGAACGGCAGGCCGTCGAGCAGGCGTACCTCGCCGGCACCCTCGACCTCCTCTACGTCGCGCCCGAGCGGCTGAACGGCGCGCAGACCCTCAACCTGCTCGCGCGCGGCCGGCTCAGCGTCATCGCGATCGACGAGGCGCACTGCGTGTCGCAATGGGGACACGACTTCCGCCCCGACTATCTCGCGCTCGGCGACCTCGCCGACCGGTTCCCCGGCGTCCCGCGCATGGCGCTGACCGCGACGGCGACGCCCGCGACCGCGCGCGAGATCGTCGAGCGCCTGCGCCTGGACGGCGCCCGCCGGTTCGTCGCGAGCTTCGACCGTCCCAACATCCAGTACCGCATCGCGCCGAAGGTCGAGCCGCGCAAGCAGCTGGCCGCCTTCATCCGCGCGCAGCCGGAGGGTTCGGCCGGCATCGTCTACGCCCTCAGCCGCAAGACCGTCGACCAGACCGCGGAGTTCCTGCGCGGGCAGGGGATCGACGCGCTGGCCTATCACGCGGGTCTGGACGGCTCCGTCCGCGCCGCCCACCAGTCGCGGTTCCTCCGTGAGGACGGCGTCGTGATGGTCGCGACGATCGCCTTCGGCATGGGCATCGACAAGCCCGACGTCCGCTTCGTCGCCCACATCGATCTGCCCAAATCGGTCGAGGGCTACTACCAGGAGACCGGTCGCGCGGGCCGCGACGGCGAGCCGGCCGTCGCGTGGATGGCGTACGGACTCGGCGACGTCGTGCAGCAGCGTCGCATGATCGACCAGTCGCCCGGTGACCGCACCTTCAAGATGCGCCTGGGCCAGCACCTGGACGCGATGCTGGGGCTGTGCGAGACCGTGGCCTGCCGCCGGCAGAACCTGCTCGCCTACTTCGGGGAGCACGCCGGCGCGTGCGGCAACTGCGACACGTGCCTCGAGCCGCCCGAGACGTGGGACGGCCAGGTCGCCGCGCAGAAGCTCCTCTCCACGATCGTGCGCCTGCAGCGCGAGCGCGGGCAGTCCTTCGGTGCCGGGCACCTCGTCGACATCCTGCGCGGCGCGAAGACCGACCGCATCGCCACGCAGGGGCACGACAAGCTCGCCACCTACGGCATCGGCGCCGACCTGTCGGATCAGGACTGGCGCAGCGTCGTGCGGCAGCTGCTCGCACGGGGACTCCTCGTCGCGCAGGGCGACTACGGCACGCTGGGCCTCACCGAGGCCAGCGGAGGAGTGCTGCGCGGCGAGACGCCCGTGCCGCTGCGCCGCGACACGCTCGGACGCACCGGCGGCGGGCCGCGCGTGCGCAAGTCTTCCGCGGCCGAGTCGGTGGATGCCGGCGACCGCGACCTGTTCGAGGCGCTGCGGGCCTGGCGGGCCGAGCAGGCGCGGGAGCAGGGCGTTCCGGCCTACATCGTCTTCGGCGACGCGACGCTGCGCGCGCTCGCCGAAGCCCGCCCCTCCTCCCTCGGCGATCTGGACGGCATCACCGGCATCGGCGCCAAGAAGCGCGAGGCCTACGGCGACCGCATCCTCGCCGTCGTCGCCGCCCACTGACGCCGCGGCGGGGGCTGCCCAGACCGGGCCAGGTCACCGGCTGCATGCGGCGGGCGTCACGGTGACGTCCACACCCCGACAGCGGCGACGCAGCGCTCGATCAGAGCCGCGTCGGCGGGAGCTCGCTCGATGGTCGCCCGATAGTAGAGGGGACCGATCGCGAGGGCGGCCGCATCCGAGAGCTCTCCCCTCAGGGAGAGCTCGCCTGCCCGCTCCGCTTCCGTGAGGGCCGAAGCCAGGCGCTGCGATACCGCGGCGGCGAAACCCGCGCGCCGGGCGTCCATGCCCGGGTTCCACAGGGCTGCGTTGGCGAGGGTCGTCGCGACGGCTCGCACCGCATCGAGCTCCAGCTGGCGTGCGAGCGAGGTGAGTTCACCGGTCAGCCACGGCCGGAACGGAGCGGCGGGCGACTCGAAGAACGGCAGGGGAACGGTGGTCATCGCCTCGGCCAGGAGCTGTTCCGGCTGCGGCCAGTGCCGGTACACGGTGGCGCGGCCGATCCCCGCGTGCTCGGCGATGCGCTGGTGGGTGACCGCGACGGGGCCGTGCGCGAGGAGCAGTTCGCGCGCCGCATCCAGGATCGCCTGCCGGCTGCGCAGGAAGCGGGGGTCCGGCTCGTCCGTCACGCGATCAGTCTATGAGACATGTTGACTCAAAAGCCAGCGCGTGGGATCCTCTCGGCTATGAGACAGAATGTATCGAAACGCACCATTCTTCTGCTCGGTGCCACGGGACGCACGGGTCGCCACGTCGTCGCCCGAGGCGGCGGGGCGGGGCATGCGGTCGTCGCCCTCGTCCGGCGCGAGGGGACCTTCGCACCCGAGAGCGGAGTGCGTGAGGTGGCCTGGACCGGTGTCTCGGACGGGGCGGGGCTGCGCGACGCGCTCGAGGGGGTGGACGTCGTGATCAGCGCACTGGGAGGTTCTGCGACGGGCGTCACCACCGTGTGCACCGACGCGATGCGCACCCTCGTCCCGGCCATGACGGCAGCCGGCGTCCCCCGGCTCATCGCCGTGAGTGCGCACGGGGCGCGCGAGACCCATGACCGGTCGCTGTACGCGCGGGCGGTGTGGTCGCGAGTGGGCGAGAAGATGGCCGACAAGGAGTCGATGGAGCCGCTCATCGCCGCCTCCCGCCTCGACTGGACGATCGTCCGGCCGCCGATGCTCCGGGACGGCCCGGCGACGGGCGCCTACCGCACCGGGGAGGATCTGCCGATCCGGCTCTGGCACTTCATCGGCCGCGCCGACCTCGCCGACTTCCTCGTTCGCGAGGCGGAGGAGCCGCACTACGTTCGCCGCTACCCCCGGATCCGTCGATGAGCGTCGCCGGTCGCGTCGCCGTGGTCACGGGAGCCACCGGCGGCATGGGGCGGGTCATCTCCCGGGAGCTCGTCCGCAACGGCATGCACGTCGTCGCCGTGGCCCGAGACGCCTCTCGAGCAGAAGCCGTGCTCTCCCAGGGCATGCCGGGCAGCGGCACGTGGGAAGTGGTCGCCGGTGATCTCTCGGATCGAGCGGGCGTCATGCGGGTCGCCGGCGCGATCGCGGATCGTCACGATGCCGTGCATGTCCTGGTCAACAACGCCGGGGCGCACTACGCGCACCATCGACGGTCATCGGACGGCATCGAGATGCACATCGCCGTCGACTATCTGGCCGCGTTCGGCCTGACCGTCCTGCTCGAGGAGCAGCTCCGGCGGGGCAGGGCGCGGGTCGTGAACGTCGCCTCGGACAGCCTCCGCGACACCCGCCGCATCACGCTCCTGGGCACGCCGCGGCCGGTCACGCTCGACGTGGGCGGTCTGGATGACCTCGCGCGCCTCAACCCGGCGGCGGGCTTCATCCCCTTCGAGGCCTACGCGCGGGCCAAGCTGCTGACGGTCACCGCCGGCTACCGCCTCGCCCGCACCTTCGCCGGCGAGGTCACCGTGAATGCGGTCCACCCCGGCATCGTCTCCACCGACATCATCGACAGCCTCATCCCTGCCCCGCTCCGGCCGCTGGAAGGGCTCATCCGCCCCATCCTGCTCACCCCCGAGCAGGGTGCCGCGGCCACCCTCCGCCTTGCCGTCGACGCGGCGCTGGAGGGTGTCACCGGGCGCTATTTCGTCCGCGCGGCCGACACCCCGACGCCGCCCATCTCCTACGACCCCGACGTGCAGGATCGGCTCCGGGAAACGAGCGACCGCTTCTTCCGCGGTGATGCGGTCGCCTGAACTGTGCGGGGAGCACAAGGAGGGGCGCCGACGTCGACGACCCGCGTTGTGGGGATAGGCCAACCAGCTTGGAGGGCGGTTGTGGGAGTCCTACGGTGAAAGTCGATTCTCGTCCCGCCGAAAGGTGTTGAACATGGCTGACGCCGCCGTCCGACCGACCACGCCCGCCGAAGACAAGCGCACCCCCGCGGGGGGCGCCCCCACCGCCGCGCACACGGCGGCCGAAGCATCCGAAGCCCAGATCGACGTCACCGCCGTGACGAACCTGCTGCTGGGGACGTGGGCCGACACGCGCCGCACGGCGCGCGAGATGATCAAAGACCCCGCCTTCTGGCGCGTCGACGGCCTGTCGATGGCGGAGCACCGCGAGCGGGTGCTGAGCCAGCTGCACCTGCTGGTGGAGAACAAGGCCGTGCACCGCGCGTTCCCCAAGCGCTTCGGCGGCAGCGAAGACAACGGCGGCAACATCGCCGGCTTCGAAGAGCTCGTCGTGGCCGACCCGAGCCTGCAGATCAAGTCGGGCGTGCAGTGGGGTCTCTTCGGCGCCGCGGTGCTGCAGCTGGGCACGCAGGAGCACCACGACAAGTGGCTCCCCGGCATCATGAGCCTGGAGATCCCCGGCGCCTTCGCCATGACCGAGACCGGGCACGGCTCGGATGTCGCGGCCATCGGCACGACCGCCACGTACGACCCCGAGACCGAGGAGTTCGTCATCAACACCCCGTTCCGCGGGGCGTGGAAGGACTACCTCGGCAACGCGGCGCTGCACGGCATCGCCGCGACGGTGTTCGCGCAGCTCATCACGAACGGCGTCAACCACGGCGTGCACTGCTTCTACGTGCCGCTGCGCGACGACAACGGCGACTTCCTCCCCGGGATCGGCGGCGAGGACGACGGGCTCAAGGGGGGCCTCAACGGCATCGACAACGGCCGCCTGCACTTCGACAGCGTGCGCGTCCCGCGCACCAACCTCCTCAACCGCTACGGCGACGTCGCCCCCGACGGCACGTACTCCAGCGAGATCGCCAGCCCCGGCCGCCGCTTCTTCACGATGCTCGGCACGCTCGTGCAGGGCCGCATCTCCCTCGACGGCGCCGCATCCTGGGGTTCGGCCCTGGGCCTGTACATCGCGATCACGTACGGCAACCAGCGCCGCCAGTTCGACTCCGGCCTCGGGACGCCCGAGGTCGTGCTGCTGGACTACGGCAAGCACCAGCGCCGCCTCCTGCCGCGCCTGGCCACGACGTACGCGCACATCTTCGCGCACGATGAGTTCCTGCAGAAGTTCGATGCGGTCTTCAGCGGCGTCACCGACACCGACGACGACCGGCAGGATCTGGAGACCCTCGCCGCCGCGCTGAAGCCGCTGTCGACGTGGCACGCGCTGGACACGCTGCAGGAGGCGCGGGAAGCGTGCGGCGGAGCCGGGTTCCTGTTCGAGAACCGTCTGGTGGGCCTCCGGCAGGACCTCGACATCTACGCCACGTTCGAGGGCGACAACAACGTCCTGCTGCAGCTGGTGGGCAAGCGCCTGCTGTCGGACTACGGCCGGCAGTTCAAGGGCAAGGATGCCAAGGCCCTCGCCGCCTTCGCGGTCGGTCAGACCGCCGGCAAGGTGTTCCACGGTGCGGGCCTGCGGCAGTTCGGCCAGGCGGTGAGCGACTTCGGCTCGACCGCGCGTGCCGTCGAGCGCGGCCTGCGGGCCGACCAGCAGCACGAGCTGCTCGCCGGGCGCGTGCAGCAGATGGTCGCCGATCTGGCCGGTCGGCTCCGCCCGGCCGCCAAGCTGTCCCCCGAGGAGGCCGCGGCCCTGTTCAACGCGAACCAGGCCGAGCTGATCGAGGCCGCCCGCGCCCACGGCGAGCTGCTGATGTGGGAGGCGTTCACGGATGCGGTCAACAAGACGCAGGGCGAGAGCACCCGCACCGTGCTGACCTGGCTGCGCGACCTGTTCGGCCTGACCGTCGTCGAGAAGCACCTCGCGTGGTACCTCATCAACGGGCGCCTGTCGGCTCAGCGCGCCGCGGCCGTGTCGAGCTACATCGATCGCCTGTGCCTGCGGCTGCGGCCGCACGCTCAGGACCTCGTGGACGCCTTCGGCTACGAACCCGAGCACGTGCGCGCGCCGATCGCCTCGGGCGCGGAGCAGGCCCGCCAGGACGAGGCGGCGGCGTACTACGCCGAGCTCGCCGCATCCGGCAGGGCGCCCGTGCCCGAGCGCAAGCCCGCGAAGAAGTAGCCCCAGCCCCCGCCCCCGGCACAACCGCGGACATCGTCCGCGCCACGCCGGGGGCGGGGTTCGTTTTGCGGCGTGTCGCCGACGATCCCCGCCGTTGTGCGCAGCCGCGGCGGAGACGGACGGATGCTCGGGCGAGTCGGCGGTTCAGCCCGCCGGCCGCCACGCGGCCACGAACTGCGAGACGGACATCTCGTCGAGGTCGCGCCGGGTCGCCTGGAGCATGTGGTCGGCTTCCTGCGGCTGCCCCGCAGCCACGCGCAGCACCTCCGCGCCCGTGTCGATGCGGGTGACGACGAGGTCCATTCCGGGAAGCAGCTCGTCGGTGCCGCCGCTGACGAGGGCGATCGCGTACGACGAGACCACCCGCACGGCCTTGTTCAGCCGGCTCATGCGACGATCTTCGAGCCTCGCCTGCAGGATGTCGGCGGCGCGGGTGCGGGAATCCGGATCGGGAGAGGTCATGCCTCCACCTTTCCGCATCCGCACGTCGGAGCGGATGGATAGGGTGGCGCCGTGACCACCGAGGTGCGAACCGGAGCCGACGGCGTCGCGCGCTGCGCGTGGGCGGCGGATGATGCCGAGTACCTCCGCTACCACGACGAGGAGTGGGGCGTCCCCCTCCACGGCGACCGCGCGCTGTTCGAGAAGATGAGCCTGGAGGGCTTCCAGGCCGGTCTCTCGTGGATCACGATCCTGCGCAAGCGCCCACGCTTCCGGGAGGTGTTCGCCGGGTTCGAACCTGAGCGGGTCGCCGCCTTCGGCCCCGACGACGTCGAGCGGCTCATGCAGGACGCCGGCATCATCCGCAACCGCGCGAAGATCGAGGCCACGATCTCGAACGCGCGCCTGGTCGCCGGCATGGCCGACGGCGAGCTCGACGCGCTGATGTGGTCGTTCGCGCCCGCGCCGCGCCCGCGCCATCCCGTCTCGTTCGCCGACGTGCCCGCCGTGACCCCCGAGTCCACGGCGATGAGCAAGGCGCTGCGCGCGCGCGGATTCCGCTTCGTCGGACCCACCACGATGTACGCCCTCATGCAGTCCGCGGGCATGGTCGACGACCACGTCGAAGGGTGCTGGCGCGCCGGGTGACGCGCGTCGCCGCCGCGCCGCGAATCTCCCGTCCGCGAGCGGAGGAGATGCCGGGAAAGGAGGAGAAATCCGGCCCGATCGGTCCTCCGTTGCCGATCCATCCTCCGCTCGATGCGAGCCGACGGCGCGTCACCGGGTAGACTGGACCTACTGCGGAGCGATTCCTGCTCCCTGCGTCGTCGAACGCATCGGCCCCCTTCGAGAATCTCAGGGACCAGGGCCCGAACTTTCACGGCGAACGGATGCGTCGCCCGACGCCTTCGCCAATCTTCTGCGGCTCAGCCGCATTCTGATCCGCCGTCTGCGCGTCTGCGCGTCGGCATGAAAGACATATGACTGCTCCTACTTTCGCCGATCTCGGCGTGCCCACTCCTCTCGTCGACGTCCTCGCTTCGCAGGGCATGACCGAGGCCTTCCCCATCCAGGCCGACACGCTCGCCGACACCCTCGCCGGGCGCGACGTGCTGGGGCGCGGGAAGACGGGCTCGGGCAAGACCCTCGCCTTCTCCCTCCCGCTGGTCGCTCGCCTGGGCGCGAAGACCTCGACGCGCCGCGGACGTCGTCCGCGCGCCCTGGTCCTGGCACCCACGCGTGAACTCGCGAACCAGATCGACGCCGTCATCAAGCCCCTCGCCGCCGCATACGGCCTGACGACCACCACCGTGTACGGCGGGGTCAACCAGCGCCGTCAGGTCGACGCGCTCGCCGCCGGCGTCGACATCCTCGTCGCGTGCCCCGGTCGCCTGGAAGACCTCATCAGCCAGGGCTTCGCGAGCCTGGACGACATCGAGATCACCGTGCTCGACGAGGCCGACCACATGGCCGACCTGGGCTTCCTGCCGGGCGTCACGCGCCTGCTCACCCGCACGCCCGCCGGCGGACAGCGCATGCTGTTCTCGGCGACGCTGGACAACGGCGTGGACAAGCTCGTGCGCAAGTTCCTCCGCAACGAGGTGCTGCACTCGGTCGACGAGGCCACCTCGCACGTGGCCGCGATGACCCACCACGTCTTCGTCGCCGCGGATGCCACGGCCAAGACCGCGCTCGTGCGCACCCTCGCGTCCGGCTCGAGCCGCCGCATCCTCTTCACCCGCACGAAGCACCAGGCCAAGAAGCTGGCCCGCACGCTGACGGCCGCGGGCATCCCGTCGGTCGACCTGCACGGCAACCTGTCGCAGCCCCAGCGCGACCGCAACCTCGCGGCGTTCAGCGCCGGCACCGCCCGTGTCCTCGTGGCCACGGATGTCGCCGCGCGCGGCGTGCACGTCGATGACATCGCCCTCGTGGTGCACGTCGACCCGCCCGTCGAGCACAAGGCGTACCTGCACCGCTCGGGCCGCACCGCCCGTGCCGGCAGCGCCGGTGACGTCGTGACCGTGATGCTTCCCGAGCAGCGTCGCGACACGCTCGACATCCTCCGCAAGGCCGCCATCTCGGCCACGCCCACCCCGGTCACCCCGGCCTCGGCCGAAGTGACCGCCCTCGTCGGCGAGGTCGCGGCGTACGTCACGCCCGCTCCCGTCGTCGCCCCGCAGCAGCGCGGCGGCGGCTCCTCGCAGGGTGCCAACGCGCAGCGCAAGCGCGCGGCCCGCGGTGGCGCCCCGGCCGGCTCCGGTCGCTCGGGTGGCCGCTCCGACGGAGCCGCCAACGGTCGCCGTTCCGGCGGCCGTGGTGCAGCGCCCGTGGGTGCCGGCGCTGCCGCCTCGACCGCGGGTTCCCGCTCGGGCGGGCACACGGGATCGCGCTCCAGTGGGTCCGCGGCCGGAGCTCGCCCCAGCGGCATCCGCGTCGGCGACGTCGTGCGCGGTAACGGCGCACGCTCGAGCCGTCGCGCTCAGGGCTGACCCGGAGCATCCACCTCTTCTCGTCCGCGAGACTGCACGCCACCGGCGAAACCCCGACATCATGTCGCGGTCTCGCCGGTGGCGTGCTGTTTCGCGGGAACGGAGTTCGCGGGGGGCGAAACGCCGAAACGGATGAGTCATCCGTTTCAGGAGTACGCTAGCGCCCATGACTCGCCTTCGAGCCGACGCCGCACGCAGCCGTGACGCGATCCTGTGCGCCGCGCGGCGCATCCCTCGCGGCGAGCTGAGGCTCAACGACGTCGCGCGCGAGGCGGGCGTCGGTGTCGCGACCGTGTATCGGCACTTCCCGACGGTCGCGGCGCTGTCCGAAGCGCTCTCGCTCGATTCGATCCAGCGCCTGCGGGTCCTCGCGGGCGAGGCGGAGCGCACGCCGGACGCCGGCGCCGCACTGCACACGCTCTTGGCCGCCGCGCTCGAGCTGCAACTCGCCGACGAAGGCGTGCAGGCGGTCATCACCGCGCCTGACGCCGAACTGGGTGCGGCCCGCGAGGCAAAGTGCGCATTCGTCACGAGCCTGCGCGCGGCACTCGAGCGCGCACAGGTTGCCGGGGCCGTGCGTCCGGACATCACCGTCGACCACGTGCGGCGGATGCTGTGCGGCATCGAGCACGCGGTGCGCCTCGGCTCACCCGATGACCGGCCGATACTCCTCGACGTCGTCCTCGGCGGCCTCCGCCCCGCGCGGGCCGCCGAACCCTCTTCTTCTTCTTCCCCCACCCCTCAGACAGCAGGGAGCTGACATGGATTACGGTCACGGACTCGAGTTCGGAGCCTTCATCACACCCACCGCGGTCGACCCGCAGGTTCCGGTCACCCTCGCGCAGATGGCGGAGGCCTCCGGGCTCGACCTGGTCACGTTCCAGGACCACCCGTACCAGCCGGCGTTCTTGGACACCTGGACCCTCATGACCTACGTCGCCGCGCAGACGGAGCGCGTGCGCATCGCGCCGAACGTGCTGAACATGCCGCTGCGTCCGCCCGCCGTCGTCGCGCGCGCCGCCGCGAGCCTCGACCTCCTCTCCGGCGGACGCTTCGATCTCGGGCTCGGCGCGGGCGCGTTCTGGGATGCGATCGAGGCCATGGGTGAACCTCGGCTCACGCCCGGTCAGGCCGTGACGGCACTCGAGGAGGCCATCGTGGTCATGCGCGAGCTGTGGGACACGTCGGCGCGCGGCGGCGTCTTCACCGACGGCCGGTACCACCGCGTGCACGGGGCCAAGCGCGGCCCGCGCCCGGCACACCGCATCCCGTTGCTGATCGGGGCTCTCAAGCCGCGGATGCTGGCGCTGACCGGTCGGCTCGGAGACGGCTGGCTGCCCTCCGAGGCCTACATGCAGCCTGGCGACCTCGCGCGCGGGAACACCGCGATCGACGAGGCGGCCGAGGGGGCCGCGCGTGACCCGCGGGAGATCCGCCGCCTGCTGAACGTGGCTCCGCCCAGCGGTGATGTGAGCGCGTGGGCCGCGAAGATGGCCCGGTATGCGCTCGAGGATGGCGTGTCGACGTTCATCGTGGCCAGCGACGATCCGCGAGTGTTCCAGGTCGTGGGCCAGGAGCTGGCACCGGCGGTGCGGGAGCTGGTCGCCCGTGAGCGCGGAACGCGCGGCACCACGGAGGCGCCGGTGCGATCGGTCGCCTCGCTCGCGCGGCGACGGGCGGGCATCGACTACAACGGTGTGCCCGCGGGCATGCGCGCGATCGAGCCGGGCGACTTCACGTACGCCGACGTGAGCTCCACCTACCTCCGCGGCGGTGCGCCGGGCATCGTCCTGCAGCCCGACTCCACGGCGCAGGTGGTCGAGGCCGTCACATATGCGCGGCGACACCGGGGGGTGCCGCTCGGGATCCGCAGCGGCGGGCACGGCATCAGCGGGCGCAGCACGAACGATGGCGGCATCGTGATCGATCTGCGTCGGCTCAACGCCATCGAGGTGCTCGACGCGTCCCGCCGGCTGGTGCGCATCGGTCCCGGGGCGCGGTGGCGAGAGGTTGCCGCAGCGCTGGATGAGCACGGCTGGGCGCTCAGCTCGGGCGACTACGGCGGGGTCGGGGTCGGCGGGCTCGCCACGGCCGGCGGCATCGGGTTCCTCGTGCGCGAGCACGGTCTCACGATCGATCACCTGCGTGCCGCCGAGGTGGTACTCGCCGACGGCTCGGTCGTGCGCACGGACGCCGCCACCCACCCCGAGCTGTTCTGGGCGATCCGCGGCGCGGGCGCGAACGTCGGCATCGTGACGAGCTTCGAGTTCGAGGTCGACGAGGTCGGCGAAGTCGGATGGGCTCAGCTGGCGTTCGACGCCTCCGACACCGAAGAGTTCCTCACCGGCTACGGTGCCGTGATGGCGGCGGCTCCGCGCGATCTGACGGCGTTCCTCATCATGGGCGCCCGCCGGCCGGGTCAGCCCCGCATTGCGCAGATCATGGCGATGGTCGACTCCTCCGATCCGGACACGATCATCGCGCGACTGCAGCCGTTCGCCGAGCTCGCGCCGCTCGTGCAGCAGTCGGTGCAGGTTACGAGCTATGCGGGCGTCATGGCCAACGCCGACCTCGGGCCCCAGCACGGGCGCGGCGAGCCGCATGCCCGGTCGCTTCTGCTGAGTGAGATCACGCCGGAGTTCGCGGCGGAGGCCGTGCGGATGCTCGATGCGGGCGCGTCGTACTTCCTTCAGCTCCGTTCCGTCGGCGGGGCCGTGAGCGACGTCGGAGAGGACGACACCGCGTACTCGCACCGCGCGGCGCAGTTTTCCGTGGTGGCGCTCGGCGCCGATCCGGTACGTCTGGACGCGGCGTGGGAGGCGGTGCGCGTGCACGGACGCGGCATGTACCTGAGCTTCGACTCGTCCACGAGGCCCGAGCGCATCCTCGACGCCTTCCCGCCGGACAAGCTCGAGCGGTTGCTCGCCCTGAAGCACGAGGTCGATCCCGACGGCCTGTTCGTGGACAACTTCTCCGTGGCGCAGTACGACGCCGCGGAGGTCGCCGCCGCGTCCTGAGCCCGCTACGCAGCGAGACCGCATCCCCGCGACGAGACCGCGACATGATGTCGCGGTCTCGTCAGCACGCTGCAGTCTCGCGGATCTTGACCTCGCGGGGATGGGGCGCGGAGGCGGATCGGTCAGGAATGCGGAAGCGGGATGTCCGCAATGTGCGGAACACTGGGCACACCGACCGAGGAGGAGCACGCATGGCCGCAGCATCGCCCGAGTCCACCGCATCCGCGCCGGACAGCCATGACGTCATCCGCGTCGTGGGGGCGCGGGAGAACAACCTGCAGGGCATCAGCGTGGAGATCCCCAAACGGCGCCTCACGGTGTTCACCGGCGTGAGCGGATCGGGGAAGTCGTCCCTCGTGTTCGGCACGATCGCGGCCGAATCGCAGCGGCTGATCAACGAGACGTACCCGACGTTCGTGCAGGCGTTCATGTCGACGCCCCCGCGGCCCGAGGTGGACGCGCTGGAGAACATCAGCCCCGCGATCCTCGTCGATCAGGAGCGCATGGGCTCCAACGCCCGCTCCACGGTGGGCACGGCGACCGACGTGCACGCGATGCTGCGGATGCTGTTCAGCCGCCTGGGCGTCCCGCGTGTGGGGTCTCCGCAGGCGTTCTCCTTCAACGTCCCCTCCGTGCGCGGTGGCGGCGCGATCACTTCCGAGCGCGGGGGCAAGACCGTCAAGGAGCGTCGCTCGTTCGAGATCACCGGCGGGATGTGCCCGCGGTGCGAGGGCCTGGGCGAAGTGAGCGAGGTCGACCTGGACGAGCTGTTCGACCGGACGAAGTCGCTCGCCGAGGGCGCGTTGACGATCCCCGGCTTCAACGTCGACGGCTGGATGGTGCGGCAGTTCACCGAGTCGGGATTCCTCGACCCCGACAAACCGATCCAGGACTACACCGAGCAGGAGCTGGCCGACTTCCTCCACAAGGAACCGGTCAAGGTGAAGATGCAGGGCATCAACATCACCTACGAGGGCCTCGTCCCCAAGATCACCAAGAGCATGCTGCAGAAAGACCGCGACTCGCTGCAGGCGCACATCCGCGCCTTCGTCGACCGCGCCGTGCGCTTCACCGCGTGCCCCGACTGCGGCGGCACGCGCCTGAACGAGGGTGCCCGCTCGTCGAAGATCGACGGGGTCGGCATCGCGGATGCGACGGCCATGCAGATCACCGACCTCGCCGCGTGGCTGCGCACCATCGACGACCCTGCGGTGGGTCCGCTGATCGCCGGGCTCCGCGACACCGTCGACTCCTTCGTCGAGATCGGCTTGGGCTATCTCTCCCTCGACCGCGCCAGCGGCACGCTGTCCGGCGGCGAGGCGCAGCGGACGAAGATGATCCGGCACCTGCGCTCGAGCCTGACCGACGTCACCTACGTGTTCGACGAACCGACCGCGGGCCTGCATCCACACGACATCCAGCGGATGAACGCGCTGCTGCTGGCCCTGCGCGACAAGGGCAACACGGTGCTCGTGGTCGAGCACAAGCCGGAGGTCATCGCGATCGCCGACTTCGTGGTCGACCTGGGTCCGGGGGCGGGGCGCGACGGCGGCCGCATCCAGTTCACCGGGGATGTCGCGGGCCTGCGCTCCTCCGACACGCTCACGGGGCGCCATCTCGACCACCGCGCGCGGCTGAAGGACTCCACGCGCACACCACAGGGCGCCCTGGAGATCCGCGGCGCCACGCAGCACAACCTCAGGAACGTCGACGTCGACGTGCCCCTGGGCGTGCTCACCGTCGTCACCGGCGTGGCCGGGTCGGGCAAGTCGTCGCTCATCCACGGCAACCTCACGGGCCTGGACGGCGTGGTCATCGTCGACCAGGCGCCCATCCGAGGGTCGCGGCGGAGCAGCCCGGCGACGTACACGGGAGTGCTGGATGCGGTGCGCTCCGCCTTCGCGAAGGCCAACGGCGTGAAGCCGGCCCTGTTCAGCGCGAATTCGGAGGGCGCGTGCATCGCGTGCAAGGGGCTGGGCGTCATCATCACCGACCTCGGGTTCCAATCCACCGTGGAGACGGTGTGCGAGGTGTGCGAGGGCACCGGGTTCTCCGACGAGGTGCTGCAGTACCGGCTCGATGGGAAGAACATCTCCGAGGTGCTGTCGATGTCGGCCGCCGACGCGGCGGAGTTCTTCCCCAAGGGCCCCGCGCACACCACTCTCGCGCGCATGGTCGATGTCGGCCTGGGCTACCTGACGCTCGGGCAGTCGCTGAACACGCTGTCCGGCGGTGAGCGGCAGCGCCTGAAGCTGGCGATCTCGATGGCGAAGTCGGGCGCGGTCTACATCCTGGACGAGCCGACGACGGGCCTTCACCTGGCCGACGTCGACAACCTCCTCGGGCTGCTGGACCGTCTCGTGGACGCCGGCAACAGCGTCATCGTGATCGAGCACCACCAGGCGGTGATGGCGCACGCCGACTGGATCATCGACATCGGCCCCGGTGCCGGGCGCGACGGCGGGACGATCGTCTTCGAGGGGGCTCCGGCCGACCTCGTCGCCGACGCATCCACCCTGACCGGTGAGCACCTCGCGGCCTACGTCGCGTCCTGACGCGCGAGGGCTGCCGTGCGCACGGCGCGGCGGCCGACGCCCCTAGACTGAGCGCCGGCCGTACCCCGTAGAAACCGTGACCTCGAACCCGACCTCCCCCCGCGCGCCGATCCGGCGAGACATCCAGGGGCTCCGCGCGCTCGCGGTCGTGATGGTCATCGCCACCCACGTCGTGGGGTGGCCCGGCGGCGGCTTCGCCGGTGTCGACGTGTTCTTCGTCGTCTCCGGCTTCCTCATCACGGGGCTGCTCCTGAGGGAGGTCGCCGAGACCGGCCGCGTCTCGCTGCGAGAGTTCTTCGGGCGCCGCATCCGCCGGCTGATGCCGGCTGCAGTCCTCGTGCTGCTCGCCGTCTGCGTCGCGGCGTTCTTCCTCTTCAACCGTGCGCGGGCCGATGCGACGTGGGCGGATGCGGTGGCCGCGGCGCTGTTCGTGTCGAACTGGCGTTTCGCGGCCGAGGGCACCGACTACTTCTCGGAGGCGGCGGTCAGCCCGCTGCAGCACTTCTGGTCGCTGTCGGTCGAGGAGCAGTTCTCCCTCGTGTGGCCCGTGCTGGTGGTGGTCGCGGTGCTGCTGGCGCCCCGTGACGGTCGCCGGGGCCGGGCGGGACGCGCGGCCGTGGGCGCGGTGGCGCTGCTGGTGGGCGCCGCGTCGTGGGGATGGGCCGTCGCCCAGACTGCCGCCGAGCCCACGGTGGCGTACTTCTCCACGACGACGCGGGCGTGGGAGCTCGCCGTGGGAGCGCTGCTCGCCGTGGCCGCTCCCGCGCTGGCCCGCATCCCCGCCGCGGTCGGCGGCCTCCTGCAGTGGGCCGGTCTTGCCGGCGTGGTGTGGTCGTGCCTCGTGATCGACCCGTCGTCGGCCTTCCCCGCGCCGTGGGCGGTGCTGCCCGTCGCGGCCACCGCGCTCGTCGTGGCGGGGGGAGTGGGCGGCGATCCCCGCCACCGGCACCTCTTCCCGCTCACCAACCCGGTCAGCGTGTGGCTGGGAGACGTGTCGTACGCGCTGTACCTGTGGCACTTCCCCGTGCTCGTGTTCGCGGGGGTGCTCCTCCCGGCCGGCGACGGGACCACCGCGATCGTGCTGGTCGCAACGGCCGTTCTGGCGGTGTCGACGTACTACGGCGTGGAGCAGCCGCTGCATCGCTCACCGCTCCTGCTGCGCCGGGCGGCGAGGCCGGCGCTCGCCGCCGCACCGCAGACGGAGGACGAGCCCGCCTCGGTGCTCGAGCCCGCCTCCGCCCCGCCGCGCGACCCGGCCCCGGCGCCGCCGCGCGAGCCGGCATCCGCCCGGCACGGAGTCGTGACGACGCGCCCCGCCGGGTGGGTGCCGGGGCAGCGGTACTACCCGGGCCGGCAGCCACGCCCCGACCGGGCGCCCGCCGCACCGCCGCCCGCGGCGCAGCATGCACCGCCGCGCGGGGCGCAGCACGCACCGCAGCCCGCGCCGGTGGTGGTGGCTGCGCCGGTCCAGGCGCCGTTGCGCCGGCTGCCGCTGCGACCGGCGGAGCCGGCGGGCGCACCCCCGTCGCCGTGGGCGCAGTGGCGCGCGCGGTACGGCGCTCAGATGGGGATGTCGGCGGCCGCTCTCGGCATCGGGGCGATCGTGGTGGTCCTGATGCTGCAGACCGCGTTCGGCTCGCCGGTGATCGGGCCGCTCGTGCCGCCGGTGGCCGACCCGGTGGCCGCCCCGGCGGAGGACCCGACGGCCGCGCTGCAGGCAGAGCTGGCCGAAGCGGTGTCGGCGGAGGCATGGCCAGACCTCCGTCCCTCCCTCGACGAGGTGATGGCGGCTTCCTCCAGCGTCAATCCTGCGCGCGACTGCTTCGCTCCCGACGTGCCGGTCGACTCCGGCCGGTGCACGTGGGGCGATGCGGATGCCGCGCGCCACATGTACCTCGTGGGCGACTCCACGGCGATGTCGTATGCGCCGGCGTTCAAGAAGCTCGCGGAAGACAGCGGAGGTACATGGCGGATCACCACGGTGGGGCTGTACGGCTGCCGTTTCACCGACGTGCTCGTGCAGAACCCCGATCCGGCCGTCATGGCCGCCTGTCCGCAGCGCAAGCTCTACGTGCGGGCGCTCATGGCCGCCGAGCCGGCCGATCTCGTGGTGGTCTCCAACGCCTACACGCTGGGGCGCACGGTGGAGGGGCGTGATCTGTCCGCGGCCGACCTGCTCGCCGCGACGCACGCGGAGGTGTCCGCCTATGGCGCGGCCGGCGTCGTCTACCTGGCGCCACCGCCCCCGGGCGGCGACCTGGCGCGCTGCTTCTCGCCGGTGACCGCCCCGGCGCAGTGTCTGACGGCGGTCGACCAGACGTGGCGCGACATGCACGCCGCAGCCGAGGCGACGGCTGCGGCCACGCAGGCCGACGCGATCGGTTCGCTCGAGTTCAGCTGCTGGCAGGACGCGTGCCCCGCCTTCGCGGGCGACCTTCCGATCCGCTACGACGCCACGCACCTCACGGTGCCGTACGCCGAGCACATCACGGGATTCCTATCCTGGAGCATGAGTGCCCGCGGGCTCCTCTGAGCCGGTACCCCGGCACGGGCCGCAACCGAATGTGCCGCGAACGGCATGGACCGGATACCCAGACGGCGCGAGCGCTGAGCAAGCGGCGGCAGGCGGTGGCGTGCGGTCGTGTACTCTCCCGCTAGGCTGAGGGGGATTCCGCCCGCTCTGACGGGTAATCCGCTCGTTTTCGCCCGGGGGAGGCAGACGTCGCGTGAGGTCGTTCACATGGCTGCGACGACGCCGCCGGACACTCATGTCCGCCGGCGTCGTGACCGTGTCCGCGCTGGCGGTCACGACGATGGCGGTCGCCTATCAGGGCTTCCCCACCACCGAGGTCGACCTCCACGACGGCGGCGTGTGGATCACGAAGCAGTCCAGCGTGCTGGTGGGGCACTTCAACCATGAATCCCGCGTGCTCGACGCGGGCCTGCGCGCCGCGAGCGACGAGTACGACATCCTCCAGGAGAGCTCCACCGTCCTCGTGGTGGACCAGGCCGAGTCCACCGTGACGGCGGTCGACCCGGCGATGGTCATGCTCACCGACACCGCCGACGTGCCTCCCGGCGCCAAGGTCGCCCTCGGCGGTCCGACGATGGCCGTGCTCGACACGGCGTCGGGCTCGCTGTGGATCACCCCCGCACGCGCTGCCGGAGCGTTCACGATCGAAGGCGCCGAGCCGGTGACCGAACTCGGCAAGGGGGCCGACGTGGCGGTCGGCCGCGACGGCACCGTGTACGGCGTCTCGGCGGAATCGGGCGAGATCGTCACGGTGCCCGTCACCGCGGACGGCGAGACGGGGGACGCGGCCCGCCGCGGCATGGAGGGCGTCGACGAGAACGCCCAGCTGTCGATCACCGTCGTGGGGACGACGGCGGCCGTGCTGGATGCCGACACCGGCACCGTGCACACCACCGGCGGCCTGCGCGCCGAAGTGGACGGGGCCGAGTCCGCCGTCCTGCAGCAGCCCGCCGCCACCGGCGACGCGCTCGTGCTGGCCACCGCATCCGAGGTCGTGCGGGTGCCCTTCGACGGCTCCGAACCCGCCAAGACCCCCTCCGGTGCGGGGGAGGGCGCGCCCACGGCGCCGGTGACGCTCGCCGGCTGCACGTATGCCGCGTGGAGCGGCTCGGGTGGGTTCGTGCGTGACTGCTCCGGAGACGCGAACGACCTCGCGATGCAGATCGAAGACCTGGAGCCCACCGCGCAGCTGCGGTTCCGGCAGAACCGCGACGTCGTGATCCTCAACGACGTCATCGGCGGCGCCGCGTGGATGGCCACCGACGCGATGCAGCGCGTGGACAACTGGGACGACATCATCCCGCCCGAGGGCGACTCGGAAGAGGACGAGCAGACCACCGAGGAGACGGTCGAGACGACGCTTCCCGAACGCACCGAGGTGAACACCCCGCCGATCGCCGCCGATGACGACCTCGGGGTGCGGCCGGGCCGCACGACGGTGCTGCCGGTGCTCGACAACGACACCGACGCCGACGGCGACATCCTGGTCGTGAGCCTGCCCGACGGTGAGCCGGGGCTCGGGGAGGTGCAGCCGATCCACGACGGCTCCGCGCTGCAGATCGCCGTGCCCGAGGATGCCTCGGGGTCGGAGACCTTCCGCTACGAGATCGAGGACGGCCGCGGCGGCACCGACACCGCCAACGTGCGGCTCAGCGTCCGCGGGTGGGATGTCAACGCCCCGCCTGAGCCCAAGCGCGTCACCACGGTCGTCGTCGAGGCCGGCGGCGCGATCACGTACAACGTCCTGCCGGATTGGACCGACCCCGACGGCGACGAGGTCTTCCTCGCCTCGGTCGTCCCCGCCGAAGGCGACGAGGCCGACTTCACCGCCGACGGCCGCATCACCTATCGGGCGATCGGCGGCACGCAGGGGCGCAAGGACGTGCCCATCATCGTCTCCGACGGCTCGGAGGTCACCGAGGGCATCGTGCGCTTCGACGTGCGTCCCCCCGGCTCCACCGTCCCGGTCACCAACGCCGATCACGTCGTGGTGCGCGCCGGGCAGTCCGCGACCGTCGCACCGCTGTCCAACGACACCAGCTCGGGCCGGGAGACGCTGCGCCTGACGCGGGTGGACGAGGTTCCCGGGGCCGAGATCGTCCCCGACTACCCCAACAAGACCTTCACCTTCCGCTCCTCGGCGCCCGGCACGTACTACGCGCAGTACCTCGTGGCCGCCGGCCCCAACGCCGTGCCGGGCCTCGTGCGCATCGACGTGCTCCCCGACGCCGACACCGACCTGCCGCCCGTCGCGGTGCGCGATGTGGCGCTCCTGCCCAGCGGCGCCGACGTGCTCGTCAACGTGCTCGCGAACGACAGCGATCCCTCCGGCGGGATCCTCGTCGTGCAGTCGGTGACGGTGGATCCCGCGAGCGGCATCTCGGTCGCGGTCATCGGTCACGAGACCCTCCGCATCACCGATCAGTCGGCCCTGAGCGAGCAGACGCGCATCTCCTACCGCATCTCCAACGGGCAGCAGACCGCGGAGGGTGAGGTCGTCGTCATCCCGGTGCCCGCGCCCGACCAGCTGCGACCGCCGGTGGCCAGCGATGACACGGCGGTCGTCCGCGCCGGCGACGTCGTCACCATCCCGGTGCTCGACAACGACTACCACCCCAACAACGACACGCTCCGACTCGCCCCCGACCTGGTGGAGCCGGTGCCCGCCGCGGAGGAGGGCACGATCTTCGTGTCGCAGGACACCGTGCGCTTCCGGGCGAGCGATGAGCCGGGCACGGTGTACGCCACCTACGAGGTGGAGGATTCCACCGGCCAGAAGGACGCCGGATACGTCACCATCCAGGTGCTCCCCGTCGACGCCGAGACCAACCAGGCCCCGCGCCCCCGCGACATCACCGGCCGTGTGCTGGCGGGATCCGAGGTGCGCATCCCGGTGCCGCTGGACGGGCTCGACCCCGACGGCGACTCGGTGGAGCTGATGGGGATCGACTCGGCGCCGTCGAAGGGCCGCGTCAGCGAGGTCGGGGCGAACTTCCTCAGGTACGAGGCGTTCGAGGGCGAGAGCGGGCCGGATGCGTTCACCTACCGTGTGCGCGACCGCTTCGGCGCCGAGGCGATCGCGTCGATCCGCGTGGGCATCGCCCCGGCCGAGGCGGCCAACCAGGCCCCCTACGCGGTGAAGGATGCCGTCGTCATGCGGCCCGGGCGCGAGGTGGCGGTGCCGGTGCTGGCGAACGACTCCGATCCCGAGGGCGACGCGATCACGCTCGTCTCCAACGGCCTGATCATGGCCGATTCCGGCGGCCTGGAGGCGCGGGTGCTCGGTGACCGGGTGGTCGTGACCTCCCCGGGCGAGCCGATCGAGACGAGCCTGCAATACACGATCCGCGACGCCCGGGGGGCCGAGGCGCGGGCAGTCCTGCAGGTCACCGTGGCCGAAGACGTGCCGCTGCAGCGTCCGATCGCGCGCGATGACCGGGTGCGCCCGACGGATGTGGAGGACGAGGCCTCCGTCGACCTCGACGTGCTCGCCAACGACGAAGACCCCGACGGCACCGTGGATGCGCTGGAGATCTCGGTCGAGGCGGCAGGCGCGCGAGTGCTCGGCGACGGCGTCGTGCGGCTGCCGATCCTCGAAGAGGCGCAGCTGGTGATGTACACGATCACCGACCGCGACGACCTGACCGCGTCGGCGTTCATCCACGTGCCAGGCCTGCGCGACCTGCCGCCCGTGCTGATCTCGACCGAGGGCGTCGAGGTCAAGAGCGGCGAGACCATCAGCATCCCGCTGTCCGAGCACGTCCGCGCCGCCGGGGGCCGCGACGTCGTCATCACCGAGGCAGGCAAGGTCAGCGCCGCACACGCGAACGGCGCCTCGCTCGTGGAGGACGAGAGAACCCTCGTCTACACGTCGGCCGACGGCTACTTCGGCCAGGACGCCATCACGTTCGAGGTCACCGACGGCACCGGACCCGACGACCCCGAGGGTCGCAAGGCGACGCTGACACTGCCGGTGACGGTGCTGCCGCCGGACAACCAGCAGCCGACGTTCGTCAACGGCCAGATGGACGTCGCTCCCGGCGAGGACGCCACCGGCCTCGACCTCGTCGCGCTCACGACCGACCCGGATGAGGGCGACCTCGAGGGGATGCGGTACACGATCGTGGGCGGATCGCCCAGCGGCATGAGCGCCTCCGTCGACGGTCAGACGCTGCGGGTCAGCGCCGAGGCCGACACGCGCAAGGGCACCACGGCCGAGGTGCGGGTGCGGATCGACGACGGCGAGACCGACCCCGTCGAAGGGACCGTGACGGTGCGGGTGACCGCATCCACGCGTCCCCTCCCCACCGCCAACGACGACGTGCTGCCCGAGGCCGATCAGGGCCGGACCATCTCGGTGCCGGTGCTCGCGAACGACTTCAATCCGTTCCCCGAGACGCCGCTGAAGGTCGTCGCGGCGTCCACCGAGACCGGCGAAGGCGTCGCCCAGGTCAGCGGCGACCAGGTGTCGGTCACGCCGTCGGCGAGCTTCTTCGGCACGATGGTCGTGCGCTACCGCATCCAGGATGCGACGGCCGACGTCGATCGCGAGGTCGAAGGCCGCATCCGCCTCACCGTGCAGGGCCGCCCCGACGCCCCCGGCGTCCCGACGGTGTCGAGCGTGCAGGACCGCACAGTCGTGCTGTCGTGGACGCCGCCGCCGAACAACGGCGCCGCGATCACGGGCTACACCGTCACCTCGACGGCGGGCAACTACACGCGCGAGTGCCCGGCCACCACGTGCACGCTGAGCGGGCTGACGAACAACGTCGAGTACAACTTCGTCGTCACCGCCACCAACCGCGTCGGCGAGTCCGACCCGTCGGCCCCGTCGGAGACCGCGCGTCCCGACGCGCGCCCCGACACCCCGGCCCCGCCGACGCTGCGCTTCGGCGACCGCTCGCTGAATGTTGCGTGGACCACGCCGAGCACCCCGGGTTCGCCGGTCGAATCCTTCACGCTCGAGATCTCGCCGGCACCGCCGTCGGGCATCACGCAGAAGACGGCGTCGGGCAATTCCCTCGTGTGGGAGGGGCTGGAGAACGGCACCGCCTACCAGGTGCGCGTCCAGGCGCACAACCGCGCGCCCGAGCCGTCGAGCTGGAGCGGGTACTCGGCGACGGAGATCCCCGCCGGTCCGCCGGCCGCCCCGGGGGCACCCTCGACGACACGGCTGGACCCGGTCGGCTCGCAGGCTCAGTTGCAGGTGTCGTGGGCGGCCCCGAACCCGAACGGCGACGCCATCTCCGGCTACCGCCTCAACGTGCTGCGCGGTGGCGCCCTCGTCAACACCATCTCCGTCGGCGCGGGGCAGACCTCGCAGGCGGTCGTGGTCGAGCCCAGCCGCACCGACTACTCGTTCACCGTCGCCGCCGTGAACAAAGCCGGTTGGGGCGCCGACAGCGCGCCGTCCGCCCCGCGGCGCGCCTTCACCCCGCCGGGTGCGCCGCAGGGCGTGAGCGCGTCCACGCCCTCGCCCGACAACTCCATCCACGTCGCGTATCAGCCGGCGGAGACCAACGGCGCCGATGCCGGCGCGGTGCGGTACGAGTACAAGCTCAACGGCGGCGGCTGGGCGCCCCTGAACGGCAACCGGATCACCAGCGGCATCTCCAACGGCTCCGGCTACACCGTGACGCTGCGCGCCGTGACGACCCAGGACGGCACGACGTACGCCAGCCCCGACTCCAACACCACCGCGCAGGTGATCCCGTACGGACCGATCCAGGCGCCCGGCGCGAGTGCGCGTGGGAGCGGGACCCAGATCGAGTTCGCGTGGTCGCCGCCCGCGGCGAACGGGCGTGCGATCACGAACCTGGAGATCAAGATCGCCGGAGGCGGCTGGGAGCAGGTCGCTGTCCGCAGCGGTTCCCGCACGGTGAACTTCGGGTACAGCGAGAAGCACACGATCCAGGTGCGTGCGACGGATGCCGCCAATCAGACGTCGACCGCGAGCGCGGAGGCCCGTACCGACAACAAGCCCGAGCCCGACCCCCCGCGGGCCTGGGTGAGCCGCGGTGGCGGCGTGAACAACTCGCAGTGCTCGACCGCGTCGTGCGCGTACTTCGCCGTGAACACGAAGGACTTCCCGGCCGGGACGTACCGCGTGTCGTGCCACAGCGGGCCGGACGGCGAATTCACCTCGGGCAGCAACAAGGCGCTCCCGGCCAACGGCGTCACGCAGCTGGGCTGCTTCTACGGCAAGCCCGGCACGCAGGTGTGGGTGGAGATCGACGGCAAGGCGTACGAGAAATCCACCTGGTGATTCGACGAAGACGAGAACGAGGATGACCGCATGACCATGACCCCCGACCAGGCCGCCTGGTTCGAGACCACCTTCACGCGCCTGGTGGACAACGTCGACCGCGCCTTGATGGGAAAGCGCGAGGTCGTGAGCCTCGTCCTGTCGGCGATGCTCGCCGAAGGGCACGTGCTGCTGGAGGATGCGCCGGGCACCGGCAAGACGAGCCTGGCCAAGGCGCTCGCCGCCACGGTGCAGGGCACGAGCGCCCGCATCCAGTTCACCCCCGACCTGCTGCCCTCCGACGTCACCGGCGTGACGATCTACGACCAGGCCAGCCACAAGTTCGAGTTCCACCGCGGCCCCGTTTTCGCCTCGATCCTGCTCGCCGACGAGATCAACCGTGCGTCGCCGAAGACCCAGTCGGCTCTCCTGGAGGTCATGGAGGAGTCGCGCGTGACCGTCGACGGCGTGCCGCACGAGGTGGGCCGCCCGTTCCTCGTCATCGCGACGCAGAACCCCATCGAGCAGGCCGGCACCTACAAGCTCCCCGAGGCCCAGCTCGACCGCTTCCTGATCAAGACCTCCATCGGCTACCCCGACCTCGCCATCGCCGAGCGCATCCTCGCCGGCGCCGCCGACCGCAACCCGTCGGCCAGCCTGCCGGCGCTCATCACGACCTCCGCCGTCGCCGACATGGCCGACCTCGCCGCGAGCGCCCACGCCGAACCCGCCGTCCTGCGCTACATCGCGCAGCTGGCCGAGGCCACGCGCACCGACCCCTCGACGCGTGTGGGCGTCTCGGTGCGCGGCTCGCTCGCGATGGTGCGCATCGCCAAGGTGCGGGCGGCCTCGCAGGGCCGCCACTACGTCGTGCCCGACGACGTCAAGGAGCTCGTGGCGCCGGCGTGGACGCACCGTCTCGTCCTCGACCCCGAGGCGGAGTTCAGCGGAGTCACCCCCGCCACGGTGATCGCCCGCACGCTCGAGTCGATCCCGGCGCCGCAGGCGAGGTCCGCGGCCTGATGACGAGCGAGACGCTGGGCACCACCGTGCCCGCCGGCACCACCCGCACGGAGGTGCTGCGTGAACTCGCCGCGCCGCTGGCGGCGCGCGTGCTGCGCGGGACGCGGGAGGTGCTGAGCGTCGTCCGGCCGCTGGGCTGGGTCGTGCTGGTGACGGCGGTCGTCCTGTGGATCACGGGGCAGCTGCTCGGCTGGCATGAGCTCATCGTCGCGGCCCTCGTGCTGGCCGCCCTGCTCGTGATCTGCGCCTTCTTCCTGATCGGCCGCACCGACTACGACGTGGGCCTGGACCTCACGCGCACGCGCGTGGTCGTGGGGGAGCGGGCCGTCGGTGCGCTGACCCTCGCGAACACGGGGTCGCGGGCGATCCTGCCCTCGCGCGTCGTTCTGCCCGTCGGCGCCGGTCGCGGCGAGTTCGCGGTGAAGCGGCTGGCCCCCGGCGAGGAGGCCGAAGAGCTGTTCGCGATCCCCACGAATCGTCGTGCCGTGCTCGCCGTCGGACCCGTCAGCGTCGTCCGCGGCGACCCGCTCGGGGTGTTCGAGCGCGTGCACCGCCGCGACGAGCCGGTCGACCTGTACGTGCACCCTCGCACCGTGCTGTTCGACGGGCAGTCGCTCGGGTTCCTCCGCGACCTGGAGGGCCTGCCCGCCACCGACCTCTCGCGCGACGACATCTCCTTCCACGCGCTGCGGGAGTACCAGCCCGGCGATGACCGCCGCAACGTGCACTGGCGCTCGACGGCGCGCACCGGCAAGCTCATGGTGCGCCAGTTCGAGGAGACGCGGCGCTCCCACTTCGTGATCGGGCTGTCGCGGAATCCGGGCGACTACGCCGACGCGGAGGAGTTTGAACTCGCCATCTCGGCCGCCGGATCGCTCGGCCTGCGTGCGCTGCGCGACTCCCAGCGGGTCGAGGTGCGCGTCCAGGGCTCCGAGTTGCCCTCGGGCACGGGCAAGCAGTTCCTGGACGGGCTTTCGGGGCTGTCGTTCGCGCGCGGGCGCACCGGTGACATCGTCGACCTGGCCGGGCACATCTCGGCCACCGCGCCGGCGGCCAGCGTGGTCGTGCTCCTGTGCGGCAGTGCCGTGGATGCCGCGCGCCTGCGCGTCGCGTGCGGTCGTGTGCCCTTCGGCGCCCGCGCACTGGTCGTCGTCGCCGACACGACGCTGGACGCGCCGGCCCTGCGCCGCATCGCCGACGCCGACGTCCTCTCCCTCGGCGCCCTCGATCAGCTGCCCTCCGCCCTCGCGCGGGTGCTCGCATGACCGCGCCCGCCCGCCCCGCAGACGGGGAGCCGCACGTGATCGGCGGTCTCGAAGTGCGCCGCTGGGCGCTGGATCTGGGGGCCACGACGCTGCTGCTCGCCGTCGGGATCGCCGGTTTCTGGCCGACCTTCGGCGGACCGGCGTACCTCCCCGCCGCCGTGGGCGGATTGATCCTGGGCCTGGCCATCGCCACCGTCGCCACGTGGCGGCGGTGGGGCGTGCTCGTGATCGCCGGCCTCACCCTCGCCGCCTACATCGTCTTCGGCACCGTCCTCGCGGTGCCGCACGTGGGGCTCCTCGGGTTCATCCCGACACCGGAGTCGCTGTGGCGCCTGGTCATCGCGATCGTGACGTCGTGGAAGGAACTCCTCACCACCGTCGCGCCCGTGGGTACCGGCGACAGCCATCTGGTGGTGCCGTTTCTCCTCACCCTCGTCGCCGCCGTCCTCGTGGCAAGCCTCGCCCTGCGCGTGCGTCCGCCGGCTTGGGCGCTGGTCCCGGCGGTGGCCTACCTCGTGGGCCAGATCGCGCTGGGCACCGTGGAACCGGCCGCCCCGATCGTGCAGGGGGTCGTCTTCGCCCTCGTCGCGGCGGTGTGGATCGCCGTGCGTCAGGCGTGGCAGCCCGTGCGCGCGGCGATCTCGGTCGGCGAGGGCGGCGAGCCCACCGGGATGCTGGCGCGCCGGCTGATCGCGGGGGCCGCCGTCCTGGCGGTGGCCACCGGCGCGGGCGTCGCGGCAGGCGCGGCGGCCGCACCCGAGGGGCCGCGCTACGTTCTGCGCGACGTCGTCATCCCGCCGTTCGACGTGCGGCAGTACCCCAGCCCGTTGCAGTCCTTCCGCGGCTACGTGCGCGACTTCGCCGACGAGCCGCTGTTCACCGCGTCCGGGCTCCCCGAAGGCGGCCGCATCCGCCTCGCCACGATGGACGCCTACACCGGCACCGTCTTCAACGTCGCCGATGACGGCGCCGGCTCCTCCAGCGCCTTCACGCCGGTGCGCAGCATCATGTCGCCCGAGGCGGAGGGAACCCCGGCGACGATCCGGATCGAGATCGAGGGGATGCGCGGTGTGTGGCTCCCGGATGCCGGGGCGGTGCGCTCGGTCGAGTTCGACGGGCCGCGCGCGGATGAGCTGCGCCGCAGCGCGTATTACAACGACGCCACGGGCACCGGGGTCGTGACGATGCGCCTGGGCGAGGGCGACGCGTACACGCTGGAGACGCTCCTGCCCGGCGACCCGAGCGACGAACGGCTGGCCGACGAGAAGTTCGCGCCGCTGCGGATGCCCAAGCAGAAGGGCGTGCCGCCGGAGTTCGCCGAGATCGCCTCCGACATCGTCGGTGACGCGGCAACCCCGATCGAGCAGGTGCGGGCCCTGGAGCAGACCCTGTCGCAGGACGGGTTCTTCAGCCACGGGCTGGAGGGACAGGTTCTCTCGCGCGCAGGTCACGGCGCCGAGCGCATCGCCACGCTGCTGCGCGGTGACCAGTGGATCGGCGACGACGAGCAGTACGCCGTCACGATGGCGCTGCTGGCCGGGCAACTCGGCATCCCCGCGCGCGTGGTCATGGGCTTCTACCCGGAGGAGGACGCCTCCGGCGGGCTGTTCACCGCGACCGGCGAGACGCTGCACGCGTGGGTCGAGGTGGCCTTCGACGAGTCGGGCTGGGTCGCGTTCGACCCCACGCCGCCCGAAGACCAGGTGCCCACCGACCAGACCACCAAGCCCCGCGCCGACCCGAAGCCGCAGGTGCTCCAGCCCCCGCCGCCCGAGCAGGAGCCGGTCGACCTTCCGCCCACTGTGCCCGACGAGCGCGGCGCCGAGGACGAGGAGAACCCGCTGGCGGGCATCCTCGGTCTCATCGCCATCGTGCTGGCCAGCATCGTCGGCGTCCTCGCACTGCTGCTCGGGCCGTTCCTCGTGGTGGGCGCGCTGAAGGCGGCACGCCGTCGCCGCAGGCGCGAGGCCGAGCGTCCGGCCGACCGCATCAGCGGCGGATGGGACGAACTGATCGACCGCGCGAGCGACTACGGCACGCCCGTCCGCCGTGGCGGCACGCGCGCGGAGGACGCCTCGGTCGTGAGTACCGCGTTCGAGCAGCCCCAGGTGGCCACCCTCGCGCGCCGGGCCGACGCGGAGGTGTTCGGCCCGTCCGACCCCACACCGGCCGAGATCGAGGAGTTCTGGCACGAGGTGGACGGCATCGTCGGCGGCATGGGACAGCGCGTCGGCTTCTGGCGGCGTCTGAAGGCCCGTCTGGACGTGCGCGCGCTCCTGGCCGGCACGCGCTTCGCGCTGCCCGATCGCCGGATCACGCGCACCCGGCCGCCGCGCCCCGCGCGTGCTGCCGCACCCTCGGGCGACGCACCCGGCTCCGCCCCGGCGCGCCCGTCGCTGCGCGAGCGCGGCACGGCCCTCGGGCAGGGGGCCGCCTCGCAGTGGCAGCGCGTGAGCGCCGCGGTGCGGCGCATCCGATCGTCGCGCGACGAGGGGAGCAGCTCGTGAACCCGGTCGCCGTGCTCACGTGGGACAACGGAGAGCAGGTCGCGGTGTACGGCAGGACCGTGTTCGGTCGCGACCCCTTCGGCGGGCCGTGCGCGACCGTGGTCGTGCGGGACGAGACCCTGTCGCTGTCGCGGACGCATTTCGAGATCGGCGGCGAGCACCCCGAGGTGTGGCTGGCCGACCGCTGGTCGCGCAACGGCACCGTGCTCGTGCGCGAAGGCGTCCGCACGGCCCTCCGCCCGGGAGAGCGGGTCGCGCTGCGGCCCGGCGACCGCCTCGAACTGGGCGATCGCACCGCGACCGTGAGCGGGCCGGCATGAGCGGCCGACCCGATGCCGGGCGCCCGGCTCCGCCGGTGACGGTGGTGTGGGGCGCGGCCACCGACGTGGGCCGCCGCCGCTCCCTCAACGAAGACGCGTTCCTGGCGATGCCGCCGCTGTTCCTCGTCGCCGACGGCATGGGCGGGCACCATGCGGGCGAGATCGCCAGCGCGACCGTGATCGACGAGTTCGCGCGGCTGGCAGGGCGCGACAGTCTCACGATCCACGAGGTGCAGGGGGCGCTGCGCGCGGCGCGCGACCGCATCGACGCGCTCCCCGAAGGCGGCGGTGCCGGAGCCGGCACGACCCTCGCGGGCGTCACGATCGCCGACGTGGAGGGGGAGGGGTACTGGCTCACCGTCAACCTCGGCGACTCCCGCACCTACCGTCTCAGCGACGGCGTGCTCGAGCAGGTGAGCGTGGACCACTCCGTCGTGCAGGAGCTCATCGACTCGGGCCAGCTGGACGCCGCCTCGGCCGCGAAGGACTCCCGCCGCAACGTGATCACCCGCGCCATCGGCGCCGGCAGCGACAGCGAGCCGGATTTCTGGCTGCTGCCGGCGGAGGAGGGTGACCGCATCCTCATCTGCTCCGACGGGCTGCCCACCGAGATCGACGAGGAGCGCATCGACGTGATCCTCCGCTCCGAGCGCCACCCGCAGGCCGCCGCCGAACGACTCGTGCGCGAGGCCGTGGAAGCGGGCGGGCGCGACAACGTCACCGCGGTCATCGTCGACGCGCTCGCGGTGCGCATCCGCGGCATCCGCGACCGCAGCGAGACCATCCCGTCCACGTCGTTCGACGAGATCGAGGGCGAGACCCTTCCACGCGCGCAAGCGCGAGTCCGAGGAGGACTGCAATGACCGTCGTGCGTTACACCCCCGGATCCCTGCGAGCCGTCGTCGCGGCGCACGCGATCGCCCTCCTGGGGGAGGGGGCGACGGATGCCACGGCCGAAGCCGTGTGGGAGCAGCTGCACCGCGGCGCGGGCCTCGCCGGCGTGGTCGACGCGCTCGCCGCCGGCGGGCCGCTGTCCTCCCTTCCGCCCTTCGCGGTCGCCCTCGACGAAGACGGCGGATGGCGCGTGGCGGTGCGTGGCGACCTGGCCGTGTCGCTCGGCGCGGATGCCGCAGCCGAGCGCGTGGACGGTGCCGGCGTCTCGACGTGGACCGAGCGCAGCATCCGATCGGCCGACACCCTGCTGATCGGACCCGCCGACACGGACGCCGCCACACTGCCCCTGCGCGACGGCGTGGTCGCGGCGGCGTCGGTCGTCATCACCCGTGCGGAGAGCGCGGCCGCAGCCCCCGCGGAGGCGGAGCCCGCCGCGGCTCCGGCCGGGCCGCGCCGTTCGGGCGCTCCCGTCGAGCCGGTGCAGCCGCACAGCGTGGCCGAGGTGCGCGAGGACGCAACTCCGCCGGCAGCCCCCGTCACCGCGGCCGCGGGCCCCGACACCCCGGCCCCGCCGACGCGTCCGACTCCGGCCGTTCCCGCGCCCGCCCCCGCCGCGCCCGCCGCCCCGCGCCCGCCCCCGCCGCCCCCGCGCCGGAGGTGCCGACCGTTCCCACTCCCGCTCCCGCGACGCCTGCGCCGGAGGTGCCGGCCGTTCCCGCTCCCGCGACGCCTGCGCCGGAGGTGCCGGCCGCGCCCGCCCCCGCGGCCCCGGCAGTGCCGCCGCTGGACGAAGATGTGGAAGCCACGATCATCCGCGGCCCCGGCGAGACCGACGGCGAGTCGGATGACGCCACGATCACCCTCGAGGAGGCGCGCCGGCTCCGGGCGGCCGGGGAGCTGCCGCCGGTGGCGCCGCCGCTCTCGCCGCCCGTGCCCTCCTCCGCCGCCGGGCTGCTGCGGGTCTCCAGCGGGCAGAGCGTGCTGCTGGAGCGCACGGTCATCATCGGACGCCGTCCCCGCTCGACACGGATCAGCGGCGCCGACCTCCCCCACCTCATCGCCGTGGACAGCCCGCAGCAGGACATCTCGCGCAATCACCTGGAGGTGCGCGTCGAGGGCGACAGCATCCTCGCCACCGACCTGAACACCACCAACGGCACACGGCTGCTGCGCCGAGGCTCGGACCCGGTGCGACTGCACCCGGGTGAGCAGACGATCGTGGTCCCCGGTGATGTGCTCGACCTCGGCGACGGGATCACCGTCGCCGTCGAGGACGTTCGGTGAGCTCGCGCCGCGCGCCGCAGTCTCCCCCCGATCTGCCCGGGTTCACCTACCTGGAGCTGCTGGGCTCCGGCGGATTCGCCGACGTGTTCCTGTACGAGCAGCACCTGCCCAAGCGGCGGGTCGCGGTGAAGGTGCTCCTCACCGAGCGCATGACGAGCGGCTCGATCGTGGAGTTCACCGCCGAGGCCAACGTCATGGCGATGCTGTCGACGCACCCGGCGATCGTGACGATCCACCAGGCCGGGGTGGCCGGCGACGGGCGGCCGTACCTCGTGATGGAGTACTGCTCGCGGCCGAACCTGCAGGCCCGGTACCGGCGCGAGCCGTTCTCGGTGGCCGAGGCCCTGCGGGTCGGCGTGCAGGTCGCCGCGGCGGTGGAGACCGCCCACCGGGCCGGCGTCCTCCACCGCGACATCAAGCCCGCCAACATTCTCGTGACGGAATACAACCGCCCGGCGCTGACCGACTTCGGCATCGCATCGACCACGGCGGGGGCCGCCGACGCGGGCGGACTGTCGATCCCGTGGTCACCGCCCGAGGCGCTGGCCGCCGTGCCCACCGGCGACGCGCGCTCGGACGTGTGGTCGCTGGGAGCGACGGTGTACAGCCTGCTGGCCGGCCGGTCGCCGTTCGAGCTGGTCGGTCACCGCAACACCGGGGCCGAGCTCATCTCCCGCATCGAGACGCTGCCGCTGCCGCCTCTGGAGCGGCCCGATGCCCCGTCCTCGCTCGAGCGCGTCCTCGAGCGGGCGATGGCCAAGTCCCCCGCCGACCGGTACGACACCGCGCTGGCCTTCGCGCGGGCCCTGCAGAAGGTGCAGATCGAGTCCGCCCATGCCGTGACGCCGATCGACATCCTCGACGACGGCACGCCCGACGGCGTCGTGGACGACGAAGACGACGGCCTCACGCGCGTCCGCGGCGTCGTGAGCATCGACCCCGAGACACACCCCGCCGCCGGACCCACGCGGCCGCCGCTGCCGCGGCACGACCAGTGGGCTCCGGAGGCGGCGACCCGCCGTGCCGTCGCCGACGACGCCACGCGTGTCCGGCCACCGTCGGTGATCCCGCAGTCCCCGGTCGCGCGCATGTCCGCCGCACCGCTGCGGCCCACGCATCCGGCCGGTCCCGCCGTCCCGCCGCCGCTGCCCCCGGCCGCACCCGGCGGCGCGAGCGCCGGTGCGGCGCCCTACACCCAGCCGACCCCGGATCTGTCGGGGGACGCGGCCGCGCCGGCCCCCGAGGCCGCGCCGCCGGCGTCTCGCCGCGGCCTGTGGTTCGCCGTCGGCGCCGGCGCGTTCGTTCTCGTGATGGCCGTCATCCTCGCCCTCTCACTGCCCGCGGTCCTCGGCGGCGGGGGCGAGCCGACGCCGACGGCGTCACCCACCGACGAGCCGATCGACGTCATTCCCGTCACCGCGCAGCCGCCGGCCGACCTGACGGGCACGGTCACCCCCGAGGGTGTCGTCTTCACGTGGGTGAACCCGGACCCCGCGCAGGGCGATGCGTATCTGTGGGGTCTCGTGGAGCGCGGGGGCGGCGACACGGCGCTGCAGCCGGTGTCGGAGACCACCGTCACGGTGCCCGCCGACCCCTCCGGCACCACCTGCATCGAAGTGCTCATCCGTCGCGCGAACGGCCAGGCCTCCGACCCGGCCACCGCCTGCGCTCCCTGACCCCCGCTTCTCTCCTCTCTCCCCGGCACCGGCGGTCCCGGGACTTCGGCGCGGCTGCATCCAGATCGGGCGTGCGGGCGGAATAACCCTGTGGACACCCGCTCACCCCCGGTCGGGTGCCGCCCATCGAAGGAGCTGGAAATGAAGAAGACGCTGCGCCTCACCGTCGCCCTCGCCGCCGCCGCGGGTCTCGCACTGGCAGCCACCCCCGCGCACGCCACGGGAGGCTCCGCCCCGTCCGGGACCATCGTCGACGTCGCCGTCGGCGCATCCGGCGGCGGTACGCCCGACGGCAACCCGTGGGACTACGACCTGCTGGTGCAGGCCGTGGTGGCGACCGGGCTCGATGCCACGCTCGCCGACACCTCGACCGCGTACACGGTCTTCGCCCCGAACGACCGCGCGTTCCTGCGCCTGGTCGAAGACCTGACCGGATCGCGTCCGGCCTCCGAGGCCGATGCGCTGGCGGCGATCACGTCCACCTTCACGACCGAGCAGATCACCACCATCCTGCTGTACCACGTCGTTCCGGGTCAGAAGCTCGGTCCGATCCGCGTGATCACGTCGAGGTCCCTCACGATGGCCGACGGCGGCACGATCCAGCCGCGCGGCATCACCCTGCGCGACGAGTCGCCGGCGCTCAAGGACCCGAAGCTCGTGCCGTGGGCGATCGGGATCCCGGCGACGAACGGCGTGATCCACACGATCGACCGCGTCCTCGTCCCCGCCCTCTGAGCCGGTCCGGCCCGCCCCGCGGCTCCCGGTGGGACGCGGCGGGGCGGGGCCGGGGTGCCGCCCGTACGGAATGCCCGCGGGCGCATACGCGTCGGGGAGCGGGGGTAGGGAAAACCCGAAGCAGGCGTCGGGATGACTCGGGGGCGACGGCGGGCCCGCGGCTCTAGCGTGGGGACATGACCTCGCACACTGCGGCGCCCGCGTCGCCCCCCGCTCCCGAGACCGGGCCCGCGCCCGCGACCGCGGACGGCTCCCGCTCCGCCGCGACATCCGTTCTGCGCTCCCCGGTGGCCTCGCCGCTGCGGGTGCTCCTCACCATCGCGCAACTGGCCGCGCTCGGCCTGGTCGGACCGGTGGTGTTCACTCTGCTGATCACGCTCCTGAGCACGGGGATCGGTCTGGTGGTGGTCCTCGGGATCGGCCTGCTCCTGCTGATCGGCTTCGTCTACACGCTGTGGGCCGTGGCGTGGGTCGAGGCGGCGCGCGTGGACGGGCTCTACCACGTCGGCGTGCCCGCCCCGGCGCTGCGCCGCCCGCCCCGTCCCGGGTTCGGCGGGGTCATGCTCATGTTCTGGCGTCAGGCGATCGACCCCGGCGTGTGGCGGGGCATCGCGAACTTCGCGATCGCGACCGTGCTCGGCATCGTCACGATCATGCTGGTCGCCGTGCTGGTGTCTGGCATCGCCCTGACCCTGTCTCCGCTGCTGGTCGGGGAGGGCGTCTCCCGCCTGTGGGGGTGGGATCTCGAGCTGCCCCTGACGTGGGCCTTCGTGGTCGGGCCCGTCATGGTGGCGCTGTCGGCGGCCGCCCTGATCGGCGTCGCGATCCTGCACGGCGTGCTCTCGCGTCTGATTATGGTGCCCTCCCGGGAGGCGCAGCTGGCCGCGCAGGCCCGGCAGTCCGCCGAGCAGCGGGCGGGCGCGGTGCGCGCCGCCGACGTCGAACGGACCCGGATCGAGCGCGACCTGCACGACGGCGTCCAGCCCCGCCTGGTCTCTGTCGGCATGACCCTGGGCCTGGCTCGCCAGAAGATCGAAGACGACCCGGCCGCGGCCACCGCGCTCATCGAAGAGGCGCACACCTCCACCAAGGCCGCCATCACCGAGCTGCGCCAGCTGGCCCGCGGCATCCACGCGTCGGTGCTGGATGACCGGGGGCTGGATGCGGCACTGTCGGCGCTCGCCGCCCGCTCGCACGTGCCCGTGCAGCTGGACGTGCGCATCGAGGGCCGGTGCGAGCGCAGCGCCGAGGCGGCGGTGTACTTCGCGATCGCGGAGTCGCTCACCAACGCCGCGAAGCACTCCCGCGCGAGCGCCGTGCGCGTGGTCGCCCGCCGCCGGGAGGACGGGACCCTGTGGGCCCGTGTCGAAGACGACGGCATCGGAGGCGCACGGATCCTTCCGGGAGGTGGCCTCGACGGCATCTCCAACCGCATCGTCGGCGCCGGCGGCACGTACCGACTCGACAGCCCCAACGGTGGTCCGACGGCCCTGGAGGTGAGCGTGCCATGCGCATTCTGATCTGCGAGGACAGTGTCCTCCTCCGCGAAGGGCTCGTGCGGCTCCTCGTCGACGCCGGGCACGACGTCGTCGCCGCCCTCCCCGACGCCTCCGTCCTCGACGAGACCGTGGCCGCCACCGCCCCCGACCTGTGCATCCTCGACGTGCGGCTGCCTCCCACCTACACCGACGAGGGCATCCGCGCCGCGGTGCGGCTGCGGGCGCAGCATCCGGAGCTTCCCGTCCTCGTCCTCTCGCAGTACGTCGAGGAGCGCTACGCCACCGACCTCATCGGCGGGCGCGGCGGCGCGCTCGGCTACCTGCTGAAGGACCGCGTGGCGGATGTGGCCGAGTTCCTGGAGTCGGTCGCGCGCATCGGCGAGGGCGCCACCGTCCTCGATCCCGAGGTGGTCGCCCAGCTGCTGAGCCGGCGCAGCCGCGACGAGCGGATGCAGCGGCTGACCGAACGCGAACGGTCGGTGCTCGCCCTGATCGCCGAGGGCAAGTCCAACCAGGCGATCGCCGCGACGCTGTTCGTGTCGGAGGCGAGCGTCGAGAAGCACATCACCGCGATCTTCCAGAAGCTCGGGCTCGAGCAGGACGAGTCGGGCAACCGGCGCGTGCAGGCTGCGCTCGCCCACATCGAACATGGCGGATCCGCGCCGCAGACAGGAGCAGGACGATGACCAGCACACTCACCCCGCCGCCGCTTCCCCCGGCCGCCGAGCCGGTCGGGCCACGTCCGAACCGCGACGCCGCCCGGGTGATCACGATCCTCGTCGCCCTGCTCGGGGCCGGCGTGCTCGTGGCCGTCGTGTGGAGCGGCATGCGTGCGAGCATGGCCTCGGCCTTCGCGTACACCGGCACGAGCAGCGTCGAGGTGGACCGCGTGGAAGGCCTCGACATCGAGGTGGGCGCGGCCGACCTCACGGTGCGCTTCGACGACGTGGCGGAGGCGACCCTCGACGTGCGCAACTCCACCAACGGGGAATGGACGCTCCGGCAGGAGGGTCAGACGCTTCTCGTGCACAGCCCGCGCCTGCTGTGGACGACATGGTTCGGAAACGGCAACGGCCGGGCCATCCTCACCCTCCCGGCAGAGCTCGAGGGCTCCGACGCGCGGCTCGCCGTGGGGGCCGGCTCCCTGACGGCCGACGGGGCTTTCGGAGAGCTCGACCTCGGGATGGGCGCGGGCGACATGACCGTCACCGGCAGCGCCGAGACGCTCGTCGCGGAGGTCAGCGCGGGCCGGGCCGACATCGACATCGAGGGTGTGCGGGAAGCCGACCTGCAGGTGAGCGCCGGCGACCTGTTCGCGCGCCTGGGAGGTTCGGCCCCGTCCGAGGTGCGAGCCACCGTCAGCGCCGGTTCGCTCGAACTGACGCTCCCGGACGACGTGTACGACGTGCGCTCGGAAGTCTCGGCGGGCGGCTTGGAAAACGACCTGCGCACCGCGTCCGGAGCATCCGCCCGGGTGTTCGTGGAGGTCGCCGCCGGCAACGCCCGTCTCCTCGCCGACTGACCCGCGCCGCCCCGGCGGCCCCGGCCGCGCCCCCAAAGTGCATCGACTCGTCGAGAGTGCACCACATCCGGTGCACTCTCGCGGGGTTGGTGCACTTTCGGCGAAAGGCGGGTCGGCGAGAGGCGGGTTCAGCGGCCGGTGTCGTAGAGGTGGCGGCCGCCGTGGCCGAGCACCTTGACCACGACCCCGCGCGCGTGCAGCTCGGCGACGGCGCGCGTCTCCTCCTCCAGCGTCGTCCCGAGGGCGTGGACGTTGGCCACCACGAGGACGTCGCCCCGGCCGAGCGTGGCGAAGAACCGCGCGAGTCGCTCCGACCAGTCCTCGAGCGTTTCGGGCGAGGGATGCCGGAAGCCTTCGATGGGCACGCCGAAGCGCGTGAGGTCGTCGCGCTGCTGCACCACCGACGGCATACCCGGTCGCGACACCACCAGGCCCACGAGGCGTGCACCGGCGGGGCGAGCCAGCCACCAGTCCCGGTCGCGCTGGAGCTCGGTGAAGCACTTGGGGCACTGCGCGGCGGGGTGCGGCAGATGCAGGGGGCTCGTGTCGGCCCGGCTTCCCCGCGGCTGGGTGCGCGCGACCTCAGCCGTGTCTCGCGTGTCGCTCATGGCACCTCCCGCCCTTCTATTGTGCCTGCTTCCCGCCCGAGGCGACGGGTCAGTCCTCACCGTCGAGCCGCAGCTCGAGGCTGAGCTGGTCGGCGTCGAGTTCGGCGAGGGCGTGCCGCAGGGCGGCCGTGCTGAAGCGCCCGTCGCGCGACAGCTCGACGAGGCGTTCACGCATCACCCCGATCAGCGCGAGGCGCAGCTCGAGCAGGTCGTGTGCGCGGGCGCTGTCGTCGTCTTCCGGGGGACGCGTCAGCCGCGCGCTCGCCCGCTCGACGACGCTGTCGGGGAAGGCCTCGCCGTCACGGCGGCGCACGTCCTCGGCGGCCATGGCCGCCGCCGCCGCGGCCTGCAGCTCGGCCGACAGCGCATGCTGCTCCTGGTGGGAGGGGCCGTCGGTGCCCTCGCCCGAGAGCCCGAGCCGGCGCACCACCCACGGCAGAGTCAGCCCCTGGAGGGTGAGGCTGAGGACGGCGACGAGGAACGCGATGAAGATGAGCAGCGCCCGGTCGGGGGTTTCGCGCGGCAGGGTCTGTGCCGCCGCGAGTGTCACCACGCCCCGCATCCCCGCCCACACGATCACCGTGCCGTGCCGCCAGCCCAGGGGCGAATCGCGGTAGTAGTCCATGTCGCGCATCAGGCGCGTCAAGCGCCGGCGCATCCACCCCAGCCGGCGCCGCTGACCGCGGACACGGGCACCCACCGCATCCCCGGGCGCGTCCGCGGTCAGGCGCCGGTTCAGCTGCGCCTCCAAGTCCTCCAGGCGCTCGCCGGCGGCATCCGCCCGCTGCCGCAGCCGCGGGTGGGCGCGCCGCCCCTGGCCCCAGATCAGCACCGACACGTAGGCCGCGCGCACGGCCAGCGTGATGCCCAGCGCCGCCAGGGCGAGGGATGCGGCGTACCAGATGCCCTCGTGCTCCTCGAGGTTCGCGCGGACGATCTCCTTCAGCTCCAGGCCCATGATGAGGAAGACGGCGCCTTCCAGCAGCAGCTCGATGGTGCGCCAGTTCAGGTGGTCGCTCATTCGCTGCTCGGGCGTGAACCGCCGCGCGGCGCCCTGCCCCGTGACGATCCCGGCCACGACGGCGGCGACGAGCCCGGATCCGCCGAGGGCCTCGGTAGGAAGGTAGGCGAGGAAGGGGACGGTGAAGCTCAGCGCGGTGTTCGCCGCCGGATGCGCCACCCACTGCCGCACGCGCAGGTTCAGCCACCCCACGCCCGCCCCCAGCACGAGGGCGATCGCCACGCCCCACGCGAACGCCCCCACTGCATCTCCGAACGCGAACCCGCCGGCGATCGCGGCGACCGCCGTGCGCAGCAGCACGAGCGCGGTGGCGTCGTTCAGCAGGCTCTCGCCGTCGAGCATCGTCACGACGCGGGGCGAAAGGCCCAGGCGTTTCGCGATCGAGGTGGCAACGGCATCCGTGGGACTCAGGATCGCTCCGAGCGCGATGCCCAGCGGCAGGCCGATGCCCGGGATGAGGAGCGTGAAGACCGCACCCAGCACGAGCGAGGAGATCACCACGAGCACCACCGACAGGCCGGCGATCGGCCCGAAGTCGCGGCGGAACTCCACCGCCGGCAGCTGCACGGCGGCGGAATACAGCAGCGGCGGCAGGATCCCCACGAGGATCCACTCGGGGTCGATCTCCCACGCGGGAACGAAGGGAAGCACGCTCACGCCCAGCCCGATCGCCATCAGCACGAGGGGCCCGGCGACGTTGACGCGCGGCGCCAGCGCGGTGGCCACGGCGATGACGACCACCGCGACGACCACGATCAGGAGCGTCGCCATCACCCTCAGAGCATAGGGTGGCCCTGTCGCGCCGTGTGCGGGCCGCGTTCACCGATACGGTGAAGGCATGAGTTCGGAAGGACACCGGGCGTGAGCGCGCCAGCCCACCTCGACGACATCCTGTATCCCCCGCTCGAGCCGTACGAGAGCGGGATGCTCCTGGCCGGCGACGGTCAGCGGCTCTACTGGGAGCAGAGCGGCAATCCGCAGGGCAAGCCGGTCGTCTATCTGCACGGCGGCCCCGGGGGCGGGTCCAGCCCGTGGCAGCGGCGCTTCTTCGACCCCGAGAAGTACCGCATCATCCTGTTCGACCAGCGCGGATGCGGCCGCTCGACGCCGCACGCGAGCGACCCGGTCGCCGACCTGCGCCACAACACCACGTGGCACCTCGTCGCCGACATGGAGCTGCTGCGCCGCAACCTGGGGATCGCCCAGTGGCAGGTGTTCGGCGGATCCTGGGGGAGCACCCTCGCCCTGGCGTACGCGGAGGCGCACCCCGACGCGGTCAGCGAACTCGTCCTGCGCGGCATCTTCACGCTGCGCCGCCACGAGCTGGAGTGGTTCTACGAGGGCGGCGCCTCGGCGCTGTTCCCCGATCTGTGGGACGAGTACGTCGCCCCCATCCCCGTGCTCGAGCGCTCGCACATGATCGAGGCGTACCACCGGCGCCTCAACGATCCCGACCCAGCCGTCCACGGCCCCGCCGCGCTGGCGTGGACCCGGTGGGAGGCAGCCACCGTCACCCTCGTGCCGGATGAGGGGTTCATCGCCGAGATGAGCGACCCGGCGAAGGCGACGGCTTTCGCCCGCATCGAGAACCACTACTTCGTCAACGGCGGATGGCTCCGCGAGGGGCAGCTGATCGAGGATGCCGTGCGCCTGCGCGGCATCCCCACCGTCATCGTGCAGGGGCGCTACGACGTCTGCACCCCGATGATGACGGCATGGGACCTGCACCGGATGCTGCCGGAGGCCGAGTTCGTCGTGGTGCCCGACGCGGGCCACTCCGCGACCGAGCCGGGGATCGCCCGCGCGCTGCGCGCGGCCGCCGACCGCTTCGCCTGACCCCGCGCCGCGGGGCCCCGCGGGCCGAGGACCCGGCCGCGGGTCAGGCGCCGAAGGCCTTCGTGAGGGTCGCGGCCAGGCGCAGCGGGTTGCCGTCCGCGCGGAAGCGGGTGAGGCCCTCGCTGACCTCCGCGCCGGTGCGGGCCGTGACGAACCACGGCGGCTTGGGCAGCACCGTGAAGGCGCCGCGGCCGCGCACCGCTCCGGGGATCATGCGCGGGAAGGGGCGGAAAGGCCCCCGCATGACCGAGCGCTCGACCCGGTCGAGCAGGCGCGCGTTGTGCACGACGCCGATGCCGCTGCCCACGTGCGCGGGCGTGCCGCCGGGGAAGGCGCCCCAGGACAGGCCCGGGATCGTGAACATCGCCCCGGTCCACGCGTTGACCGCGATGCTGCCGTAGCGCAGTGCGGCGATCGCATCGTCGAGGCCGTCGCCGAGCTCGGCCTCGGTGACGGGGTCGATGAGCACGTTGGCGCCGAGGCTGCCGGTGAGCCGGTCGTTGGCGTGGGCGACGGCGGCGTCGAGAAAGGCCCGCCCGGTACCCGGGAGCGTCAGCACGCCCAGCACGGGGGCGAAGTACTCGGTGGTCTCCACCGGGTCGGCGTCGGCATCCCGGTCGACCTGGACGATCGCGCGCGTGCCGTCGGCCGACCACGTCGCGTCGGGATAGGACGCGGCGACCGCGGCGAGGGTCTCGCCGCTGCGGGGATACCAGACCGTGCGGGCGGGGGCGGCGGCATAGGCGCTCCGCAGCGCCGCGAGGAAGGCGCCCCGCTGCGGCCAGTCGGCGCTGAGGAGCACGACCTGTCCCGCGACGCAGTTGTGCCCGCTGTTCTGCAGGCGCATCGTGACGATGTGCTCGGCCTGGAAACGGAGGTCGGCGTCGCTCCACCGGCCCGGGACGACGATGATCGGCGACACCCCGCCCAGCTCCGCGGTGATCGGGACGGTGAGCGCCGGCTCTCCCGCGGCACGGCGGCGCGCGGCATCCTCGCCCGTTCCCCACACGATCGCGTCGAAGGTCGCCGCCGACCCGGTGATGTGCACGTGCGAGAACGCCGGATGCTGCGTCAGGTACGCGCCGATGTCCCCGCCGCCGTGCACGATCCGCAGCAGGCCGAGTTCGATCAGTGGCGCGAAGGCGCGCTCGAACACCGGCACGAGGGCATCCTGCGTCGGGTTCACCTTCAGCATGCAGACGCGGTTGGCCGAAAGCAGCTCGTACAGCACGTCGAGGATCGGGATGGAGGTGACGTTGCCGGCGCCGAGCACCAGCCCGATGCCACCGGCGTCCGTCGGCGTGCGCTGCCCGAGTCCCGCCGCGGCGATCGCCTCGGCGCGCGTCACGCCGGGTTCGAGCCACACCTCTCCGCGGAATCCCGACAGCAGCACCCGGTCGATGGGTTCGGCCGGGAGCACGTGCGCGCGGATGCGGCCGCCGGGAGCGTCGGTCAGGCGCACGCCGTCGAGCGGGCTGCGGCCGCCGGCGAGGGCGCGCAGCGTCCGCACCGCAGCATCCAGCGCCGTGAGCGTGGTGTACGGACCGCTCAGCCACTCCTCGCCCCGCAGCGGCGAGCCGGCGGGGAGGGCTTTGGAGACCGCGGCGGTGAGCGCCCACTCCTCGGCCGCGGCGCCGACGGTGTCGCGCAGGCGCCCCAGCAGACGCGCCCGCTGGGCGAGGTCGAGGGTCGACCACAGTCGCGAGCCGGTGGTGAGGGCCTGCAGGTCTGCCTCGATCCGCTCTCGCGTGGCGTCGGCGGGGGTGGCGGCGGGCTGCTCGAGGGTCACGGGGGCTCTCCTTCGGTGGCCTCCCAGCATAGGTGCGGCCCCTGAAGGGCCTGCGGTCAGGCGTTCTGCAGCAGGGTCGCGACCGCGCCCGCGCCGGCCATGAATCCGGCGATGTCACGGTCGGCCAGCGGCGGCTGCAGGATGACGCGGGTGGCCCCGGCGGCGAAGTAGGGGTCGAGCGCGGCGGCGACCTCCTCCGGTGCGCCGGCGATGGGGACTGCAGGCGCGTCGCCGTCCGTCGGCTCGCTCGGTGCCGGCGGGGCGTGGCGCGGATCGAAGGCCGCCTCGACGAACACCACCAGCTCGTGTGCGCCGGTCCGCCCCGCCGCCGCCCGGCCTTCCCGGGCCAGGGCGAGGGTGCGCGACACCCGCTCGGGCGTGCTGCTGGCCGGCAGCACGGTGCCGTCGCCCACTTCGCCTGTGAGGCGCACGGTCTTCGGTCCCTCGCCCGCGACCACGAGGGGCGGCGGGTCGGCGGGCGGCCAGTCCAGCCGGACGCGGTCCAGGGACACGTAGCGGCCGGACGTGGTCGTCTCGGCGCCGGAGAGGAGGGAGCGCAGTGCGGGGACGTACTCGCGCATGAGGGTCAGCGGTGAGGCCGCGCGAGCGCCGATCTGTCCCATCCACGACTGCACGCCATGCCCGACGCCGGGGATGAGGCGGCCGGGGAACATCCGCTCGACGGTGGCGATCTCCATCGCGGTGAGGGCCACGTTGCGCATCGGCATGGGCGCGACGCCGATGCCCACACGCATCCGCGCCGTCCATGCCAGGACCGCGGAGGCGGAGGCGAACGCGGATTCGCGGAAGCAGTCCTCCCACAGCCACAGCTCCGGGACGCCCGACTCCTCGGCGGCCTGAGCGGCGTCGCGCAGCGCCTCGGGAGGGAAGTACGGGGTGAAGATCGCGCCGATGCGGTTCATGCCCTCACTCTGGCATGGGCCGCCGACGCGGGCCCTTCGCGGGGACCGGTCAGATGAGCGCGAGCTCGCGGAGCTTGGCTTCCACCTCGGCGTTGGTCGGCTCGACGTGGTGAGAGGCGTCGGGGTAGACCACGACGGGGATGTTCGTGCGGCCGGAGATCTCCCGCGCCACGTCGGCGGCGGCCGGGTCTGCCTCCAGGTCGACGTACTCGTAGGGCAGGCCGAGCTCGTCGAGCTGGGCTTTCGTGCGGCGGCAATCGCGGCACCAGTCGGCGCCGAACATGGTCACAGAGGCAGAAGAAGTCACACCTTCACGCTAGGCGAGCGCCCATGGGAGACCCCTGGGCGCTCAGGCGGCGCGTTCGTCGGCGGCGACCGGCGCTGCGGCGGCCGGCGCCGCGGCTCCCGCACGCTGGCGCTGCGGTGCGTAGACGATGAGGGCGTGGAAGACGAAGCGCACCACGAAGGCCGCCACGAGGGTGAGGGCGGCCGCGACGACGCTGGGGATGTGGGTGGCCTCCACGATGACCCACAGCACCGGGATGCGGATGACCGCCTCGAGGTTGTTGAACGTGAACGACTTCAGGAACCGGTGGCGCATGAGGCCCGAGTCGGCGCGCATGTCGGCGAAGACGAGGTACTCCAGGAGCAGGAAGTTGCCGATGATCGTCACTTCGCTGGCGATGATCGCGGCCCATACGTACTCCATGCCGAGCGCGATCAGCGCCCACATGATGGCGAGGTTGGCCACGGCGCCCACGCCTCCGACGACCGCGAACGCCGACATGCGACCGAACCGCAGCATCGTCAGCTGCGCCAGGAACCGCACTCCCTGGGTGAACGAGGCCTTGGATGCGCCGGCGTGCCGCTCGGCGAAGTCGAAGGGCACTTCGGCCAGGCGCAGCTGCCGGCGCGCGAGGACCTCGAGCAGGATCTTGAACCCGCGCGGCCGGAGCGTGTCGAGTTCGACGGCCGGACGGTGCAGGAGGAAGAAGCCCGTCATCGGGTCGGAGCATCCATGGAGCTTGCGGGGGAACATCGCCTTGGTCAGCAGCGTCGAAAGGCGTGACACCGCGGTGCGCACGGAGCCGGCCAGCCCCTTCGAGGTGCCGCCGGAGACGTAGCGCGACGCCACGACGACGTCGACGTCGCCCCGCGCGGCCCGGGCGAGCAGCTGGGGGATGACCTCGGGCGGATGCTGCAGGTCGCCGTCCATCACGAGGCACCAGTCGGCGGTGGCCGCCTGGATGCCGGCGACGACCGCGCCGCCGAGTCCGCCGACCGCCTCGGCGCGATGGATGAGCCGGACCGGTGCGTCGCTCTCGGCCGCGGCCGCGCGGATGATGTCGGGGGTGTCATCGGTGGAGTCGTCGACGAAGACGACCTCGTACGCCGTGCCGGCGAGGGTCTGGGCGAGCCGGCGCAGCAGCTCCCGCACATTCGGACCCTCGTTGAAGGTCGGAACGATCAGGGACAGATCCATGGGAACTCGCGATTCGATGGCAGGGCTCTCAGCCTAATGCGCCCGCCACGCGCCACCCCGAGAGTGCACCGACTCGGCGAGAGTGCACCGGATCCGGTGCCGTTTCGCCAGGATGATGCACTCTCGGCGCAGGGCGGACGACGGACGGCGCACGGTGAAAGGACGCGGACTATTTACAGAGCGAACTAGTCTGAGTTACGATCTAGCCGTGGGTGGGGATAGATCGACGGGCGACTGGTTCCGCTCGGCGCTGCCGATGCTCCTCCTCTGCCGTCTCGCTGACGAGCCGCAGCACGGCTATGCGCTGATGGAGGGGTTGCGCTCCTGGGGGTTCGACGTCAAAGGAGCGACCGTGTATCCCCACCTGAACCGCCTGCACGACGAGGGCCGGATCGACTCCGAATGGCACGCTCCCCGAAGCGGCCCGGCGCGGAAGATCATGACCATCACGGATGAGGGTCGCGAACACCTTCGCGAACTCCAGGAGCAGTGGGCCCTGTTCCGGAGCCAGATGGACGCAGCGCTGGAACGGCCGGCCCATGGCAGTGCCGCCGACGGGGAGGAAGACTGATGAGCTACTACGCCGCACTCGCGCAGGCGCTGCGCGACCGTGGGTGTACGGAGGCGCAGGTCCGGGAGGCCCTGGCGGCCGTGTCCGAGACGACCGCCCTGAGTGGGAGCGCCCCCGAGGACGAGTTCGGGCCGGCGAAGCAGTACGCGGAGAGCTTCACCGGGACCCGCAGGCGCACGCCGGCGCAGCTGCTCCGGTGGCTGACGCTGCCCGCAGCGATCCTCGCCGTGGTCGTTCTGCGGGTCTTCGCCTTCCCTCACATCGACTTCCTTCCGTGGGGTGCCCTCCTGTCGGCCGTGGTCTTCGTCGCGGTGGGGGTGATGAGCGAGATCGTCACGACTCTCGTCAACCGGAGACTCCCGCAGGGCTTCGGCCTCCCTCCCGCCGCCTGACGCCTGCTGCGCCGACCGGTGGCCGCCCCACGCCCCGCACAACGGCGGAAATCGTGGCCGACACGCCGCCGCCGCGCCCCGCGCGACGGCGCGTCGCCGAGCATCCCCGCGCCTGTGCAGGGCGGCCACACCGCGGACCTATCGAATACCTGGAGGAATCTATCGAATAACGATAGAGTGGCGGCATTCCGACGAAGGAGGGGCCATGGGCACCGTCACCATCGTGCTGCTGCGGATCGTCATCGCCCTGTCGCTGATCGGATCGGTCGTCGTCCAAACGGTCATCGTGCCGCTCATGTGGGCGGATCTGGCCGGAGAGCCGCTGTGGGGACGCGTCGCCCTCGTCGTGCTCGCCGTGCTCGGCGTCGCCACGCTGCAGGTCTTCGCCGTGTGCGTGTGGCAGCTGCTGACCCTCGTGCGGCGGGGGGCGGTGTTCTCGGATGCTGCGTTCCGCTACGTCGACGTCGTGATCGGCGCCATCGCCGCCGCATCCGCACTCACCTTCATCCTGGCCGTCGTGCTCGCGCCGGGGGAGGTGGCGCCCGGGATCGTGGGCCTCATCTGCGGTGCGGCGCTGGTGCTGGCCGGGATGGCGCTGCTGGTCGTGGTCATGCGCCGGCTGCTGGCGCAGGCGATCGACCGTGAGAACGAGGCGCGCGGGCTGCGCTCGGAGCTGGACGAGGTGATCTGATGCCCATCATCGTCGACATCGACGTGATGCTCGCGCGGCGCAAGATGAGCGTCGGTGCGCTCGCCGAGCGCGTGGGGATCACCCCCGCCAACCTCGCGGTGCTCAAGAACGGGCGGGCGAAGGCCGTGCGGTTCTCCACCCTCGATGCGCTGTGCCAGGTGCTGGAGTGCCAGCCGGGCGACCTGCTGCGATGGGAGCCGGCGGGTGCGGACGCCGAGGAGCGACTCTCCGGCGCATCCGTGTCGGACGAGCGCTGACGCGCCGCCGTCGCCCTCAGCTGCGCTGCCCATCCTCCTTGGATGCGTTCCGCGTCCACCAGTGGTGCCGGGGAGCGCGCCGCGTCCGCTTGCGCGGCACGATTCCGTCGCCGTAGGCGACGCTGATGGCGCTGGTCCAGACGGCGCTGCCGTCACCGTGTGATCCGAAGTCGTGTGCGGCCGCCATGGCTGCTCCTCTCGCCCGTGCTGAAGGCAAGGATCGGTCCGGGTCGGCGGCTCCGACACGGGCTTGACAACGGGGCACACCCAGCGCTCTGTTCCGACGGATTCCGACTGCGATGTCGATTCCGCTCCGCGCCGTTCGACGCGATAGTGGAGGGGCCGGATCGGAGCCCCCGACGACAGGAGGATCTCATGGCCAAGTACATGCTCATCATGCGCAACAGCGCATCGACGGAGGAGTACCAGAACATGGACTTCGAGGCGATCATCAACGCGATGGGCGCCTACAACGAGTCGATGATCAAGGCCGGCGTCATGGTCGGCGGCGAAGGACTTACGGATGCTGCGCAGGGCTCGGTCGTGGAGTTCACGGGCGAGGCGCCGGTCGTGACCGACGGCCCCTACGGAGAGACCCACGAGCTCTTCAACGGCTACTGGGTTGTGGAGACCGCCACGAAGGAGGAGGCCGTCGAGTGGGCGTGCCGTGCCCCGCTCGGACCGGGGAACAAGATCGAGGTGCGCCGGGTCACCGACGAGTCCGACTTCGCGGATTACTCCGACAACGAGTACATCCAGAAGGAGAAGGAGTGGCGCGCCCAGGAGGCCGCCGCCGCGGAGTGATCATGGCCGACGACATCCACCGCACGGTCGACGGCGTCTGGCGGATCGAGAGCGCCCGCATCGTCGCGACGCTCGCCCGAGCCACCGGCGACGTGGGCCTTGCGGAGGATCTCGCCCAGGAAGCGCTCGTCGAGGCCCTCGAGAAGTGGCCACGGACCGGGGTTCCCCGAAACGCCGGCGCGTGGCTCACGATGGTGGCGAAGCGGCGCGCGATCGACTCGTGGCGGCGCCGTGCCGCGCTGGACGAGCGGCATCGCCTGATCGCACGCACACTCGCGGATACCACCGAGGAGGAGTGGGAGCCGATCGAGGACGATGTGCTCCGCCTGGTGTTCATCGCGTGCCATCCGGTGCTCTCGCGGGAGTCGCAGATCGCCCTGACGCTGCGGGTGGTCAGCGGACTGTCGACGCAGGAGATCGCACGGATGCTGCTGGTTCCGGTGCCGACCGTGCAGGCGCGCATCACCCGGGCCAAGAAGACGCTCGCCGCGGCGCGCGCACCGTTCGAAACACCGGAGCCGGCGGAATGGGCGGCGCGGCTGGCGGGGGTGCTCGGCGTGATCTATCTCGTCTTCACCGAGGGATACGCCGCGACCGCGGGGGACCTGTGGATCCGGCGGGATCTCGCCTCCGAAGCGCTGCGACTCGGCCGGGTGCTGGCTGGCCTCGTGCCCCGCGAACCCGAAGTGCTCGGGCTGCTCGCCCTGATGGAGTTCCAGGCCTCGCGATTCTCCGCGCGCGTGGCGCCGGACGGCTCGCCCGTGCTCCTGGCCGATCAGGACCGGATGAAGTGGGATCGCCCCCAGATCCTGCGCGGGCGCGTCGCGCTCGCGCGCGCGGACGCGCTCGGACGAGGGCGCGGCCCGTACGCGCTGCAGGCCGCGATCGCGCAGTGCCATGCGACTGCCGCGAGCGTCGACGACACCGACTGGGAGCGGATCGTGCTCCTGTACGAAGCCCTCGGGCGACTTGCGCCGAGCCCCGTCGTCGCGCTCAACCGGGCCGTGGCCGTCTCGATGGCGTGGGGGCCGGATGCCGCACTGGAGATCGTGGACGCCCTCGCCGACGCCGCCGTCCTTCAGGGATCGCACCTGCTCCCGAGCGTGCGCGGCGAGCTGCTCGCCCGCGTGGGCCGTACCGCGGAGGCGCGTGCCGAGCTGCTCACGGCCGCCGCCCTGGCGACGAACGCGCGGGAGCGCACCGTGCTCCGGGCCAAGGCGAAGCGCCTGGCGCCCTGACCGGGCGTCAGAGCGTGTAGCTGATGCTGAACATCCACTTGCGCGCGGCACCGGCGTACAGGCAGCCCTCGCCCGCGTAGATCTTGCCGCCCTTGCGCAGGATGTGCGTACGCCACGAGTTCTGCGCGTAGACGCAGTCCGCCTTCTTGTGGATGCCGTCCACCGCGATGCGGTGGTTGGCGGCGACGGCGGGTGCCGCAGTGACCACCGTCCCACCCGCCATGACGGCGGTGGCGATCGCGGCGGCGGCGAGGCGGGACGTCCAGCGCATGAACTCTCCTTCAGCGGGTGTTATATATACGAAGCGTGGCATGAATCGCTTCCGCCTCTCAAGCATTGTTCTTCTGACCCTTGGCCTCTGGTCCCCGGCCGCCGATCGTCCTAGAGTGCGCGAACAGCCCGATCCCGACCCGTCATCCAGGGAGCCATCGTGTCGTTCCAGGCATACCTTGACAGCATCGAGACGAAGACCGGCCTCACGCCGCGTCAGTTCGTCGAGCAGGCCCATGAGCGCGGGTTCGGTCCGCAGACGAAGGCCGGCCCCATCCTGGAGTGGCTGAAGAACGACTACGACCTGGGGCGCGGGCACGGCATGGCCCTCGTGCACGTCATCACGAAGGGCGACCGCATCGATTCGAAGCATGTCGGCTCGGGCAGCGCCCACAGTGACGACAGCGACCGCCTCTGGCTCGACGGGCAGGCCACCCGCCCGTCCGCCTGACGCGCCGCCGCCCGACCGCTGCGGGCGGGATAGCGTGAAAGGCATGCCCTCGACTGCGTTCTCCTCGCTCGACGAGTACATCGCCCTCCCGCGCATCGAAGCGCTCGCGCTGTCGCCCGACGGTCGTCGCGTCGTCCTCACGGTCGCAACGCTCACGAAAGACCGCACGTCGTACGAGCGGTCGCTGTGGGAGGTTCCGGCCAAGGGTGCCGGCGCCCCGCGGCGCCTGACCCGTTCGGCCAAGGGCGAATCCGGCGCGGTGTTCACCGCAGACGGCGATGTGCTGTTCGTCAGTGCTCGACCGGACGCCGACGCCGAGGACGACGACGAGTCGGGTCAGCTGTGGCTGCTCCCCACCGGTGGCGGCGAGGCGCGGCCGGTCACGCGCCTGGCGGGCGGCGTGGGCGGGATCGCGGCGGTGGCCGAGGCATCCCCTCGCCTGGTCCTCTCGGCCGACCTGATGCCTTCGGCCCAGACGCTCGAAGACGACGCGCGGCTGCGGGCCGACCGCAAGAAGCGGAAGGTCTCCGCGATCCTGCACGACACCTACCCGGTGCGAGTCTGGGACCACGACCTCGGCCCGGCCCAGCCGCACCTGCTCGCGCTCGACCTCGGTGCCCTGGCCGACACCATCGCCGCGGTGGCCGAAGAAGGTGCCTCGGAGGCGGACGACGAGGCGCAGGCGGATGCGACGACGCCGTACCCGTCCACGCTGCCGCGGCCGCGCGACCTGACGCCGAACCCCGGTCGCACGGCCGACATCGCCGGCGCCGCCCTCACCCCCGACGGCGCGACGCTCGTGGCATCCCTGCAGATTCCCGAGGGGCGGGACTCCCGCCACATCCTCGCGGCGATCGACACGGCCACCGGTGCCCGCACGACCCTCTTCGACGAGCGCAGCACCTCCTTCGAGATGCCCGCCATCAGCCACGACGGCACGACGCTCGCCTTCGTGCGCTCGGGCTTCGGTTCACCCGAGGGGCCGGCAGACCAGGAGCTGTGGGTGTCGGACATCGACGGCGCGAACCCGCGACGACTGGCAGCGGGGTGGGATCGGTGGCCGAGCGCCCTCACCTTCGACGCCGACGACTCCGCCCTCATCGTGACCGCCGACCAGGACGGGCGCGGACCGATCTTCCGCGTCCCCCTCGAGGGTGACCCGGTCGTGCAGCTCACTTCCGACGAGTTCACGTACACGCACGTGCACGTCGACCGCGCCACCGGCGATCTGGTCGCGCTGCGCTCGTCGTGGATGGCGCCGCCGCATGCCGTCCGCGTCGGCCGTGACGGGGCCGTGACGGCGCTGACCTCACCGGTGGCCCTCCCCGACGCCGCCGGGACCATGACCGAGATCGAGGCGACGGCCGAGGACGGCGCCCGGGTGCGCGGATGGCTGCTCCTGCCGGAGGGCGCCTCGGCGGAGCATCCCGCCCCGCTCCTGCTGTGGATCCACGGCGGACCGCTCAACAGCTGGAACGCCTGGAGCTGGCGGTGGAACCCGCAGCTGGCCCTCGCGCGCGGCTACGCGGTGCTGCTGCCCGACCCCGCCCTCTCCACCGGGTACGGGCTGGACTTCATCGCGCGGGGGTGGAACAGCTGGGGCGGCAAGCCCTACACCGACCTCCTGTCGATCACCGACGCCGTCGTCGCCCGCGACGACATCGACCAGACCCGCACGGCGGCGATGGGCGGATCGTTCGGCGGCTACATGGCCAACTGGGTCGCCGGGCACACCGACCGGTTCCGCGCGATCGTCACGCACGCGAGCCTGTGGGCGCTCGACCAGTTCGCCGGCACGACCGACTCGTCGGCGTACTGGCAGCGGATCTTCACGCCAGAGGCGATGGTGGAGAACTCCCCGCACCGGTTCGTCCGCGACATCCGCACGCCCGTGTTGGTGATCCACGGCGACCGCGACTACCGCGTGCCGATCGGGGAGAGCCTGCGGCTGTGGTCGGAGCTGAACGAGCACTTCGGAGCCGATGACGGGTCGCTCGTGCACCGGTTCCTGTACTTCCCCGACGAGAACCACTGGGTGCTCAAGCCCCAGCACGCCGTGGTCTGGTACGAGACGGTGTTCGCCTTCCTCGCTCAGCACGTGCTCGGAGAGTCCGTGGAGGTGCCGGATGTCCTCGGCTGACCCGCGCCTGCTGGACACTCCGCCGCGCGAAGGCCTCGACATCCGCCTGGTCGCCGTCGACATGGACGGCACGCTGCTCGATGGCGAGGGCCGGCTGCCGCCGGGATTCGACGCGGTGCTCGAGCACATGCTCGCCCGCGGGATCGTCTTCACGCCGGCCAGCGGCCGGCAGTACGCCACGCTCCGCCGCGAATTCGGCGCATCCGCCGACGACATGGCGTTCATCGCCGAGAACGGCACCATCGTGATGCGCGGCGGCGTCGAGCTGTCGAGCGACGTCATCGACTCCGCGTTCGTGCAGCGCGTGCTGGCGCGGTTGCGCGAGGTCGCGACGCGGCACGACATCGGCGTGGTCGTCTGCGGCAAGCGGTCGGCCTACATCGAGCGGCGCGACCGGGCGTTCGTGGCCGAGGCCGAGCGGTACTACGCCGAGCTCGTCCAGGTCGACGACCTCACCAGGGTTTACGACGACGTGCTGAAGGTCGCGGTGTACGCCTTCGACAGCGCGGAGGACTCCGTCTACCCCGAGCTCGGCGACATCGCCTCCAGTCACCAGGTCGTCGTCTCGGGCCGGCACTGGGTCGATGTGATGAACAGTGACGTCAACAAGGGCACCGCGCTGCGCCGTCTGCAGGAGACGCTCGGGATCACGCGGGAGCAGACCGTCGCGTTCGGCGACTACCTCAACGATCTCGAGCTGCTGGATGCGGCGGCCTGGTCATACGCGATGGCCAACGCGCACGACGACGTCGCCGCCCGAGCCCGCTTCCGCGCGCCCTCGAACACCGAGTACGGCGTGGTCACCGTCCTGAGGGAGCTGCTCGGCGGCTGACACGGAGCTGTCCGCGCAGCCCTGCCCCCGCGCGGTGCCTCGCGCTACCCTCGGGCATGGCCTTCGACGATGTGGTTCGTGTCCTCGACGAGACCCGCGTGGTCGCCGTCATCACCCGCCGTGCCGACGGCACCCGTGTCGCCACCCCCATCTGGGCGGTGGTGGTAGACGGTGTGCCCTACCTCCGGTCGGCCTACGGGCCGTCGTCGTGGTGGTACCGGCACGTGCTCGCCGGGCGCGAGGTGGAGTTCGCGCTGGGAGACGGCAGGATCGCCGAGCGTGACCGGCAGGCCGCGCTCGACCTGCCGGCCGAGCCCGTGGCGGTCGAGTCCGTGGCCGCGGACGACCCGGTGCAGCGCGACATCGACCGCGCGCTCGAGGCGAAGTACGCGGCCGAGCCCGAGTCGGTCGCCGCGATGAAGAGCCCCGAAGCCGTGGGCTGCACCCTGCGGGTCGTCGCCCCCTGACGAGGCGGTCCGACGCCTGCGGGCGCCGACAGTGCGCGCTCCTCAGGTAGCTCTCTGCCTTCCTGTCCTGCCCTCTCCTGTCCCGTCTCCCGGGCGTCCGACCCTCCGTCCTGACCGTCTCCGTCTGCCCGCCGCCGGCCTGCCGGTCCCGTCTGCGCGCCACCGTCCGCGGGTGCGCGTCCTGCCGGTCCCCGTCGTGCGGTCCCCGTCGTGCCGGTGCCCGTCCGGCCCCTCCGTCTGACCGTCCCGGCCCACCGTCCCCTTCACGCCCGAACTCCTCAAATGCGGGGCCGCCCGCGCGGTTTTGGCCGGTTCCGGCCCGATCTGCGCGCCGTTTGGAGGAGTTCGGGATGGTGACGAGGCGTGAGGTAGCCGGGCGGGCGCCGTCGGAGGGATGTCCTCGAGCCGCTCGAGGGTCCGGACGAGGTCCCGACTCCGCCCGTCTTCCTGCCCCTCCGTCTGGACTTCCCCGTCCCGCCCTTCCCCGCCCTGCCCAAACTCCTCAAACTCCAGGCCGCCGGGGCGGTTCTGCGCGGGTTTCGGCCCGATCCGCCCCGAGTTTGAGGAGTTCGGGATGGTGAAGAGGGTGAGGTCGCCGGTGGGGCGCCGGCGGCTGGGCGGGGAGCCCCCCGACGGTGCGGGCGAGTTGCCCTTCCGTCTCCCGCTCCTTCCCGTCCCCGTCTCGCCTTCCCCCCTCCCGCCCGCCCCTCCGTCTCGCCTTACCCCGTCCTGCCCGAACTCCTCTAACACGAGGCCGCCCGCGCCGTTCTGCCGATTTCCGGCCCGATCTGAGGAGTTCGGGGCGGCGACGGGGAGTGCGGTCCCGGGGCGGGCGCCGGCGCCCGGGGATCGTCCGACATCGAGGCCACCGGGGCGGCGGCGTCGCGCTGCTGCATCGAGCGCCGTCAGACGCCGGCGAGCCGCTCGACGATCCGGGCCAGTTCGCCGGTGCCGTCCGCCAGCGACTCCAGGATGTCGAAGTGGTTGTTCTCCCTCACCACCACCTCGACTGGATGTCCGCTGGAGGACACCATGGCGGCGAAATCGATTGACTGGCGCTCGAACTCCGGCGTTTCATCGTTGCCGTACGCGACGACGAGGGAAGGGACCACCGGTGGCGTGCTGAGGACACTGAGGCTATCTGCTGCGCCTTCGTCCAGGTGTAGGTCGGTGTTGAGGAACGTGTGGACGAGTGGGCGCAGGTCGAACACGCCGCTGACCGGGAGGGCGCCGGCGAACGGTTCCCGAGGAAGCCCGTAGTCCCCGACCCAGTCGGCTTGCAGCAGTGTGGCGACGGCGTGTCCTCCTGCCGAGTGGCCCGAGATGACGATGCGGTCGACATCGACCCCGTAATCGCCCGCATGGGCGAAGAAGTGCGCGTAGGCCGCGCGGTGCTGACGGACGATCTCGGCGATGCTCACACGTGGGCAGAGTGCGTAGTTCTCCACCGCCACGACGAAGCCGCGCGCGGCCAGGCCGCGGGCGACGTAGCTCCAGACCTTGCTCGTGGTGGCCTTCCAGTAGCCGCCGTGGATGAAGAACAGCGCGGGACGCGGGCCGGGAGCATCTGCGATTGGGAGGAACACGTCGTACGTCTCGTCGACGGTCGGTCCGTACCGCACGTCCAGCAGACCGCGGGCCTCGTCGCGGTACGCGGCGCTGCGGGCGACGAAGTCGCCGGCGTACGCGCCGAAGTCGGGCACCGTCGCCTCGATGTCGTAGGCGCGGTTCAACTCGTCGACGCTCGTGAAGTCGCGGTACAGCGGTGTGATTCCGGTCATTGCTTCCTCCTTGACGGGATGGGACGCATCAGCGCAGGAGCTGCGGAGCCCCGTGCGGGCGGCGCGACGCATCGTCTTCGCGAAGATTCAGCTGCGCGATCGAGTTGCCGCTCGGGGAGAGCCAGGAGCTGTGCCGCAACGCCACCTCAGGGTCGTGGCCCGGGATTATTCTGCTCGTCTCGCCCTGCAGTTCCTTCTGGAGTGTCTGGTACAGGCTGATCAGGTTGAAGGTGTTGCCCTGCACGTAGCCGGGCGCCCACATGCCTTCGATGTTGGAGTACCAGTACACGGTGTCTCCGGCGGCGACGAACGGCCCATTGCGCGTCTGGATCTTGAACCACTGGGATCCGAAGGTATGCGAATCCCTTGCCAGGCGGGCGGTCACGCCGGGAAGGAGTTCCTCGTCTCCGTGAACGAAACGGATCCGTCCGTCGGCGATGCCTTGGGCGGCTTTGGCGAGATCGAGCGGATCGAAGGAGGAAAAGATCCATGCCTTCTGTTCTTCGGTGGTCATGCGGTTGGCGATGTCCACAGCCGAGGACCATCCCGTGAACTCCTCGTACTGCACGTAGAGCTGCGCGTTGGGGAACGCCTCGAAGTTGCCGACGTGGTCGAAGTGCATGTGCGAGACGAGGATGACGTCGACGTCTTCGGGGTTGATCCCGACCTGCCCGAGCACCTCGGTCGGGCTCTCCCAGTTCGAGAATGCGTAGCGGTCGAGCCAGTAGTCGTTGCGGAATCCGCAGTCCACCAGTGCGACGTGCTGCTTGCCTCCGACTGCACCGCCGATGAGCAGGGTGTACAGCATCGGGATACGGATGATGCCCCTGTTGCTGAACAGGCCGGACCCGCCGAAGAAGTCGTGCGGCATGTCCGCGTGGCAGTACTCGAGAGACCAGATCGAGTAGTCGGTGTCGGCTGCTGCCGAGAACTTCGTCGAACCAGTGATGTTCATGACACTCCTTCGTGTCGTCGTCCGTCCGGCGACGGGCGTCGCGCGGGCGTAGTGGATGTCCCGGCGCCGAGGCCGCCGGGACCTGCGGCGTCACGCCTCTGGGCCGAGCGGCGTCAGACGGCGGCGATCGCGTCGATCTCGATCGTCGCGCCGTTGTACAGCGAGTAGACGCCGATGACGGTGCTGGCCGAGGGCTCCGGGGCCTGCACGATGCGATCGCGGGTGCGGCGCCAGGTGGCCAGCTTCTCCTGGTCCAGGTGCGTGATGTACACGTTGACGCGCACCACATCCTCGTACGTCGCCCCCGCCGCCGTCAGCGCACGCTCGAGCTCCCCGTATGTCAGCTCGATCGCCCGCTCGAAGCTCTCCGGCACCGAGCCGTCCGCTTCGAATCCGACCTGGCCGGAGATGAAGACGAGGTCGCCGCTGGTCACGCGCGTGCTGTCGGAGATCCCGGGCACGGTGGGGGAGGCGGTGCGGCTGATGCGGTCGTTCGTCATGAATTCTCCTTGGAGGGGTTCGGTCGGGATGCGGCGTAGCGGGTCAATCGCCCCGCCCGTAGACGGCGTAGAACGGCACGACCGTGCGGGGGAGGGCGGCGTGCTCGTTCAGCACGAACCATTTGCGGTCATGGTAGACGAGCGGGTGGGGCGACTTCTCCGGTGTTTCCGCACGCGGTTTCGCCTCGATGGCCTCGACGACCACGAGCGTCGAACCGTGCACGTTCAGGCGTTCGATGACGCGGCCGCGCAGCCACGCGTTCGCACGCGGGTAGTACGGCTCGCCCGTGGGCAGGCGGCCCCACTCCACGTCGTCGCCGAAGCGCTCGACGCCGCTGCGGGCCCCGAGCTTGGCCAGTTCGACCTGATCCGAGGCCAGCAGGTGCACCACGACCGTGTCGGCCCGGCGGATCGTGGGTGTGCTGGAGGAGCGGCCGGATGCGGAGAACACCAGAGTCGGCGGATCGATCGCCACGGATGCGACCGAGCTCACCGTCATCGCCACCGGGCCGTCGCCGGCGTCGGCGGTGATGATGGCGACGCCTGCGGGGTGGTGGCGGAACGCGTGCGTGAAGTCGCCCGCGGAGATCTGCGGTTCGGAGACGGTGGAATTCATCGTGAGCTCCTCTCGGAGGCGTTGCCCCATGCTCAGACGATCGGCAGGACGAATCGGGCGTCGTCTTCGCGGCCGAACAGCACCTTGCCGTATGCCTCGAATCCGCTGGCGGCGAGGGTGTGGCCGTGGCGGCTGGCGGTGGCCTGGTCGCGCCAGACGCGCTGGAGCGGGGCGGATTCGGCGAAGCCGGCCGAGCCGTGCGCGGTCATCAGGTCGTTGATCATCGTGGTGATGGTCTCGACCACCCACCCGGCCTTGGCACGCATCTCGATCCGCTCGGCGTACGGCGCGTAGGCGTCGCTGCCCGCACCCTCGTAGATGCGGTCGGCCAGTTCGCGGGCGACGAGTTCGGCCGCGTCGAGTTGCACGGCAGCCTTGGCGATGGCGCTCTGGAACACCGCCGAGTCGGCCTGCTTCTCGTAGCCGGTGTAGGCGATCGCCTTGCTCTCGGCCTTGGAGGTGACGTAGTCCAGCGCGGCGCGACCCATCCCCAGGTGTGGACCGATGAGCTTCATGAACAGGGACGGGACGAAGACGGTGCGGTAGGTCTGCTCGTCGTTACCGCCCAGATATCCGCCTTCGACCGCTGCCGTGAGCGGGAAGACCCGATGTGCGGGGACGAAGACGTCCTCGGCGATCTGCATGACGCTCGCGGTGGACTTCATGCCCGCGACGAACCAGTTGTCCTCCATCGACAGCTCGGAGGTGGGGATGAGCGCGAGCCCGGCGTCCACGACCTCGCCGGCGTCGTTCTTCAGCGGGATCCCCAGCAGCGACCAGTCGGCGTGCAGGCTCCCCGTCCCGTATCCCCACTTGCCCGTCACGCGGTATCCGCCGTCGACGCGCTCGGAGTCGGAGGTGGTGGCCAGGACGATGGAGATGAACGAGTCCGCGCCCTTGTCCGTTCCCCACACGTCCTGCTGTGCCTGCTCGTCCATGAGCGAGACCACCCATGCGCCGGAGTCGAGGATGCCGTGCACCCACGCGATGCTGCCGTCGCCGCGCCCGATGGCGCGGGCCACCGCGTGGCACTCGGCCGTGTTCGCGCCGAGTCCGCCCACGTTCGTCGGAGCGGAGATGCTGAACGCGCCCGTCGCCGCCACGGCGTCGAACGCCTCTTGCGGGATGCGGCGGTCGCGGTCTGCGTCGCGCCCGCCCGCGGTGAGGGTGGGACGCAGTTCGTCGATCCGGTCGACGATCGTGCTGATCTCGGGACGGAGTGCCGTGGCTGCCATGAGTGACTCCAAGTGTCGACGCCTAAGTGTTAAACAGAGCGTGACACTGGGCATTCACTATGTCAATGCACAGTGAACAGCAAAATGACCGTCAATCGAGATGGTCGAACCGGCGCAGCACGTTCAGCGGGTTGGCCGGCGGATGCGGACGCCAGCGCGCGCCGTCGGCACCCGGCTCCGCCTCCAGCCCGGCGCCGTTGCGGTCCATCACGAACCAGACCCCGCGGGCCGGCGCGGAGCTGCGGTTGAGGTACAGGTGCGGCCGGGCGGACTCGAACTGAAGAGAGTCACCGGGTCCGAGGGTGTACTCGTCGAACTCGAGCCGCAGGATCAGCTCGCCCTCCAGAATGAACGCCTGCTCGAATCCGGAGTGCCGGGTGAGCTTGCCGGTGGGAGAACTGGAAGCGCCCGCCTCGTAGGTGACGAGGAGGGAGTCGGTGCGGCCATCCGGCCGGCGGGCGAGCCGCTCCCAGCGGACGCCGTCCTCCATCTCGATCATCGGATTCTCGCTCGCGCGCTGCACTTCCGGGGTGAGCGGAGGTGTGGCGGCGAAGCTCGGGGCACCTGCGGCGGCGAAGCTCGGGGCACCCGCAGCGCCATCGATCCCGAGCAGCTCGTCGGCCGAGACTTCCAGCAGGCCGGCGAGGGAGTACAGGGTCGCCACCGACGGGCGGCTCTTGCCCGTTTCGACCTGGGAGATGAGGCTGGGGGAGACCCCCAGCTGCTGCGCCACCTTGCGCAGGCTCACGCCGCGCGCTTGCCGGATGCGGCGGATGCGCTCGCCGATGTTCTCTGCAGTGGACATTCGCTCTCCCGCTGGCCCCTCCTGCACCCTACCGCGCCCGCGCACGTATGTGTAGAAATACTTAACACTGCGGGTCTACAACAGAGTCCCGACGAGTCAGGCGCGGGCGTCCGCCGGCACGTGGATGCGCCCCCGCAGGAACGGCAGCGCCGGTGCACGGTAGACGAGCGACGGCGCATCCGCGGGATCCAGCGAGAACTCCGCCTGGCCGAACCGCCACACCCGGTTGAACAGGTACACCCCGACGGTCACCGGCCGGTCGGCCGGAACCTGCCACGTGCCCACGCCCCACTGCGCCGGCTGTCCGCGTCCGGCGATGACGAGTGTCGGCCGGACGCCCCCGTAGAGGGCGAACCATGGCTTGCGCAGCGTCAGCTGAATGCGACGGGTCGTCTCATCTTCATGACTCACGTGTGCATCGACTCCTGTCGCGTTCTCGGCGTCCCGGGGTGATGACGCCACCAGCAAACATAAGCGGTGCGTTCGATCGTCCAGAGGAGGGCGCTCCTGCGACTATGCCGGCGAAGCGGGCTCCGCCACCTCGAGGGCGAGCAGGACCGCGACGAGGCCGAGAAGGCCGCCCGTGACGCGTCGCTGCCACTCCGTCCACACCGGCCGCGCGGCCAGGAAGGCCGCGATCGATCCGGCCGCCAGGATGATCGCGGCGTTGACGGTCAGGCTGACGGCGATCTGGATGCCGCCGAGGGTGAAGCCCTGCAGGGCGGGGCTGCCGGCGGCGGGGTCGATGAACTGGGGGATGAGCGCGAGGTACATCACCGCGGCCTTGGGGTTGAGCAGGTTCGTGACCAGGCCCATGCGGAACAGCTTCGCCGCCGAGTCCCTGCGAAGCCCGCGCGCCTCGAACACCCCGCGTCCGCTCGGCCTCAGCGCCTGCCATGCGAGGTAGGCGAGGTACACGACCCCGGCCGCCTTCAGGCCGATGAACAGCCACGGCACGGCGACGAACACCACGGCGAGTCCGGCGCCTGCCATCGTCATGTAGACGAGGAAGCCGGTGCCGGTGCCGGCGAGGGACACCAGGCCGGCAGCGCGCCCCTGGCTGATGCTCCGGGAGACGAGGTAGACCATGTTGGGGCCGGGAGTGAGGACCATCAGCAGGGCGGCCAGGGCCATGCCGCCCGCCGCGGCGAGCGAGACTCCGGTTCCGAAGACGGTCATGGGCGGCGCACGGGAAGTGCGGATGGGGTCTGGTCGGTCATCCCGCCAGCGTGCTGTAATGCCCTTATGCATCTCAACCCTTACGGCGAGTATGCCGTGCTGATGGCCGCCTCCCTGGCGAACGACTGGCCGGAGACTCGCGAGGGCATCGTCGCCCGCACGCGCGACTTCGGCATGACGATGGAGTTCCGCGCCGGCGCCGACGACCGGGCCGCGTCGCGGGCCGTGCTGGACGAATGGCTGCGCGTCGTCGACGAGCGCGACCCGCAGACGCGCGCGTCGCTTCTGAACGCGGCCCTCGCCGCAGCATCCGCCTACCCCCGACTGACCGACCACGACGGCGAGGGGTGGCACCTGCACTACCGGGACACCGATCAGACCCTGCCGCACGTGCTGGCCGCCGTCATCAGCGTCGGCACCGCCCTGCACCTGACCACGCGGGGAATGCACCGACTCGGGCGCTGCGGCGCGGGCGATGACGCTGGCGACGGATGCCGCAACGTCGTCGTGGATGTGACCCGCAACGGCAGGCAGCGCTACTGCTCGGTGCGCTGCGCCAATCGCTCCGCCGTCCGGCGACACCGGGCGCGCGGTCGGATCACCGCATCGTGACGTTGTGTGACCCCGCATCGTGACGCCGCGTTACCGGCGGCGCGCGCCGGGTGCAGCGGGCGACCTACGCTCGCGGCCATGACACTTGCCGACACCACCGTTGTTCCCGAGTCCACCGCCGCCGACCGCGCCATCCGGCTCGCCGAAGCCGGCGCGGCGTGGGGCGAACGGATCGCCGCCGATCCCCGCAGCGCTCAGCTGACCTACCGCGTCAGCGGGGAGGGCTCCGGATCCGTCGCGACCGTCGTCCGCGCCGGCAAGCACCGGTTCATCGTCGACGAGCCGGCCGCCCTGGCCGGTGACGACGTCGGCGCGAGCCCCGTCGAGTACGCGCTGGGCGCGCTGATCTCCTGCCAGGTCGTCGTGTACCGCCTCTACGCGCAGGCTCTCGGCATCCAGGTCGACGACATCCGGGTCGAGGCGGAGGGTGACCTCGACGCGCGGAAGCTCTTCGGCATCGACGAGTCGGTGCGCCCCGGGTTCACCGGCGTGCGGCTGCACGTGACGATCGACGGGCCCGAGACCGAACAGCGCTACGCCGAACTCAAGGCCGCGGTGGACGAGCACTGCCCCGTGCTCGACCTCTTCGCCAACCCCACCCCGATCGCGGTCGAGGTGTCGAAGGCCTGACGCCGGTGGCGCGGCTTCCGCCTCGCACGAGTCAGGTCGTGTGGGAGTCCTTGGAACGCACCTCGATGTGAGGGCCGGCTATCCGGGTGAATGTCACGTGCATCCACTCCGCCCAGCCGTCATCGGGCTGCCGGGTCTCCCACACCGCGCGCATGGCATCCGGGGCGTCGAAGGTGAGGATCGCGCGGGCGTCGCCGGCGTCGTTGAGGTAGCGGCCGTGCGCGTCGAAGCTCCCGACCGCATGCTCGACGGTTCCGTCGGCGTCGAACGACGTCTGATCGAAGGCGTCCGCCGATCCTTCGCGAGGGGTGAAGAACTCCATCGCCTCTTTCCGCGCGCCGAAGATCTCCACGTCGACGCGGTGCACCATCTGCCGGGCTCCGGGGAACCATTCGTAGACATCCCACCCGGTCCACCGGTGGCCGTCGTGTTCGCCGCCGTCGACGATGATCCCCTCGGTCCGCCAGGTGCCGACCAGCCGGTCCATCCGGTCGTGCAGTGTCGAGTCGCCCGTCATCGCACCACCACAGCATGGCGAGCCGCCCCGCGCAATGGTGACGTTCAGGTGATCCTGTGCGATCGGTGCCATGACTCATCGCGGCGCTCGTAGAGGACGCGGGTGTGATGCCGATCGGGTGCGCCCTGCCAGAACTCCACGTGTGCCGGCTCGACCCACCACAGCACCCAGTCCTCGGGCGGAATGCCTGCTCTCGCCGACGCCGACCGTGCGGCCAGGTCGGCGGCGCTCTCCTGTCTCGTCGCCTCACGCACCGGCCCGCGCAGGCGCACTGCGCGCACCACCGGCTGCCACCAGAAGTCCAGCGCCGCCGCCGGGTGGGCAGCGAGCTGGGCGCCTTTGGCCGAGGAGCGTCGACCGGCGACGCCCCATCCCCGCGGGCCGACGTCTTTGAGGATGAGCGTGCGGGCATCGGGCCTGCCGTCGGCATCCACCGTGGCCAGCGTGGCGGCACGCGGTTCGGCGACTCCCGCGTCCGCCGCGTGGCGGATCCACGCCACGAACAGCTCGACCGGATCGTCGGGCAAGGATGCCAGGTCGAATGGGGGCGCCGTTCCCACGAGTGAGGCTTGGGCCCGCAGCCACTGCGCCATGCTGCCCGGCCGCATCGACGTCATGTTCTCGCCTCTCTTCGGCGGGGGTGTGCCGCCGCATCCACGGGGGAGGTCACGCTCGTGAACGCGAGGAACACGCCCCATCCGGCGACCGCGATGGCGGCCAGTGAATTCGCCCACGCCGGCATCATCCAGGGGAAGGAGCCGGCGAGGAACGCGGCGGAGGCGACGATGCCGACACCTCGCCCGAGGAGCCTGGCACGCGTCGACCAGGTGAGGGTGGCGGCAGCCACGGCGAAGCCGAGGAAGGCCAGATGAACAGCGCCGAACGTCGTGCTGACGAGGAGGGCCACCGCCTCCGGGGCCAGGTCGATTGCGAACACGGGGTAGACCAGGCGCCCCACCGCGAGCAGCACGACGAGGAGGGCGACGAATGCGGCCGCGAGCGCGGTGGCCCCCACGTCGATCCGTGGCGACGGTGCCGCCGTGCGTGCGCCGAGGAGCCCGCGGGCGCCGGCTCCCCAGCAGAGGACGGCGAAGAAGAGCAGCTCGTCGCTCCATGTCAGGAGCGAGCGCCCCTGTTCGACCCACGCCGCCACGGCGACCGCGTCGGCCGGAGCCTCGGGAAGGAGCGACAGCAGGAGGAGGGCGACCGCGGTGAGTGATGCGCCTCCGGCCGACAGCCAGCGGTGTGCCGGCAGATCACGCGCTCCGGGTGGGGCGTCGCGTGCCGCCGGGCCGCCGGCCATCCCCGTCATCCGTTCACCTTGCCGGGCTCGCGGTGCCACGCGCAAGCAGGGATGCCGCCACGGGGAGGCGCCTTCCGGCCCCGCCCGTCCGTCCGCTCAGGCGACGGCGGTGCCCTCCAGCTCGACCATCTGTCCGGGGATCGCCAGGCGCGACACTCCCAGCATCGTCGTGGTCGGAGCCACGCCGGCGGCTCCCAGGCGCCCGGCCAGCACGCCGTAGTGGGCGAACAGCGCGTCGACGTCGGTCGTGTAGACGTTCAGCCGCACCAGGTCGGCCAGCGACATCCCGGCCGCGGTCAGCACCGCTTCGAGGTTTTCCACGCTCAGCGCGAGTTGCGCCGCGATGTCGCCGTCATGCTGCGGGCGCCCATCCGCACCCATGGCGGTCTGCCCGGAGACGTACAGCATGCGGGTCTGCCCCGACACGAGTTCGCCCTGGTTGAATCCCAGCTCCACCGACCACGTCACCGGGTTCACCGCGGTTCGTTCGAGTGTCATCGTCTGCTCCGTTCGTCTGGATCGCGACCGCCGATCGGTCGCGCTGAGGGCCGTTCGCACAGCGCCGATCCGAGCCTCGCAACGAATCACGACACCTTGTGTCGGGTATTTCTGAGACAGTTCCTTATGCGTGCGGATCGGCTGGTCTCACTCGTTCTGCTGCTGCGCCAGCGCGGTCGTCTCTCCGCCCCGCAGCTGGCCAGAGAGCTCGAAGTCTCCACGCGCACCGTCCTTCGCGATATCGATGCCCTGTCGGCAGCCGGCGTGCCCGTCTACGTCGATCGGGGGCGGCATGGCGGGTTCTCCCTGCTGCCCGGGTTCCGCGCCGAGCTGACGGGCCTCACCCACGACGAGGCGCTCGCGCTCCTCACCGCCGCCGGTGCGGGCGGATCGCGGGTTTTCGGACTCGGTTCGGCGCTGACATCCGCGATGCGAAAGGTGGTCGACGCCATCCCGGCGCCCCACCAGCCCACCGCGACGGATGCTGCGCAGCGAATCCTCGTCGACCCCGATGCCGATCTCCTGTCGCGCCCCAACGTCGGGGAGAGCATTCCCGCTGCGATCATGGCCGCGGTGCGCCGCGCGGTGCTCGAGGGTCGCCGGCTCCGCCTGCACTACGCCTCGGAACGCGGCACCGCCTCCTGGCGCGAGGTCGACCCGATCGGTCTGGTCACCGCGCGGGGTGTGGGGTATCTGCTCGCCACGGTCGATGGCAGTGACCGGACCTACCGCCTCTCACGCATCCTCGCCGCCGAGGAGCTCGCCGAGCCCGCAGCGCGACCGGCCACCGTCCACCTCGCTGAGCTGTGGCGGCAGCGCAGCATCCGCTTCCGGTCCGGCGGCGAGCAGCTTGCCGTGGTCGCCCGGATCGAGCCGTCGCGTCGGGACGACCTCGCGGCGACCGTGCTCGAGATCCGCACCGAAGTGCGCGACCCCGATGGGTGGCATCACATGGAGGTGTCGTTTCAGGACGGCCGGCACGCGGAGTGGACGTTCTGGCAACTCGGGACGGCGGCCGAGGCTCTCAGCCCTCCGGCGCTGCGGGCGGCCCTGCGCGAGCGTGCTGCTCGTGTGGCCACGCATTACTCCGATGCTGGGGCGTAGCGGGCGTGGATGATGCCGGTGGCAGAATGTCTCCCCCGCCCTGTGAAGACGCGGCGGGCTTGGACGCAGACGGTGCAGCGCTTCGCGCGCCGAGCGTGGGGACGTGATTCGGAGGCCACTCGATGAATTCGCTCGACAGCGGGCCAGGCGCCGAGATCTCTCGCGCGTTCTACCTGCAGGTCGTCCAACCGCTGCTGTACGCGCGCTGGCCGGGTCTGCCGCATGCCGCCGCTCGGCTCGGCGCGGGCTCCGACGTGCTCGGGCTCGATGACGACATCTCGCGCGACCACGACTGGGGGCTCCGATTGAGCCTCTTCGTCGCCGAGGATCTCGTGCGCCCGGTCGACGCGTACCTCGCTGCGGAAATGCCGGCGGAGTTCGCCGGGCTTCCGACTCGCTTCGCGTTCACGGGTGCTGCGACGCCGCGGCACCATGTGGAGACGCAGACCGTCGAGGCGTTCGTGCGGGGGAGGCTCGGTCTGGACGACGTCGACCAGCTGGACGCCGGTGCGTGGCTGTCGTTCACCGGTCAGTCGGTGCTCGAAGTGACTGCCGGCCCGGTCTTCCATGATGACGGGGATGTCTTGCGCGCCGTCCGGCGCGCGCTCGAGTGGTACCCGCGCGACGTCTGGGCCTACGTCGTGGCGAGCTGCTGGACTCAGCTGGAGGAGGAGATGCCGCTCATGGGGCGGGCGGGTCAGGTCGGCGACGAACGGGGCGCACGGGTCATCGCCGCTTCACTCATCCGGACCGTGATGCAGCTGACGTTCCTTCTTCATCGCGCGTGGGCGCCCTACTCGAAGTGGTTCGGCAGTCTTTTCGCCCGCCTCCCTGATTCCGCCCCGATCGGAGTGCACGTGGATGCGGCCCTGGGAGCGGGCACGTGGCAAAGCCGGCAGAAGCACATCGCTTGCGCCATCGACGCGCTGCTCGACCTGCAGGGTCGCGCCGGCCTTCCTGCACCCGGGCCGGCCACGCTGCCGTTCTGGGATCGCCCGTTCCTCTACCCGAACCCGGAGATCGCGTCGGCCCTGCGGGAATCGATCACCGATCCGGCCGTTCGCGTCCTTCCCCGTGGCCGGGGCGGCATAGAGCAGATCACCGACAACGTCGCCCTGCTCGTGAACCCGCGCGCACGTCTCGCGGTCGTGCGGGCGGTCTGACGCGGGCACGGGAACCGGGCGTCGCGTCCGGTCCGCCTGAGCCTCCTCACACGGAGGCGGGTGCGCGCCCGATCTGGAGAACCTGGCTGGGTACGGCGCAGCACGACCCGCCGAGCGACGCTCCGGAGGCGTCGAACAGTCCGGCGCCGCCGCACACCCCGGTGTCGGGCAGCGCCAGTTCCACGCGCCGCGCGGCCTCGTGATCGCCGGCGAGTTCCGCGACCACGCTGCGCACCTGCTCGTAACCGGTGAGCGCGAGGAAGGTCGGTGCGCGCCCGTACGACTTGGCCCCGACGAGGTAGAAGTCGGGTTCCGGCTGGGCCAGGTCTGCGGCGCCTGTCGCCGCGACGGAGCCGCACGAATGCACGTTCGGGTCGACCTCTGCGGCGATCCGAACGGGGGCCTGCAGGGTCGGGTCCAGCTCCAGCCGCAGTTCCGACAGGAACGACAGGTCGGGCCGGAAACCCGTGAGCACGACGACACGATCTGCCGTGAGGGTGCGGCCGTCCTCGGCGATGAGCACCGGCCGCTCGCCCTCGCGGGTGACGCGCTCCACGCGGAAACCCGTGACGAGCGAGACCAGCCCGGCGTCGACGTACTCTTTGGCCGTGGCGCCCAGGGCGCCGCGCGCGGGCAGCTCGTCCGCATCCCCGCCGCCGAAGGCGTTGCCTGCGGTCGCGCGGCGCAGCGCCCAGGTCACTGTCGTGTGCGGGTCGCGCCGCGCCATCCGGGCGAGCGCGAGCACCGCGGTGATGGCCGAATGTCCGGAGCCGATGACGACCGTGTGCTTGCCCTCGAAGCCCGCGCGGTCGCGGAAGTCGGGGATGCGGTACGACAGCAGGTCGGCGGTCGCTGTCTCTCCGAGCGCCGGCAGGCCGTCGGCGCCGGCCGGATTCGGAGTGGACCACGTGCCGGAGGCGTCGATGACGGCGCGCGCCTGGAGTCGATACTCCTCGCCCTCGGCCGGTCGCACGTGGACGGTGAAGGGCTGTTCGCCGCGTCCGGCGTCGACGAGACGGTCGCGGCCGAGGCGCGACACCCCGACCACCCGAGCGCCGTAGCGGATGCGGTCGCCGAGCGTGGCGGCGAGAGGGGCGAGATACCCCGAGATCCACTGCGCGCCGGTGGGGTAGCCCGTGGCCGGTGCCGTCCAGCCGGTGCCGGCGAGGACACGTGCGCCGGCCGCGTCGATCAGCTCAGGCCATCCGGAGAACAGGCGCACGTGACCCCACTCGGCTACGGCCGCCGCCGGGCCGTCGCCTGCCTCCAGCACCACGGTCGGCACGTTTCGCTCGGCCAGGTGCGCGGCGGCGGCGAGCCCCTGCGGGCCCGCCCCGATGACAACGACCGGCAACGCATTCTTCTCCACGACGTCTCCTCGACATTCACCCGATCCATCGAGATTGATCGATGTATCGACAGATGTCAATACGACGTGGCAGACTCATTCCATGTCCACGACGCTTCCCCTCCTGCCCGGCGACGCCGCAGTCTGCTGCTCCCCGGTGACCGGCGGCGTCCTCACGACTGACGAAGCCGAGCGGATCGCGCACACCTTCAAGGCACTGGGTGACCCGACACGGGTGCGCCTGCTCTCGCTGATCGCCGCATCCGATGGCGGGGAAGCGTGCATCTGCGACCTGACCGCCCCGGTGGGACTGTCGCAGCCGACCGTCTCGCACCACATGAAGATGCTCGTCGACGCGGGGCTCGCGACACGAGAACAGCGCGGACGCTGGGCGTACTATCGCGTCGTCACCGAGGCCCTGGAACACGCGTCGCGCGCGCTGCGCGCCTGAACGCCCGCCCGCGTTGCGGCGGCGATGCGGGATGGCCGTTCAGATCCAGAGCCGCGCCCGGTGCGCGAACCGCCGCTGCCAGGGGGTTTCGATGGCGCCGGCCCGGTAATTCACTCTCACCCAGGTGACGGCGTCCTCGGCCGGCACGCCCGCATACCGAGCGAGGATGGCGATGGCCGTTCCCGTTCGCCCCTTACCGCCGTCGCATCCGATCTCGACTCTCATGCGAAGTGAGCGCTCGTAGGCGTCGCGAAGCGCCGTGATCGCCTCCGACTGCTCCCGGGGGAGACGGAAGTCCGGCCACCGAATCCACCGTGATTCCCCCCGTTCGGCGTGCGGTCGTGACGTGAGGTAGAGCCCGAAGTCGGGTTCCAGGTCGGGGGTGAGCGCGCCGGCTCGGAGGGCGCGGCCCCGGATCAGGCGGCCGTCGGGCAGCGTGACCACGCCGTCCTGACCCGCCTCCCAACTGCCCATTCATCCATAGTGACGTCGTCGCGGACCTTGCGCCGCAGAAGTCGGCGAACCGACCCGATCACCAGGTGCGCGGCTGCACGGTGGGTCTGCGGCCTGCCGGTTGCGCGCTCGGATCCCCACAACCCCAGGCGGTGGAACCATCACGTGCAGCCGGCAGGCCGCTTGATGTGCCCGCGCCGCCCCAACGGCACGACCACACACAGAAACGTTATCCGCGGGTCATCGTTCTTGACCGTTTGCTCAGGCATCCTCGCGGGAATCTTGATGCGGTCCTGGAGTGAGGCCTCGGACTCTTCCCGCGACATCGTCGCAATGTCAAGAGATCGCGCCGCGAAGGCCGTTGGCGGTTGGGTGGGGGTGCTCGATCGTCCCCAGCGGTCGAGTGATTGGGGGCTCCCTCGCGACGCGTTCCCCATCGCGATGCTCGAGGGAGCCTTCCCCCTGCCACGCCGAATCGGAGGCGAAAAAACACCCTCCTCAGTAGAGGCCTAAGAAGGGCCGGTCTCCGGCGGGCGTCGAGAATGACCCGCGCTCTCGGGCGCATCGACGGATTCCGGTGATCAGCAGGTCCCGTCGCCATCGAGCAGGCCCACACGGTGCGTGCGGAGGGCGGGGACAGCGGGCCCGCGCACCTCCACCAGCGACGTGTGCGCCTCCGGGTCGAGCCGGGCCAGCGCCTCGGTCATGACGCCGAGCACACGGTCGGGTGCCGTCCCGATGACGCGACTCCTCCGCAGATCAGGGAGCTGGGTCAGCGGCAGCGGTGTCCCAGGGGCGGATCGAGGCGTCGGTGGCCGTCGAGCTCGGGAGGTGGACCGAGCACCAGCTCCCCGGGAGGCGCAGCTCGCGGCCGGTCATTCCGGCGCGGTCCATGCGCCGTAGCGGGCGGCCATGTCGAACAGGCTCACCCCGCCCTGCCCGGACTCGGTGAACCCCATCGGGCTGAGCTGCCCTGCCGCGGTACGCAGATCGACGGGTTCGGCACCGCCTGCCGACTCCACCCCGGCGACGAGGTCGATCGCGTTCGGCTCCCATGGGAGGGCCTGCCAGATCGCCTCGGCGACAGCATCCAGTTCCTCCGCGCTGAAGGGTTCAGCGACATCGGTCAGCACGGTGAGCTCGAGGCGCTCGCCGAGGCCGTTGCGCGAGCGGCCGGGATCGGTGACGGCGACCACGCGGGGCGCGGCGGTGGTCACGGCCTCGGACAGATCCCCGTACTCCGCCAGAGCCTGCTCAGTGCTCTGCGGCGGTGAGGGCTGCGGCGTCGGTGTCAGCGCGCTGCATCCGATCATCCCGGAGGCGAGCAGCGCGCCCGCCAGCGCGATCGCCGGCAAGGAGCGACGCGAGCCGATCCGTCGCATCATCGTCATCCGTTCCATCGGTGGTCGCAGGGCGTGGGTCTGCCCATCATTGCGGAAGAACGCCGACAGTCTCCGACAGGACGCCTGCGCGTCCTCAGCCTCATCTTCCGGGCTGGAACCGGTCATCACGCCTTGGGCGCCGTCGGGTCCGTCGCGGCGCCTGCGCAATACTGTGTGGTTAGCACACGGTTACCGGGTTCGAGCGGGACTCATGGGGCCGGGACGGGGACCACTTTGGCAACTCTCTTGGGTCGTCTCATAGAGCGCGATGCCATCGACCACTTGCTCGCCGAGGCGCAGGCCGGTCGTAGCGGGACGTTGGTGGTGCGCGGCGAGGCCGGCATCGGCAAGACCGCGTTACTCGAGCATGCCCGCGAGACCGCGACATCCCTCGGGGTCCGAGTCGCAGGATGCTGCGGGGCCGAGTCCGAGATGCAGTTCGCTTTCGCAGCCCTCCACCAGTTGTGTGCGCCGTTGCTCGACCGTGTCGATGCGCTGCCGGGGCCGCAGCTGGCTGCTCTCGGTGTGGCCCTCGGGCTGCGCAGCGGTGCGGTGCCCGATCCTTTCCTCGTCGGGCTCGCGACGCTGAGCCTCCTGGCCGACGTCGCCGAGCAGGGCCCACTGCTGTGCCTCATCGACGACGCGCAATGGATCGATCAGGCCTCGGCGCAGGTCTTGACCTTCGTCGCCCGACGCGTCGCCGCCGAGGGAGTCGTGCTGTTGTTCGCCGCGCGCGACGTGGGCATCGGCGACGTCGATCCCGTGGCCGGCCTGTCGCCCGAGCTGCGCGTGAATGGTCTCGGCGAGAACGACGCCCGGATGCTGCTGGCGGGAGGACTCCGCGCCCCTCTCGATGACGAGGTGCGTGACCGGATCCTCGCGGAGTCGCGTGGCAACCCCCTCGCAATCCTGGAGCTGCCACGGAGCGCGTCGCCCAGCCGGCTCGCGGGCGGGTTCGAGCTTCCGGACTCGCTCACCATCCCGCGCCGCATCGAGGAGGTCTTCCATCGCCGGTCGGCTGAGCTGTCCGCGCAGGCGCAATTGCTGCTGTTGCTCGCCGCCGCCGAACCGACCGGCGATGGGGCTCTGCTCTGGCGAGCGGCCGAGCACCTCGGGGTGCCCCTCGAGGCTGCGGGGCCTGCGGAAGACTCCGGGCTGCTGGAGATCGATACCCGTGTGCGATTCCGTCACCCGCTCGTGCGCTCAGCCGTCTACCGCGCGGCCTCGCCGACCGATCGCCGACGCGTGCATGCGGCGCTCGCCACCGCCATCGACCCGCAGGTCCACCCGGACCGTCGTGCCTGGCATCGAGCGCAAGCGGTGTGGGGGCAGGACGAGGAGGTCGCGGCCGAGCTGGAGCGCTCGGCCGAACGGACACGCGAACGCGGCGGAGTGGCGGCCGCCGCCGCGTTCCTGCAGCAGGCTGTGGACCTCACACCCGAACCAGCCGCCCGCGCCCGGCGAGCGCTGGCAGCGGCGCACGCAAAGCACGACTCCGGAGCGTCGATCGCGGCGGCGGAACTCTTGGACGTCGCGGCGGTGGGGCCGCTGAACGAGCTGCAGCGCGCCCGACTCGAGCTGCTCCGAGCCCGGATCGCCTTCCAGCTGACCCAGGGCGCAGAGGTGCCGGGTATGCTGCTCGACGCCGCCGAGACTCTCGCTCCGCTCGATCCCGCCTTGGCTCGCGAGACGTACCTCCACGCGATCGACGCGGCGATGATCACCGGCGGGACTGGAGGTGTTCGCGGCGCGCGCGAAGTGGCCGCGGCGGCTCTCGGAGCGCCGCCGCCCCCGGGGCCGCCGACGCCGTCGGATCTGCTGCTCGACGGCCTCATCGTGACCTTCACGCGGGGGTACGTGGCGGGCGCGCCCGCGGTGAAGGATGCGCTGAGGGCGTTCCACGATCGCGGGTTCGACGGGGAGGCGCTGGGCGAGATGGGCAGCCGCCGCTGGCTGTGGCTCGCGACCCGGAGCGCGGCCGCCCTGTTCGACGAGGAGCGGGTACGTGTGCTGGCAGCACGGAACGTCCGGCTGGCCCGCGACTCTGGTGCGCTGGCCACGCTGCCGGGGGCGCTCGTCGGTCACGCCGGGATACTGGTGCTCGCCGGCGAGCTGTCCCTGGCGGCGGAGCTGTGTGCAGAAGCGTCCGCGATCACGCGTGCAACCGGCGCTGTGCCGCTGCCGTACGCCGACATCATCCTGGCGGCGTGGCGCGGTCACGAGAGCGAAACCACTCAGCTCTACGCGGCGAACGTAGAGAAGGCAGCGGGGCAACGGGGCGGCGCGGAGGTGGCCACCGCCAACTACTCGTTGGCTGTGTTGCGCAACGGCACGGGCGATTATGAGTCCGCGGCGACGTCGGCGGCAGAGGGGTGTGAGACGAACGAGCTCTCCAACACCGGTCTCGCTATGCTCGAGCTGGTCGAGGCCGCCACTCGCGCCGGTCAGCCCGGACTCGCGGCCACCGCGCTGACCGAGCTTTGCGCCCGCGCCGAGGCCAGCGGCGCCCCGTTCGCACTCGGGGTTGCTGCGCGCTCCCGCGCGCTGGCGAACTCAGGAGCCGCTGTCGAAGACGAGTACCTCGAAGCGATCGCGCGAATCCGGGCGTCCCGGATGACGGGCTATCTCGCCCGCACGCACCTTGTGTACGGGGAGTGGCTGCGCCGGGAAGGGCGGCGCCAGGATGCCCGGGAACAGCTGCGTGTCGCGCACGAGCTGCTGTCGACTATGGGCGCAGAGGCGTTCGCCGAACGCGCCGCGCGGGAGTTGCGCGCGACAGGCGAGCATCCGCGAAAGCGCGCCACCTCGCCGGCAACCGCGCTCACTGAACACGAGTTGCAGATCGCTCGACTGGTCGCGACGGGCGCGACATCGCGTGAGGTCGGTGTGCAGCTCTTCCTGAGTCCTCGGACGATCGAGGCTCACCTGCGCAACATCTTCCGCAAGCTCGGCATCACGTCTCGGCGCCAGCTGAGGGAGATTCGGCTCCCCTGAACCCCGCTTTCGGACCACTTCGGATGTCCGTGGGGATGTCGAGGACAGGGCAAGAAGAAACCCCCGTGAGTAGAAGCCTCACGAGGGTTTCAGTGGCTCCGACGGGCGTCGATCCCGTGACCTCACGATTTTCAGTCGTGCGCTCTACCAACTGAGCTACAGAGCCGCGTGGCATCCGTATCGCGAACGACGCGATGCCACGTCCTAGACGAAGGGCCTCCTCGAAAGAAGGCCCGTCGCTCGGAGCGACCCTGACGGGACTTGAACCCGCGACCTCCGCCGTGACAGGGCGGCACGCTAACCAACTGCGCTACAGGGCCATGCTTATTAAATTGTGGGTGGAACGTGACCCCAACGGGATTCGAACCCGTGCTACCGCCGTGAAAGGGCGGCGTCCTAGGCCGCTAAACGATGGGGCCGAAATGAACCCCTTCGCCACGCGGACTCAGCGCTCACTTGCCGACGCTCAAGCATACGCAATCCCCCACCGATCCGCCAATCGAGGGCGCGTCGTCCCGTTCTGCGCGGTTTTCGGGCGCACCATGGAGGTCGCGGAGGCGGCGGCCGACACCTGTTGCGCCTGTTACTCCTGTTGCTACTGTGGTGCAAGTTGTGGCCGCGGAGGGGAAAGGTGCTGTCGTGACGCTCGACCGCCTGGACGACGAGGAGTGCAACTGCGCCCCTAGCCCTCGTGAACGCCGGATGCTGTGGCCTTCGCTCGATCGGCGGGGCGCCCTCACTCTCGGCGCCCTCGGTGCGGTGTCGCTCGGCGTGCTGGGCGCGACCGGCGGGCCGCTCCTGGCCCCCGCCTTCGCCGCCGGATACCCCTCATGGGCCGACGTGGAGCGCGCCAAAGCCAACGAGGCATCCAAAGCCGCCGAGATCACCCGCATCCAAGGAATGATCCAGAGCCTCGCCGCAGAGGTGCAGCGCACCCAGGCCGAGGTCGTCGCGCGCTCCAACGAGTACTACGAGGCGCAGCAGGCCTACCTGCAGGCGGCGTACGAGGCCGACCAGCTCCAGGCCCAGGCCGACGCGAAGGGGGCAGAGGCGACCGAAGCCGCCAACAAGGCCGGCCGCGTCGCTGCCCAGCTGTACCGCAGCGGCGGCGACGATACGTCCCTCGACCTGTTCTTCGCCGGATCTGCGACCTCGGCCGAGGACCTGCTCTCGCGCCTCGGGACGATGGACAAGCTCATCGAGCGCAACCAGTCGGTGTATGCGCAGGCGGTCACCGCGCGCGACAGCGCGCAGAGCCTGAGCGACCAGGCCGAGGTCATGCGCGCGGAGCGGGACCGCCTGCAGAAGGTCGCCGAAGAGAAGATGCTCGCCGCCCAGCAGGCAGCCGACGCGGCACAGGCGGCGCTTGCCGAGCAGCAGGCGAACCAGGTGACGCTCGAGGCGCAGCTCGCCGCACTCAAGGACACGACGGCCAAGACCGTCGCCGACTACCAGGCCGGTGTCGAGGCCGAACGCAAGGCCCGCGAGGAGCGCGAGCGGAAGGCCAGGGAAGAGGCCGAGCGCCGGGCTCGCGAAGAGCGCGAGCGCCTGGAACGCGAGCAGGCCAACAACGGTGGCGGCGGCGGCGGGGGTGGCGGCGGCGGTGGCGGCGGCGGCAACGGAGGTTCCGTCGGCGGATCCGGGTGGGCGCGGCCCTCCTCGGCCGGCGTGAGTTCCGGCTACGGCCCCCGGTCGGGCCAATGTACGCCCAGTTACTGCTCGACCACGTGGCACCTCGGCCTGGACTTCGGGGCCGGATGCTGGGCACCGATCTTCGCCGCATCCAGCGGCACCGTCACCTACGCCGGGTACAACGGCGGTTACGGCAACTACGTCCGCATCGACCACGGCAACGGCGTCGCGACCGGGTACGGGCACATCTCCAACGGCGGTATCTACGTCTCGCGCGGGCAGTGGGTCAACGCCGGCCAGCAGATCGCCGGAACCGGTGCGACCGGCAACTCCTTCGGCTGCCACCTGCACTTCGAGGTGTACACCGGCTCCGGCACGGTGAACCCCGCGCCGTTCCTGCGTGACCGCGGCGTCTGGGTCTGACACCCCCACGAAACGAAGAAGCCCGGCCGATCGGCCGGGCTTCCTGCATATCCGTGCGGGTCAGAGCGAGTTGGGCGCCTCGCCGGAACCCTGCGTGCGGGTCTCGCCCTCGTGGTGCTCGAAGCGCTCGAACGCCTCGGTGACCAGACGCTCGGCCTCCGCGGCATCCGCCCAGTCGTCGACCTTGACCCATTTGCCGGGCTCGAGGTCTTTGTAGTGCTCGAAGAAGTGCGCGATCTCCTTCTGGGTGTACTCCGGGATGTCGCCGACGTCCTGGATGTGCGCCCAGCGCGGGTCTTTGGCGAGCACTGCGACGACCTTGTCGTCGCCGCCGGCCTCGTCGCTCATCTTCAGCACACCGACCGGACGCACCTTCGCGAGGATGCCGGGGGCGAGGTCGTGGTCCAGGAGCACGAGCACGTCGAGCGGGTCGCCGTCTTCGCCCAGGGTGTTCTCGAAGAAGCCGTAATTCGTGGGGTAACCCATCGGCGTGTAGAGGATGCGGTCGAGGAACACTCGTCCGGTGCCATGGTCGACCTCGTACTTGATCTTGCTGTTGCGCGGGATCTCGATGACGGCGTCGTACGCGCCCATGCGTGTGCTCCTTCGGTCTGGGAATACCGCGCACCAGCCTACTGCCGGTGCCCGGGCGGCATTCCCGGTGGATGGGCCCACCCGGCCTCCCGGAGCGGCTCGAGCCCGCCCGGGGCCCCGGGCGATCCGGAACGTCATGCACGGCCCGGGTAGCGTGGGAACGTGGACCGCCGACCCGCTCTCGCCCCCGCCGTCGCGGAGGTGCGCCGTGCCGTGCGCGAGGCGCTGGAACCGCTCGACGCGGACGGCAGCCCGTCCGTGATCGTCGCGCTCTCGGGCGGAGCGGACTCGCTCGCCCTCGCCGCCGCGACGGCGTTCGAAGCGCCCAAGCTCGGCTTCCGGCCCCTGGCGATCGTCGTCGACCACCGGCTGCAGCCCGGGTCGGCCGAGGTCTCCGCGTGCGCCGCCGACGCCGCACGGCTGCTGGGGATGGACGCGCACGTGGTGGGCGTGACCGTCGACGGCGCCGACGGACCCGAAGCCGCAGCGCGCAGTGCGCGATACCGCGCCCTCACCGAGACCGCGCGCGCACGACGGGCCGCCGCCGTGCTGATCGGGCACACCCTCGACGATCAGGCCGAGACGGTGCTGCTGGGTCTGGCCCGAGGATCGGGGGCCGCCAGCCTCCAGGGGATGGCCGCGTCCTCCGAGCTGGACGGCGTCACGCTGCTGCGCCCGCTCCTCGGCGTGCGACGCGAGACCACGCGCGCAGCGTGCGCGGCCGCGGGGATCGAGCCGTGGGAAGACCCGCACAATTCCGACCCCCGCTTCGCGCGGGTGCGCGTGCGCGAACGGGTGCTGCCGACCATGGAGGCCGAGCTGGGCCCCGGCGTGGCCGAGGCGCTCGCCCGCACCGCGGAGCAGCTGCGGGAGGATGCCGCCGCCTTCGCCGACATGATCGACGAGGTGATCGAAGACATCGTCGAGCACGCCGAAGCCGGCATCTCCGTCTCCGCGGCCGCGCTCGCCGCCAACCCCGCGGCGCTGCGGCACCGCATCATCCGTCACGTGGTCATGAGTGAATTCGGGCAGAGCCTCACCCGCACGCAGACCCTGGCGGTCGCCCGCCTCGCGACCGGGTGGACCGGGCAGGGGCCGATCCACCTGCCCGGATGCTCCGCCCGCCGCAACGGCGGCCGCATCGAGTTCACCGCCGCAGGCACTGCCGGCGCCGACGCTTAGGATCGGAACATGCGCGCGGCCGACATCCCCGAGGACATCACCGAGATCCTGCTCACCGAGGAGCAGATCCACGAGAAGCTGGCCGAGATCGCCGCGCAGGTGGCGATCGACTACGAGGGCAAGAACCTCCTCCTGGTCGGCGTGCTGAAGGGCGCGGTCATGGTGATGGCCGACTTCGCGCGCCTGCTGCCCGGTCACATCGCGATGGACTGGATGGCCGTGTCCTCCTACGGCGCGGGAACGCGCTCCAGCGGCGTCGTCCAGATCCGCAAAGACCTCGACACCGATCTGCACGGCCGGCACGTGCTCATCGTCGAGGACATCATCGACTCGGGCCTGACCCTCAGCTGGCTGCTGGAGAACTTCGCCTCCCGCGGTGCGGAGTCGATCGAGGTGCTGGCGCTTCTGCGCAAGCCCGAGGCGATGAAGGTGCACGTGGACTGCCGGTACGTCGGGTTCGACATCCCGAACGAGTTCGTCATCGGGTACGGCCTGGACTACGCCGAGCGCTACCGCAACCTGCGCGACGTCGCCGTCCTCGCCCCGCACGTGTATTCGTAGCACCCGCCCGCCGCTCGCGGCGTACGCCGTGGGCGAATGCACAGGCCGGGCATAGTCGGCCCGCGATACCCTGAGTGCACCGCCGCATCGGCGGATCCCCAGATGGAAGGGTCATGGGCCCCGCCCAACCATGGACTTCAAGAAGCTGACGCGCAACCCGATCCTGTACGTGCTGCTGATCGGGATCCTGCTGATCGTCGGGTTCTCGCTCATCACCAGCCTCAACGGTGCGAAGCAGATCTCCACGCAGCAGGGCCTCGAGCTGCTCGACGGCGGCACGGTCACCGAGGTGACGAACACCGACGGCGACCAGCGCGTCGACATGGTTCTCTCCGAGCCGTTCGAAGGCGCGACCGACGTGCAGTTCTACTACGTCACCGCCCGCGGCGAGGAGGTCGTGCGCGCGATCGACGCGGCGAACCCGTCCGACGGCTTCAACGACCTCGTTCCGCGGGCCACGTGGTTCGACGGCTTCATCTCCCTTCTTCTGCCGCTGGTGCTGCTGGGCCTGCTGTTCTGGTTCCTCCTCTCCAGTGCCCAGGGCGGCGGTGGCCGCGTCATGCAGTTCGGCAAGTCGCGCGCGAAGCTCGTGACGAAGGAGAGCCCGACCGTGACGTTCCAGGACGTCGCCGGTGCGGATGAGGCCATCGAAGAGCTGCACGAGATCAAGGACTTCCTGAAGGACCCCGCCCGCTTCCAGGCCGTCGGGGCCCGCATCCCCAAGGGCGTGCTCCTGTACGGCCCTCCCGGAACGGGTAAGACCCTCCTCGCGCGCGCCGTGGCCGGCGAGGCCGGCGTGCCGTTCTACTCCATCTCCGGTTCGGACTTCGTCGAGATGTTCGTCGGTGTGGGCGCCAGCCGCGTGCGCGACCTGTTCAACCAGGCCAAGGAGAACGCCCCCGCGATCATCTTCATCGACGAGATCGACGCCGTCGGCCGCCACCGCGGCGCCGGCATGGGCGGCGGGCACGACGAGCGCGAGCAGACGCTGAACCAGATGCTCGTGGAGATGGACGGCTTCGACCCGAAGGTGAACGTCATCGTCATCGCCGCGACGAACCGTCCCGACATCCTCGACCCGGCCCTGCTGCGCCCCGGCCGCTTCGACCGGCAGATCGGCGTCGACGCCCCCGACCTCAAGGGCCGCCAGAAGATCCTCGAGGTGCACGGTCGCGGAAAGCCGCTGGCCGACAGCGTCGACCTCGAGGTCGTCGCCCGCAAGACGCCCGGATTCACCGGCGCCGACCTGGCCAACGTCCTCAACGAGGCGGCGCTGCTGACCGCGCGCTCCAACGCGCAGCTCATCGACAACCGCGCCCTGGATGAGGCCATCGACCGTGTCATCGCCGGGCCCCAGCGCCGCACGCGCGTCATGCGCGACAAGGAGAAGCTCATCACCGCGTACCACGAGGGCGGTCACGCCCTCGCCGCGGCGGCGATGAACCACACCGATCCGGTCACGAAGGTCACGATCCTGCCTCGCGGCAAGGCGCTCGGCTACACGATGGTGCTGCCGCTGGATGACAAGTACTCCGTCACGCGCAACGAGCTGCAGGATCAGCTCACCTATGCGATGGGCGGACGTGTGGCCGAGGAGATCGTGTTCCACGACCCCACCACCGGCGCCTCCAACGACATCGAGAAGGCCACCGGCATTGCCCGCAAGATGGTCACCGAGTACGGCATGACCACCGACGTCGGCCCGGTCAAGCTCGGCTCGTCCTCGGGCGAGGTGTTCATGGGCCGTGACATGGGCCACGGGCGGGAGTTCAGCGAGCGCATCGCCGAGCGGGTCGACGAGCAGGTCCGGGGGCTGATCGAGCAGGCCCACAACGAGGCCTACCAGGTGATCAACGACAACCGCGAGATCCTCGACCGGCTCGCGCTCGAGCTGCTGGAGAAGGAGACGCTCGATCACATCGAGCTCGCCGAGATCTTCAAGGACATCAAGCGCCTGCCCCCGCGTCCGCAGTGGCTCTCCAGCAGCGAGCGTCCCGTGTCGGTCCTCCCGCCGGTCGACGTTCCGCACCGCCGAGAGCCCGCCGGTGTCGCCGCGAGCGTGGAGGTGGAGGCGGAGACCGAGAAGGCGCCGCGCCGCCGCGCGAGCGGGCAGACCCGGCCGGCCACCGCGTAGGCCGCTCGTGGCCGTCGACCGCGCACGCGTCGCCGCGCTCGTGCGCGACCTGCTCGCCGCGATCGGGGAGGACCCCGATCGCCCCGGGCTGCGTCAGACGCCGCAGCGCGTCGCCGAGGCGTACGGGGAGTTCTTCTCCGGCATCGGCGAGGATGCCGCGGCCCCGCTCGCGCACACCATCTCGGTCGCCCAGGGGCCGGCGCCCGAGACCCTTCCCTCCGGCGCAGTGCTGCTGCGGGACGTGGCCTTCCGTTCGATGTGCGAGCACCACCTGCTGCCCTTCCGTGGACGGGCGCACCTCGCCTATCTGCCGGGCGAGCAGGTCGTGGGCCTGAGCGCATTGCCCAAGGTCGTCGACATCCTCGCCTCCCGTCCGCAGGTGCAGGAGCGGCTGGGCGAGCAGATCGCCGACACGATCGCGGCGTCGCTGGATGCCCGCGGCGTGCTCGTGGTGCTGGACGCCGTGCACGAATGCGTCACGATGCGCGGCGCCCGCCAGCCCGACGCATCCACCGTCACGGTCGCTGCTCGCGGAGAGCTGCTCGACCCTGTCGCGCGCGCCGAGCTCATCGCCCTGATCGGCGTCGCGCGCGCATGACCGTCGTGATGGGCATCGTCAACGTCACGCCCGACTCCTTCAGCGACGGCGGCCGCTACGTCGACCCGGGCGCCGCGATCGCCCACGGTGTGCGGCTCCGCGACCTCGGCGCCGCGATGATCGACGTGGGCGGAGAATCGACCCGGCCCGGGGCCACCCGGGTGGCGGAGGGCGTGGAGCAGGAGCGGGTGCTGCCGGTGGTCTCGGCCCTGGCTTCGGCCGGCATCGCGGTGAGCATCGACACGATGAACGCCGCGACGGCGGTGGCCGCGGTGGCCGCGGGCGCACGGATCGTCAACGACGTGTCGGGGGGACTGTCCGACCCCGAGATGCTGGCCGCCGTCGCCGCCACCGACGCCGACGTCGTGCTGGGCCACTGGCGCGGGCCGTCGGAGGACATGTACGCCGCCGCGTCGTACCGCGATGTCGTGCGGGAGGTCACCACGGAACTGCTCGCCCGGGTCGAAGCCGCCGCCGCGGCGGGGATCGCGCCATCCCGCGTCATCCTGGATCCCGGGATCGGCTTCGGCAAGCGGGGTGCCCAGAACTGGGACGTGCTGCGGGCCCTGCCACAGCTGACGGCGCTCGGGCCGCGCGTGCTCGTGGGCACCAGCCGCAAGCGATTCCTCGCCGACGCGCTCGGCGACGACGCGTCGACCGAGCGCAAGGATCTGGCGACCGCCGTGACGAGCGTCCTCGCCTCCCGTGCGGGAGCGTGGGGGGTGCGCGTGCACGATGTGGCGGCCACGTGCGATGCTCTGCAGGTCGTGGAGCGGTGGGATGGGATCGGGGCATGAGCAGAGACGACGTCGTGGATGAGATCACCCTCACCGGGGTGCGGGCCTTCGGATACCACGGGGTCTACCCCGACGAACGTCGCGACGGCCAGGAGTTCGTCGTCGACCTGACGCTCCACGTGCCGACCGGACCCGCGGCCGCTTCGGACGATGTCGCCGACACCGTGCATTACGGCGAGCTGGCCGAGAAGGTCGCCGCCGTCGTGACGGGCGAGCCGGTCAACCTGCTCGAGCGCCTCGCCCAGCGCATCGCCGACGTCGTCCTCGCCGACGATCGCGTGCAGCTGGTGGAAGTCACCGTCCACAAGCCCTCCGCGCCCATCCCCGTGCCCTTCGGCGACGTCGCGGTGACGGTGCGCCGATCGCGCCCGATCTCGCGGCCGGCCGGCTTCGCCTCGGAGCCCCGGTGACCGCGGCGGATCCCGGCGACGCAGGTGTGCGCCGCGCGGCGCCGCTGGGCACCGAGGCCGTCATCGCGCTGGGCGCGAACCTCGGCGACCGCGCCGAGACGCTCACCGCCGCCCTCACCGCCATCGGCGAGCTGCCCCTGACCACCGACCTGCGCGCATCGCGCGCGTTCGAGACCGTCGCCGTCACCGTGGCCGGTGAGAACGAGGACGCCCCGCGGTACCTCAACGCGGTCGCGCTCATCCGCACGCGCCTGGCTCCCTCGCTGCTGCTGCAGGCGCTGCACGGCGTCGAGTCGGCGCACGGCCGCGTACGTCGCGAACGGTGGGGCGACCGGACGCTGGATCTGGATCTCATCTCCTACGGGCAGCTCACCTCGACCGATCCCGCCCTGACCCTGCCGCATCCGCGCGCCGCCGAGCGCGAATTCGTCCTGACGCCGTGGCTCGACGTCGACCCCGACGCGCAGCTGCCCGGCGTGGGAGCGGTGCGTGACGCGCGCGAGCGCCTGCAGGACCGATCGTGAAGCGCACCGGCGCCGGCTCCCTCACACTCGCGGCAGTGCTGGGAGCGGGTGCGGGCTTCCTCATCGACATGGCCTTCAGCGCCGCCGGGCGCCCGACCTTCACCCCGGCGGTGAGCCTGCCCATCCTCCTGCTGCTCCTCGGGGCCATCGTCGTCGTCCTGGCCATCCCGGTCTACCGTGCCAGCCGCGGACGCACGGCAGCGGCCATCGATCCGTTCCGGTCGCTGCGCATCGCGATGCTCGCCAAGGCCTCCAGCATCGTGGGCGCGGCCCTGGGTGGCCTGGGGGTCGGACTCCTCGCCTTCCTGCTCACGCGGCCCGTCGTCCCGTCGCTAGGCTCGATGGGCACGGTCATAGCGACGGCGGTCTGCGGCGGGCTCCTGATCGCCGCAGGACTCGTCGCGGAACAGCTGTGCACGATCCGGAAGGACGACGATGACGATCAACCCGGGAACCCCTCCGGAGTCGATGCCTCCGACCGCTGACCACCGCGGCGACGACGTGCTCGACCGGGCGACGTTCGACGCCATCCGGGAGCCGCGCGGCGCAGGCCGGCTTCCACTCGGAGACGGCCAGTGGCACCAGCTGGCCCGGGCGTACGTGTGGGTCCAGATGATCTCTACCGCCACCATGCTGGTCGTGGTGCTGGCGGTCGCACTGGTGATGCAGCTGTGGCTGCAGCAGACGTGGGTGTGGGCGCCCGCCGGCGTGGTCGGTGTCATCCTGCTGTGGGCGCTGGCGATCACGCCGCGTCAGGCGCGCTCGTACGGCTACCAGCTGCGCCAGGACGACCTGGTCTTCCGCCGCGGCATCCTCTGGCAGCGGATGGTCGCCGTCCCCTACGGACGGATGCAGCTGATCGACATCACGCACGGCCCCCTCGACCGCGGTTTCGGGATCGCCCAGCTGAAGCTCGTGACCGCTGCTGCCACCACCGCCGTCACGATCCCCGGCCTGACCCAGGACGCGGCGGAGAGGCTGCGCGACACGCTCGTGGACGTCGCCGAGACCCGCCGGACCGGCCTGTGAGCGATCCGACCGCACCTGCTCCTCCCGCCCGGGAGGTGCGCTCGCCCCTGAGCGACGGCGAGTGGCACCGCATGCACCCGCTCACGCCGCTGCTGCGCGGGGGGCTGTCCCTCCTCGTCGTCATCGGCATCATCGTGGCGAATCTCCGCGAGCGTCTCGTGGCGCTGTTCATCCCCGAGTTCTCCGAAGAGGGCGAGGTGCCCGGCGACCCGGTCGACTACGTGCTCTCCAACAATCTGGTGCTCATCGCCGGACTCGTGGTCCTGGGCGGCCTCGTGGTGCTGACCGTCATCTTCTGGGTGTCGTGGCGGTTCCACACCTTCCGCATCACCGGCGACGACGTCGAGGTGCGCACGGGCGTGTTCTTCCGGACGCACCGCCGCGCGCCGCTGGACCGGGTCCAGGGCGTGAACCTCACGCGTCCGCTCGTGGCCCGGCTGTTCGGGATGGCCAAGCTCGAAGTCATCGGGGCGGGCCTGGATTCCAACGTCAAGCTCGAGTACCTCTCCACCTCCAACTCCGAGACGATCCGGGCCGACATCCTGCGCCTGGCCTCGGGGCGCCAGCTGAGCGAAGCCGCCGTCACCGGCGACGCGGTGGACGCGGGATCACGTGTGCACCAGGCGGCCAACCTCGTCAGCGCCGGGATCACCGGCATCATCGAGGGCGAAGACATCGAGGCGGCCGAGGTCGAATCCGTCGTCCACATCCCCGCCGGCCGGCTCGCTGCATCCCGGGTGCTCAGCACGTCGACGCTCGGACTGCTGGCCTTCCTCGCCGTCGTGATCGTCGGTGCCGTGATCGGCGAGCCCTGGGTCCTGTTCGCCTTCGTGCCGGCGCTCCTGGGGTTCGGTGCGTACTGGGTGCGCTCCTTCGTGCGCTCGCTGCGCTATTCGATCGCCCCCACCTCCGGTGGTGTGCGCATCACCTTCGGGCTGTTCACAACCGTGAGCGAGATCCTGCCGCCGGGCCGGGTGCATGCGGTGGAGGTGCGGCAGTCGCTGATGTGGCGCCCCTTCGGATGGTGGTCGATCGCCGTGAACCGCATCTCGGGGCGGGCGATGACCGACGCCGGAACCGACCAGCTCACGAGCGTGCTGCCGGTGGGAACGCGCGCCGACGTCGAGAAGGTCGTCCGCCTCCTGCTGCCGGCGCTCCCTGAAGACCAGCTGGCGCTCGTGTTCGAACAGGGCATCCTCGGCCCCGCGCCAGGGGACCCGTACGCCACCACGCCCCGTCGGGCGCGTGTGTTCCGTCCGCTGTCGTGGCGTCGCAACGGCTTCTTCCTCACCCCGGATGCGCTGTTCCTGCGTCGTGGGTTCATCTGGCGCGCGCTCGGGGTCTTCCCGCTGGCCCGGATGCAGAGCATCCGCATCAGCCAGGGCCCGATCGATCGCGCGCTGCGAGTGGCGAACCTCACCGCCAACGTGGTCAGCGGCACCGTCACGACGACGGTCGGGGTGGTCGATCGCGATGACGCCTTGCGTGCGTTCGAAGACGCGGCCCACGGCATCGTCGCCGCCTCGGCGGACGACCGCAGCCACCGGTGGGCGCGGTGAGCGGGACGCGTGACGGCCGGCTCGGCGTCGGGGTGCTGGGCGCCGGCCGGGTGGGCCCGGTGATCGGGGCGGCGCTGCGCAATGCCGGACATGCCGTGGTGGGCATCACCGCAGGGTCGGATCCCGACCGCGCTGACGCAGTGCTGCCGGGAGTGCCCGTCCTCGACGCCGACGAGGTGGTCCGGCGCGCCGAGCTGGTGGTCCTGGCCGTGCCGCACGATCAGCTGCCGGGGCTGGTCGCGGGACTCGCCGACATCGGGGCGTGGCAGATCGGCCAGCTCGTCCTGCACGTGGACCCCGGTTACGGCGTCGACGTGCTCGCTCCGGCGCTGCGGTCGGGAGCGATTCCGCTCGCGATCCACCCGGCGATCTCCTTCACCGGCACATCCATCGATCTGCGCCAGCTCAGCGAGAGCTACGCGGCCGTGACCGCCCCCGGTCCGGTCCTGCCCATCGCGCAGGCGCTCGCCGTCGAACTGGGCTGCGAGCCCGTCGTGATCGCCGAAGCCGACCGACCCGCGTACGCGGAGGCAATCGCCACGGCGACGGAGTTCTCCCGGTCGGTCGTGCGCCAAGCGTCCGGCCTCCTGGCCGGCGTCGGCATCGACAATCCCGGCGGATACCTCTCCGCGCTCGTGCGCTCGACGGTGGACCAGGCGCTGGCCGAGGGGGCGCCGTCCGGTACGGACACCCTCCCGCCCGAGGCTACGCTCGACGGATGATCAGCACCGTCCCGGAGCTGCGCACCCGACTGGCCCAGGCCAGCGCCGCAGCCCCCACGGACCGGCTCGCGCCGACCGTCGCCCTCGTCTCCACCCTCGGCGCGCTCCATGAGGGCCACGTCGACCTCGTGCGCCTCGCCCGTGAACGCGCCGACATCGTCGTGGTCTCCACGTTCGTCAATCCGCTGCGCTTCCGCACGACCGACGACGCCGCGGCCTACCCCACCACGCCGTCGGTGGATCGGGCACTGCTGGACTCCCTCGGCGTCGACGTGGTGTTCGCGCCCGCCGCATCCGAACTGCTGCCCGCCGGCTTCGCCACGACGCGCATCAGCGCCGGTGACCTGGGCCTGCGCTACGAAGGGCGTTCGCGTCCGTACTACTTCGACGGCCTCCTCACCGTCGAGGCGCTGCTGTTCCACCTCGTGCGCCCCGACCTCGCGGTCTACGGCGAGCGGGACCTGCAGCGGGTCTTCCTGGTGCGCCGCATGATCGGCGACCTCGCCTTCGGCATCGACGTCGCGACCGTGCCCACGGTCCGCTCGGACGACGGCCTGCCGCTCTCCAGCCGCGTGGCGCTCCTCGACGACGACGACCGCCGGGCGGCCGCCCGGTTGCCCGCAGCACTGGAGGCCGCGGCATCCACCGCCGACCGGGGCGTGGACGCGTGCATCGCCGCCGCCCAGTCCACCCTCATGGGGGAGGCGCGCATCCGCCTGGACTACCTCAGCGTCGTGGACCCCGCCACCTTCCTCCCCGTGGACGAAGGGCACGCCGGGCGTGCGCACATGCTCATCGCCGCGACCGTGGGCGGCCACCGATTCGTCGACAACACCGACATCTACGTGCACTGAGCCCGGAGCGGCCCACGACCGTCGAGGGGGCCGGTGAGGCGGCGCACGTAGACTGGGAGCGAATCCCGAGGAGCCCCCAGCGATGACCGACGCGCCCGTATCCGCACCCGCCGCATCGTCCGACGACGACGCCGAACGCGCCGAACTGAACGACGCCTTCGAGCAGAAGGCGGTGCGTCTGGCCAAGCGCGAGCGTCTGCTGGCCGAGCGCGCGGATGCTGCCGGCGGCCCGTATCCCGTCGTCGTACCGGTGACCGACACCATCCCCGAGGTCCGTGCCCGCTTCGGCGAGCTGGAGGCAGGCGAGGAGACCGGCGTCACCGTCGGCGTCGCCGGCCGTGTGGTCTTCAGCCGCAACACCGGGAAGCTGTGCTTCGCCTCGCTGCAGTCCGGTGACGGCAGTCGCATCCAGGCGATGGTGTCTCTCGCCGTCGTCGGGGAGGAATCGCTCCAGCGCTGGAAGGACCTCGTCGACCTCGGCGACCACGTGTTCGTCTCGGGCGAGGTGATCTCCAGCCGCCGCGGCGAGCTGTCGATCATGGTGCGCGAGTGGCAGATCGCCGCCAAGGCCGTCCTGCCGCTGCCCAACATGTACACCGAGCTCAGCGAAGAGAGCCGCGTGCGCAGCCGGTACCTCGACCTGATCGTGCGCGACCGCGCCCGCGAGACCGTCGTCGCGCGCGCGAAGGTCAACGCGAGCCTGCGGGCGACCTTCGCCGAGCGCGGCTTCCTCGAGGTGGAGACCCCCATGCTGCAGGTGCAGCACGGCGGCGCGAGCGCACGGCCGTTCGTCACGCACGCCAACGCCTTCGACGCCGACCTGTTCCTGCGGATCGCGCCCGAGCTCTTCCTCAAGCGCGCCGTGGTCGGCGGCATCGACCGCGTCTTCGAGATCAACCGCAACTTCCGCAACGAGGGCGCCGACTCCACGCACAGCCCCGAGTTCGCGATGCTCGAGGCCTACCAGGCGTACACCGACTACTCCGGCATCGCCGACCTGACGCAGGCGCTCGTGCAGAACGCCGCCGTGGCCGTGACCGGGTCGACCACCGTCACGTGGGCCGACGGCACCGACTACGACCTCGGCGGCGAGTGGGACCGCCTCTCGATGTACGGGTCGCTGTCGGAGGCCGCGGGCCAGGAGATCACGCCCGAGACCTCGATCGAGGAGCTGCGCGCGCTCGCCGAGAAGGCGGGCGTGGACGCGCCGCCGCATCCCACCCACGGCAAGTGGGTCGAGGAGCTGTGGGAGCACTTCGTCAAGACCGGGCTGACCCGCCCGACGTTCGTGATGGACTTCCCCGTCGACACGAGCCCGCTCGTGCGCGAGCACCGGTCGATCCCCGGTGTCGTGGAGAAGTGGGACCTGTACGTGCGCGGGTTCGAGCTGGCCACGGGGTATTCCGAACTCGTCGATCCGGTCATCCAGCGTGAGCGCTTCGTCGAGCAGGCGCTGCTGGCCGCCGGTGGCGACGATGAGGCGATGCGCATCGACGAGGAGTTCCTGCGTGCCCTCGAGCACGGCATGCCTCCCACCGGTGGCATGGGGATGGGCATCGACCGCCTGCTGATGGCGATCACCGGGCTCGGCATCCGCGAGACCATCCTGTTCCCCCTCGTGAAGTGAAGTGACCATGCTCACGACTCGACCCCGCGCGAGTCGATGAGGCGGGTCACCGGGTCGGACGGCACCGACCGCCGGTACACCCACTCGGGCAGATGACCGCTGGCGGCGAAGGCCAGCACGATCCCGGCCATGCCGTGATCCGGTTCGATCTCGCGCGCCATCTCGGCGTAGCGGCCGGCATGCGTCGAGCGTCCCAGCGCCCACGCGAGCCACGCCGCCGCGGCGAGGATTCCCGGCCGGGTGGCGCGGGGAGCCGCCGCGGCCAAGTGGCGGGTCAGGGCGAGCGCGGCCTGCAGCCGGTCGGGGTCGGGTGAGGGTCCCTCGCCCCAGATCGGCGCGGCGAGGTGCTCGGGATACCCACCGCCCTCGGCGTAACGCATCTGCGCGGCGAACGCCTCGTCCCCGGCCGCGAGGTCGCGCGCCCACTGGACGAGCGCGACGTCGCGCAGGCCGGGACGCGTCAGGCACCACACCACGGCAGCGGCTTCGTAGGGGTCCAGCTCCGCGGGAGCGTACTCGATCGCCTCCTCCAGCAGCAGCGGCACGTCGTCCATCCGGCCCACCGTCGACAGGGCGTCCGGCCCGAGGGGAGGGCTCGAGGACTGCGGCACGTCGCCGAAGAGCGCGCTCAGCGCGCGGTCGATCTCGATCAGAGCGCGTCCCAGACGCTCCTTCTCCGCCAGGTCGATCCTGGGGAGGTCGGCCCCGGAGGCCTGATCCTCGGTCGGCAGCGGCTCGTCGGCGAACGCTTCATGGTCGTACGGGATGTCCGACAGCGGGTGCCCCGCGGCGGGGCATCCGGGGTCGAGATATGACCCCCATCCGTCCGCCGCGACGCACAGTGCCTCGCTCACCCGCAGGCCGCACACATCGGACTGCGCGATCAGAGCGCGCGCCAGGGCCTCCTGCGGCCGACCCTCCACCGCCGCGAAGGCGTCATCGGTGTACACGACGGCGGCCACCGCATCCGCATGACTGACCTTGCACACCATTCCGATGTAGGTCGAGCTCAGACTGTCGAGCTCGGCGCGGTCGAGGGTGTCGGGAAGGTCAAGACGAAGGCCGCCGAGGGTGCGGTTGCCGTCGAACGGGATGAGCACGAGGCTGCGCGTGGGCCGGTAGCCCAGGAGGCGCGGGACCAGGGCCAGGAAGTCGGCGGCTCCGGCCGCGCGGAAGATGGTCGTCATGCCGATCACCCTGGTCGGCGGCGGCATTCCCGCGGGCACGTGCCGACCCGTCGGTGGATGACTGGTTCCGCCGGTGGGGCTGGGGAGGAGAGGTGCGCGAGCGGGCCACGCATCCCTCGCCGGTCGACGCGCGGAGAGCGTCCCGCCGGCACGGCGTATCCTGGAGAGGTGGACCCCTACTGGACTGCTGTGATCTGGTCGCTTCTGCCGACCGTGGCGGTGTCGGCGGTGTTCTACTTCATCCTCCGCTCCATCCTGCGCATGGACCGCACGGAGCGGAAGGCGTACGCGCGCGTGGAGGCCGAGGAACGCGCCAAGCGCGGACTGCCGCCCCAGCCCGCGGCATCCGACCGCTGATCCGTCGGATGCCCTGTCGGCGCCATTGGATACGCTGAGAGGGTTCACCGGCGGGGGGTGCAGTGGTCGAAGTCACCTTTGACGCCACATGGTGGGTGGTCGTCGCCCTCATCGTCGACGTGACGATCCGCGTCGCGGCGATCATCATCGTCCCGCGGAACCGCCGGCCCACCTCGGCGATGGCGTGGCTGCTGGCCATCTACTTCATCCCGTACATCGGGGTGGTGCTGTTCCTGCTGATCGGAAACCCGCGCCTCCCGCGCAAATTCCGGCGCAAGCAGGAGGCGTTGAACAACTACCTGCGCGAGACCAGCGCCTCACTCGATTTCGGGACCCTGCGGCCGAACGCCCCCGAGTGGTTCCGTGCGCTGGTGACATTGAACCGCAACCTAGGGGCCATGCCGCTCGCCGGTGACAACGGCGCGACCCTCATCTCGGACTACCAGAAGAGCCTCGACGAGATGGCCGAGGCCATCCGGCAGGCCGAGCGCTACGTGCACGTGGAGTTCTACATCCTCCAGTCCGATGACGCCACCGACAACTTCTTCCGTGCGCTGGAGGAGGCCACCGCGCGCGGCGTCGTGGTCAGGGTGCTGCTGGATCACTGGGCCAATCGCGGCAAGCCGTACTACCGCCGCACGCTGCGCCGGCTGACGGCGATGGGGGCGCACTGGTACCTGCTGCTGCCCGTCCAGCCCCTGCGGGGCCGGACGCAGCGCCCCGACCTGCGCAACCACCGCAAGCTGCTGGTCGTGGACGGCAGGGTCGCCTACATGGGATCGCAGAACGTCACGGACTCCACCTACAACCTGCACAAGAACATCCGCCGGGGGCTGCACTGGGTCGACCTCATGGTCCGCGTCGAGGGTCCCGTGGTCGCGAGCATCAACGCCGTGTTCCTGTCCGACTGGTACGGGGAGAGCGACGAGATCCTCTCCGACGAGATCGGCCTGTTCGACGTGACCGGGGGAGCGGGCGACCTGGACTGCCAGATCGTCCCGTCGGGGCCGGGATTCGATTTCCAGAACAACCTGAAGCTGTTCCTGGCCCTCATCTACGCGGCACGCGAGCGGATCAGCATCGTCAGCCCGTACTTCGTGCCGGAAGAGGCGCTGCTCCTGGCCATCACCACGGCATGCCAGCGCGGGGTGAGCGTCGAGCTGTTCGTCTCCGAGGAGGGCGACCAGGCGGTGGTCTATCACGCGCAGCGCAGCTACTACGAGTCGCTGCTGCGGGCCGGCGTGAAGATCTGGATGTACCGCAAGCCCTACATCCTCCACTCCAAGAGCGTCACGATCGACGACGAGGTGGCGGTGATCGGGTCCAGCAACATGGACATGCGCTCGTTCGGTCTGAACCTGGAGATCTCGATGCTCGTGCGGGGCGGGGAATTCGCGCGCGAGATGCATGCCGTCGAAGACACCTACCGCAGCCTCAGCCGGGAGCTGACCCTCGAGGAGTGGCTGAACCAGCCGCTTCGCTCCACCCTCCTCGACAACCTCGCGCGCCTCACTTCCGCCCTCCAGTAGCCGGTCCTGCAGTCGTCGCGACCCGCGTGGATCGTGATGGGGGCGTTACCTCATCCGTCGGATTCGTCCAGCCAGGTTCGGAAGGATGGGTCACAGGCCTCCGCTGGGTGGCCGCCGCAGCATCCGGAGGTCTCAATGTCCCGTCGCATTCGCTCGCTCGTCGTCGCATGGGGCGCGGCCGCACTGGCTGTCGGTGTGCTCTCCGGATGCGCATCCGGCCAAGGCGGCGCATCCTCCGCTCCGCCGGCGACGCAGACCGGCGACGCCGTGGATGTCGGGGCCGCGTGGCTGGACGGCGGCGCGATGGTCGGGGTGCTCGTAGCGGGCAGTTCGACCTGCAAGCCCTTCGCCGAGGAGGTCGCCTACGACGACGGCGTGCTGAGCGTCTCGGTCATGGAGCCCGACGGTGCGTGCACCCGCGACTACGTGCTGCGCGGGTTGGCCGTGCCCCTTCCCGAGGGTGTCGACCCGGCCGAGGATCTGACGATCGAGGTGCGCGGATCGGGCTACGTGGGCCGCACCGACCTTCCCGGCGCCCCCGGTCTCACCCCCGGCACGGGGATGGACGGCGGCCAGCCGAGCGCCGGATGGGCCGGCCCCGGCACCTTCGCCCTGCTCACGTGGGGTTCGTCGAGCTGCCCGCCGCAGGTGGAGTCGGCAGCGGTGTCGGCGCCGGGTGAGATCTCCGTGGCGTTCGTCGCTCCGGCGCCCGACCAGATCTGCACGGCCGACATGGCGGCGCGGGTGACCGTCGTCGAGGTGCCTGATGTGCCCGCCGGTGTCGCCTACGAGGCAGTGCTCTCGGGCGACTCGTACGACGGCATCCGCATCCCCATCGCCGGCCAGCCCTGACCCGAGCGGGTCACCTCGCACCTGACCCCGCCTCACCGCCCGATCCCACGTGCGCGCCTGTTCGATGCATCCGCGCCGTTAAGAGATGGCGCGGATGCACGGAAGTGGCGCGGACGTGGGCTCGGGCGGTCGCCGGGATGCGCCACGATGAGAGGCATGGATGCTGCCATCCCCGCCCTGACCGAGATGCCCGCGCGGCGCTATGTCATGGTGGGCGACGGCGCGCGGCTGGTGACCTACTCGTGGGGCGACCCCGATGCGCCGGCGGTGTTCTGCGTCCACGGGTTCGGCTCGAGCACCCGCGACAACTGGGTCAGCACCGGGTGGGTGCGCGAGCTGCTGCGCCGCGGACTCCGGGTGCTGGCCGTCGACCAGCGCGGGCACGGCGCGAGCGACAAGCCGCACGATGCCGCCGACTATGCGATGCCGGTGCTCGTGAGCGACCTCACGACGGTGCTCGACACGTACCTCCTTGACGGCGTCCGTTACCTCGGCTACTCCCTCGGCGGCCGCGTGGGGTGGCAGCTCGCCGTCGACGCGCCAGAGCACGTCGAGCGGGCGGTGCTCGGCGGCATCCCCGACGGCCGCCCGCTCGCGCGGCTCCAGGTCGAGCAGGCGCGGGCGTACGTCGATTCCGGCGAGCCGGTCACCGATCCGGTCACCCGACGGTATGTGGGGCTGGCCGAGCGGGTCGCCGGCAACGACCTGCGCGCGCTCATCGCGGTGGCCGAGGGGATGCGCATCGGCGACAGCGATCCGGATCCCGCCGCGCCGCCCCACCAGCGGGTGCTGTTCGCCACCGGCAGCGACGATCCGATCATCGAAGAATCCCGGCACCTGGCCGGGCTGACCCCGAACGGCACGTTCTTCGAGATCCCCGGCCGCCACCACACCAACGCGCCCGGCGCGCGGGCGTTCCGGCAGGCCGGCGCCGACTTCCTCGCGGCGCCCTGAGTCAGTCCCGCGCCAGCACCAGCAGGTCGCCGATCTCGCAGTCCAGCGCCCGGCAGATCGCCGACAGCGTCGAATAGCGGATGGCGCGGGCACGGTCGTTCTTGAGCACCGACAGGTTCACGATGGAGACGCCGACCAGCTCCGACAGCCGGGTCAGCGTCATCCCGCGCTCGGCGAGCAGCTCGTCCAGCCGGCAGTGGACCCCGCTGGGCCCGTCGTCCTCGGCGGGGCTCACACCAGCCCCTCCGAATCCTGCTGCAGTCGGATGCCGCGGCGGAACGCGAGCGAGAGCAGCCCGAGCACCGTGGCAGCGATCCAGACGGCGAAGAACGGCCACGCCAGAGCCCACGAGTTCGGATCGAAGTCGGCCAGGCCCGCGGCCGCGAGGACACCGTTGCGTCCGAGGGTGTCGAGGAAGTACACCACGAGGGCACCGGCGAACATGATCCACCCCGCCGCGTCGAGCAGGCGCGGGTTCGTCGCGTCGAAGAAGCGGCCGCGCAGGAACCGCAGCGCGAGGACGGCGAACAGGACGATCACCGTCAGGGCGGCCGCCGCGCCCACGAGAATCGACACCCCCAGCGACAGCACGGAGAGGAGGTTGACGCCCTCGGCGGACACATCGCCCCACGTGACGTCGACGGCCGTGGGCGGGAGACCGTCGGAGGGGGGCAACTCCGCCGGGACGCCGTTGAACGGCACGGACACCGACGTGCCCGCGGGGGTGAACGTCCCCATCCAGCGGATGACCGCGGCGAACAGCACGATGACCGCCAGGACGCCGCTGGCCCCGAGCGTGGCGAGGATGTCGTTGCGTTCCTTCTTCGTCGTCTGTTCCATCACACCAGTCCCTTCGTGTCGTGCTGCATACGTGTGCCGATCGCGAACACGGCGGACAGGAGTGCGATCCCGAGTCCCCAGCCGATGGGGCTGAGATCCAGCGATAGGGCGAAGATGAAACCTTCCGCCACCCCGCTGCCGTCATCGTGCGAGGTGATCAGCTCGGGTGGGCCGAGGGAGGAGATGATCTGACCGCGCGCGATGGCGCCGAAGACCTGCGTGCCCAGACCCGCCGCGACGACGACGATCGCGGCGCCGCCGAGGGCCACCGGCAGCGTCCGGGCGAAGGGAGCCCCCCGCAGGAGCGCGAGGGCCAGCGACGCGATCCCGACGGCGAGGACGAGCGCGAGCGCCATGGGAAGCGCGGCCTCCGCCCACAGCAGCCAGCGCGGCCCGGCAGGGAGGTCGGCGACCTCGATCCATGCGGTGTCGTACCCCGCGGCCGGGACGGCGGTGGCGGACTCGAGGAAGCCCGGCGCTGTGCTGCCGCCTAGGGGCAGGTCGTCCACGCGCAGCACGGGCGCGCTGGCGAACCACACCGCCGAGGCGAGGAGGCTGTACACGCTGAGCGGGATCGCGACGAGCGCGCCGCCTCCCACGATGGCGACGACGACGCGCTCTCCGCGAGTGAGAGCTGATGGCGAGGCGCCCTCAGCCGCCGCGTCACGCCGGCGGGCCCAGGCCACCAGGGCCGCGGCGCAGACGATCTCGGCGACGGCGACGGCGAGCATCCCCAGATTCGTGCCGATGGCGTCCATCACACCAGTCCTTCCGTGTCGGCTTGCAGGGCGGCTCCGCGCCGGAACGCGAACGAGATGACGACGAGGATGCCGCCGACCCCGGCGAGCACCCAGTTGGCGTGGCGGATCACGACGCCGGAGGACGGGAAGCGGTCCAGCAGCAGCGCGGCCGGTCCGGCGGTGTCCTCGTACACGACGAGACCTGCCGCATCCGCGGTGCGCAGTCCGAGGTCGCCCACCATCACCGCGGTGGATTCGAGCAGCAGTGCGGGGGAGAGGAACGCCGCAGCGATCGCGAGCACGCCGAGGGCGAGCAGAGCGCCGGCGGCGAAGCGGGAGAACGGCAGCCCGGTGCCGAGGCGGCGGGCGAGGGTGAAGGCGACGACGCATCCGGCCAGCACCACGACGGCGATCGCGGCGTAGCCGCCCCACTTGAGTGCGCGGGCAAGGCCGGGCGGGTCGGGGTGGGTCACCTGCACGCTGTCGAAGAACACCCAGGCGTACACATCGTCCTGGCCGAGGTCGGGCGCGCTGCCGACGTCGGGAACGAGCGGCACGGAGGCCGTCAGTGCGCCGAACGCGATGCCGGCGGTGAGCACGGCGCCGAGCGCCACCGTGCCGAGCGCGAGCGCGGCGGCGAGCACCTGAACCGCCCGGGTGAGCGATCGGGTCACCGCAGCGGTCGTGGGCTGCGTCGTCATGCGAACCGTCCTTAACGATAATCGTTGTTATCGAAAATCGTTACATGGGTGGTGCGCATCGGTCAACCCCCGTCCTCCCGTCGCATCCGAGGGATGCCTCGGGGCGGTCCCGGCGCGCGCTATGCCGACGGCGAACACGGCCGTCCCGCATCCGAGCGCTGGTTAGTCTCGATATACGGCGCGCGGAAGCGTGCCTATCGACCCATTCTGGAGGGTTTGAGGATGTTCGAAAGATTCACCGACCGTGCCCGTCGAGTTGTGGTGCTCGCCCAAGAAGAGGCGAAGATGCTCAACCACAACTACATCGGCACCGAGCACATCCTGCTCGGGCTGATCCACGAGGGCGAGGGCGTGGCCGCCAAGGCCCTCGAGTCCCTCGGCATCTCGCTCGACGCCGTGCGTGAGCAGGTGCAGGACATCATCGGCCAGGGGCAGCAGCAGCCCACCGGCCACATCCCCTTCACCCCGCGCGCCAAGAAGGTGCTCGAGCTGTCGCTGCGCGAAGCGCTGCAGCTGGGCCACAACTACATCGGCACCGAGCACATCCTGCTCGGCCTCATCCGCGAGGGCGAGGGCGTGGCCGCGCAGGTGCTCGTCAAGCTCGGCGCCGACCTGAACAAGGTGCGCCAGCAGGTCATCCAGCTGCTCAGCGGATACCAGGGCAAGGAGCCCGCGGGCGTCGCATCCGGCGCCGGCGAGCAGACCTCCGCCAGCTCGCAGGGCGGCTCCGCGGTGCTCGACCAGTTCGGGCGCAACCTCACGCAGGCCGCGCGCGACAACAAGCTCGACCCGGTGATCGGACGCGAGAAGGAGATCGAGCGCGTCATGCAGATCCTGTCGCGCCGCTCGAAGAACAACCCCGTCCTCATCGGCGAGCCCGGCGTCGGCAAGACCGCCGTCGTGGAGGGCCTCGCGCAGGCCATCGTCAAGGGCGATGTGCCCGAGACGCTCAAGGACAAGCAGGTCTACTCGCTCGACCTCGGGTCGCTCATCGCCGGATCCCGCTACCGCGGTGACTTCGAAGAGCGCCTGAAGAAGGTCACGAAGGAGATCCGCACGCGCGGTGACATCATCGTCTTCATCGACGAGATCCACACGCTCGTGGGTGCCGGTGCCGCCGAGGGCGCCATCGACGCCGCGTCGATCCTGAAGCCGCTGCTCGCCCGCGGCGAGCTGCAGACGATTGGTGCCACGACGCTCGACGAGTACCGCAAGCACTTCGAGAAGGATGCTGCGCTGGAGCGCCGCTTCCAGCCGATCCAGGTCGCAGAGCCCAGCCTGCCGCACGCCATCAACATCCTGAAGGGCCTGCGCGACCGGTACGAGGCGCACCACAAGGTGCAGATCACCGACGGTGCGATCGTGGCGGCGGCGAACCTGGCCGACCGTTACGTCAGCGACCGGTTCCTGCCCGACAAGGCCATCGACCTGATCGACGAGGCCGGCGCACGCCTGCGTCTGTCGATCCTGTCCAGCCCACCCGAGCTGCGCGAATTCGACGAGAAGATCGCCAAGGTGCGCGAGCAGAAGGAAGTCGCCTCCGAGGAGCAGGACTTCGAGAAGGCCGCGTCGCTGCGCGACGAGGAGAAGTCGCTCCTGGCCGAGCGTCTTCGTCTCGAGAAGCAGTGGCGCAGCGGCGACGTCGCGAGCCACGCGGTCGTTGACGAAGGTCTCATCGCCGAGGTGCTCGCCCAGGCCACCGGCATCCCGGTGTTCAAGCTCACCGAGGAGGAGTCCAGCCGGCTCGTCTTCATGGAGAAGGCGCTGCACCAGCGGGTCATCGGTCAGGAAGAGGCGATCTCGGCCCTGGCCAAGACGATCCGCCGCCAGCGTGCGGGTCTGAAGGACCCCAAGCGCCCGTCCGGATCGTTCATCTTCGCCGGCCCCACGGGTGTCGGAAAGACCGAGCTGGCCAAGGCGCTCGCCGAGTTCCTCTTCGACGACGAGGGCGCGCTGATCTCCCTCGACATGTCGGAGTTCGGTGAGAAGCACACCGTCTCGCGGCTGTTCGGTGCCCCTCCCGGGTTCGTCGGCTTCGAAGAGGGTGGCCAGCTCACCGAGAAGGTGCGGCGCAAGCCGTTCTCGGTCGTGCTCTTCGACGAGATCGAGAAGGCCCACCCCGACATCTTCAACTCGCTCCTGCAGATCCTCGAAGAGGGTCGTCTGACCGACGGTCAGGGCCGCATGATCGACTTCAAGAACACCGTCATCATCATGACGACGAACCTCGGTTCGTCGGCGATCGCCGGTGGTCCGGTCGGGTTCCAGGTCGAGGGCAACAGCCAGACGAGCTACGACCGGATGAAGGGCAAGGTCGACGAGGAGCTGAAGCGTCACTTCAAGCCCGAGTTCCTCAACCGTCTCGACGACATCATCGTCTTCCCGCAGCTGTCCAAGCCCGAGCTGGTGCAGATCGTCGACCTGTTCACCAAGCGCCTCGCCGACCGGCTGCTCGATCGCGACATGACGATCGAGCTGTCGCAGGCGGCCAAGGAGCGGCTCATCGAGATCGGATTCGACCCGGCTCTGGGCGCCCGCCCGCTGCGTCGGGCCATGCAGCGCGAAGTCGAGGATCGTCTGAGCGAGAAGATCCTGCACGGTGAGCTCGAGTCCGGCGACCACGTGAAGGTCGACGCGGAGAACGGCGAGTTCGTCTTCGAGAACGGTCCCCGAGGCGAGAAGGTCGCCGTCGGTGTGACCGGCGGCGGGGAGATCACCGCGACACCGGACATCGTCGCCGGTTCCTGAGCGACACGAAGGGCGGATGCTGCGGCATCCGCCCTTCGTCGTTCCTGGGGTCAGGCGCGAGAAGCCGGTCAGCGGGCGGCCAGGTGCGCGTGCACGGCGGAGATCACCACCGACCCCTCGCCCACGGCGGATGCGACGCGTTTGAGGGAGCTGCGCCGGGTGTCACCCACCGCGAACAAGCCGGGGACGGAGGTCTCGAGCGACCCGGGCGGCTCTCCGCCGCGCCAGGGGTCGGGGAGGTCTTCGTCGGGAGCGGAGGATCCGGTCACGAGATACCCCCACCGGTCGCGCAGGACACTGTCGGGCAGCCACTCGGTATGCGGGCGCGCGCCGATCGTGACGAACAGCGCGTGACAGGGGCGCAGCTCGCGGACTGCATCCGTGACGTGCTCGACCTCGATGGCGGCCAGGCGCCCCTCGTCATCCGGTTGCGCCCCCACCACGCGCGAGTCGCGCACGATCTCCACGCCGAGGGCATCGAGCTGAGCGATGAGGTAGCTCGACATGCTCGCGGCCAGAGACGGGCCCCGGACGAGAAGGGCTACGGATGCCGCGTAGCGAGCGAGGTGCAGCGCCGCCTGCCCTGCGGAGTTGCCGCCGCCCACGACGACGACCGCGCGGCCGCGCTGCGCCCGGGCCTCGACGGAGGACGCCCCGTAGAACACCGACGTCCCCACGAAGGGCCGCAGGGCGGGCACTGACAGCCGGCGGTACGCGATGCCGGTCGCGAGCACGACGCTGCCGGCGACCACATGCTCGTCACCGGGCCCCACGGTGAGCGTGAAGGCAGCATCCTCGTCGGCACGCGCCAGACCGGTCGCCTCCCGCGCGTGCGCGAACCGAGCCCCGAACGCCCACGCCTGCTGATAGGCCCGGCGCGCTAGTTCCGCGCCGGCAACGCCACGCGGGAAGCCGAGGTAATTTCGGATGAGCGAACTCGATCCGGCCTGGCCGCCCACCGAGCCGCGTTCGATGACGAGGGCCGACAGTCCTTCCGAGGCGGCGTAGACGGCCGCAGCGAGCCCGCTCGGCCCTGCTCCCACGATCGCCACATCCACGGGCGATCCGGGAAGCCCTGTGGACAGGCCGGTCGCGTGCGCGATCGCGCGGTCATCGGGGTCGTCCAGCAGGCTCCCGTCCGCGGTCTGGACGACCGGTGCTCCGCGGTACGACCAGCCGGCGCGCCCGAGCAGCTCCACTGCGGGCGGCGAGGTCGGATCCAGCCGCGTCACCGCCAGACCGCTTCGCGCGAGCTGTGCGCTGAGCAGATGCGTGCGGGGCGTGATGTCCGACCCGATGATCGTGAATCCGCGCCGCTCGGGCGTCGTCGCGCGCCAGTCGCGGAGGTACTCGGTCACGGCGTGATGGAAGTCTTCGTCGCGCGGGTCCGCGGGGCGGACCACGTAGAAATCGATCAGCAGATCCGACATCAGTCGCAGCACGCGTGCCGCCGTGTCGGCGTCCGCCCACGCGCCCCACTCGATCAGGAGCGCGCGTCGCGCCTCCGGGAACAACCGGGTGGCGTGGGAGAACACGCCCTCGTCGGGATGCTCGGGAGCGTCGGCCGACGCGAGGACCAGCGCCACCGACCGGCCGTCGGCATGCAGTGCAGCCAGCGAATCCGCCGCGGTGTCGAGGGACACGACGTCGTAATGGGATGAGTACCGCGGCCGCAGGGCGCGAGCGACCCGCTCGGCGGGGTCGGGATCGACCACCGCGATGACGGGGGCAGGGGGCGACAGGACAGGCATGACACTTCCACGGTCGGCGGGGACGCAGGCAGTGTAGACCCACTGCCGAGCCGTCACCAGGCTCACTCGTCCTAGGCTGGATGCATGAGCGCGTTCACGGTCCGGCCCGCCCGCACGGCCGACGTCCGCGGCATCCATCGACTTCTCGACCCGTACGTGCAACGGCGGATCCTGCTGGGCAAAGACCTCGTCGTGCTCTACGAGTCGGTGCAGCAGTTCGTCGTCGCCGAGGCCGACGGCGAGCTCATCGGATGCGGCGCCCTCCACGTCATCTGGGAGGACCTCGCCGAGATCCGCACGCTCATCGTCGTGGACGAATGGCTGCACCGCGGAGTGGGCCGGGCCCTCGTGGCGGCGCTGGAGGACGGCGCGCGCGAGCTGGGCGTGCAGCGCCTGTTCTGTTTGACCTTCGAAGTGGACTTCTTCACCGCGCGCGGCTTCGCCCCCATCGGGGAGCAGGTCGTCGACCCCGACGTGTATTCGCAGCTCGTGCGCAGCCCCGATGAGGGCGTCGCCGAGTTCCTCGACCTCGCGCACGTCAAGCCGAACACCCTCGGCAACACGCGGATGCTGAAGACGCTGTAGCGCGTGACGCCGGGCGTGCCGCCCGCTCGCCTGCCGGTGGCGCGCCTACCCTGGAGAGCATGAGCGGTTCCTCTCCGCGAAGGCGGCACTCTCCGGCGGTCTACCGCCGTCGCCGGCTCGTCCTCCTGCTCGTCGTGCTGGTCGTCGTCGGCGGCCTGGTGTGGCTCTTCGTGGCACAGCCCTGGCGCAGCGCCGCCCAGTCCATCACGACGCCGAGCCCGACACCGACGAGTCAGACGCCCACCGCCTCTCCCACACCCTCCGACGCGCCCACCGAGACGCCGCCGACCGAAGGCGCGGAGGAAGAGGCTCCCAATCCCGAGCTCACACCCACGGCGGATGCGTGCCTGCCGGGCGACCTCACGATCGAGGCGCTCACCGACCAGCAGGCGTACGCCGCCGGCCAGAACCCGCAGCTGTCCATCCGCCTCGCCAACCGCAGCGACAGGGATTGCACCCTCAACGTCGGTACGAGTGCTCAGTCGTTCACCGTCTCCAGCGGGAGCGACGTGTGGTGGCGGTCGACCGACTGCCAGACCGAGCCCAGCGACATGATCGTGCTCCTGACCGCAGGCCAGGAGACCACGAGTTCGGCGCCGCTGACGTGGGATCGTACGCGGTCATCCGTCGACACGTGCGATGGCGACCGTCCGAGCGCGCCCGGTGGGGGAGCGACGTACCACCTGACCGTGTCGATCGGCGGTATCGCCTCGACCAACACCGCGCCGTTCATCCTCCAGTGACCCGGGACTTTTGTCCCCCAAACGGCGGACAGACGTGAACCGATCGGTGAAGCTACAGTAGATACGCTTCTGCATCGAAGGATCGCACGACTGTCCCCAGCAGTCGGCCCGGTGTTCCCCAAGCACCCCATGGCCGCGGTCCTGCAGAATGCACGAGGCCCTCTCGAATCCGCCAGCCCCCAACTGGGGGATCCGAGAGGGCCTCCCCTTCGGGTCGGATGACCGCGGCTTCAGCGCCCCACGAGTGCGCCGTTAGGCTGGAGGGATGCCGGGGAAGAAGGGGCGCAAGGACGCCGAGCTGGAGTTCCGCAACACGGCGCTGGCCGATGCGCTGCAGACGCAGGACATGGCTGCCGTCGCCTTCGCACTGCGCCACGGGCCCACCGTGGTGCCGCTTCTGCGGGTGGGCGACCGGGACAACCCGCTGGACTCGGGGGAGGTCTGGACCTACCGCGACCCCGACAGCGGCGATATCGCGCTTCTGCTCTTCAGCGACGCGGCGCATAAACCCGAGACCCTGCCGCCGGGGGTCGCGCTGCAGTCGCCGGCGTGGTTGCGCGCGTTCCTGCAGGCCCACAGCGACCGGATCACCACGGTGTTCTTCGACATCGCCGGCCCTCACCCCATGCAGGCGACGCCTGCGGATCTGCTCGCCGCCCTCGGCCTCTGACGCGCCGGTCGAGCCGGCGACACTCCGCGCGAACTCGTGTCCACCCGGCCACAGATGGCAGACTCGGCCGTATGGAGTACCTGATCGTCGGCGTCGTGTGCGCCGCGGGCCTCGTCCTACCGATCGTCCTCGGCTTCGCGCAGCAGCAGCGCCGTCGCCGCACCGGTCCTCCGGGCCGCACGCACGGGGCGATCTGACCCGCTCCGTCCTCGAGCGCCGGGCGAGCCTGCGCTTCAGGGGGACTGCAGCACCCAGCCGCCGACCATCTCCTGGCTGAACGGGACCGAGTACGCCATGAGGGCGCCGGCCTGCGCGTCGCGGAAGATCCGCTGGATCGGCGACGAGAGGAGGTAGCCGCCGCCTCCGCCCACGCGCACGGCGACGGCCGCGGCACGCTTGGCCACCTCGTTCGCGAGCAACTTCGTCTCGGTCGCTGCGGGCATGGCCTCGGGCGAGTGCTGATCGGCGAGCCACGCCGCCCGCTCTGCCAGAAGGCGGGCCGCCTCGACCTCGGCCCACATCATCCCGGTCTCCTGGCGCACCCACTGCACGTCGGCGAGGATGGCGCCGCCCTTGCTGCGGTTCGCCGCGTCCTTGAGCGCGTCCAGCGCGGCGTGGGCGATGCCGATGGAGAGGAAGCCGAATCCGACGGTGATGAGGTTCGCGTACCCGGGAGCCGGCGGAGCGCACAGGCGCGAGCCGAGCAGAGGGGTGCGGTCGAACAGGATGCTGCGGCTGCGGGTCGCCCGCATCCCCATCGTCTCCTCGATCGGCGGAAAGGTGACCGTCTCGTCCACCGTGACGCCGAAGAAGCCCGGACCGCCCTCGATGCGGGCGTTGAGGAACAGGTGGTCCGCCGCCTCCGACCCCGAGACGAACAGCTTGCGGCCGGTGAGGGCCCAGTCCGCGCCGTCGGGCTCGGCATCCTGCTGCGACGCGAGGAAGTGGTTGCCGCCGGCGGGTTCGGACAGGGCATTGGCGAAGCGACGTCCGTCACGCAGCTCACGCGCGAAGAACGCCGACTCCTCGGGGGCGGACATGGTGACCAGGGCATGGGCGGCGCCCAGGTGCATGAGCCACACGGTCGCCAGAGCAGGGTGGGCCGAGGCGAGCGTCCGCACGACGGTGCCCAGGGTTGCGTAACTGAGCGCCTCGCCGCCGTGCTCGCGGGGAGGAACGCCGCATCCAGACCCGTCGCGTGGAGCGTGCGCAGGTGGTCGATCGGCAGGCGGGCGGCGGTGTCGTCGTCGGCGGCCGTGGCGGCGAAGCCGGGGATCAGTTCGCGAACGGTGTCGACCCATCGCTGCTCGCTCTCGGGAGGGGCGACGGGGGAGGGGCGCGTGAGCATGGTGGGCGTTCCTTTCCGGCCGTTCGGGTCGGCCGCTGCAGAGGGATGCGATCAGGTCGGTTCGACGGCGGTGGTCATCGGATGGGGTCGCGGGGGTGACCGCACGGATCCGCCGGCCCGGGCATCAGCACGTCGACGAAGGTCTGCGTCGCCGCGTCGATGAGGCCGCGCTCGGTGAGCCCTAGGTCGGGCACGACGTACAGGCCGACGAAGGACAGGATGATGTAGGGCGACGCAATGGGGCACCCCAGTTCGGCCGTGACGGCGTGGCCGTGCGCGAGGGCCGCGGCCGTCTGCTCGAACGGCGCCGCGCTCATCATGCCGCCCACCGGCAGCGCAACCCGGGCGAGGACTTCGCCGTCCGCCACCGTCACGAAGCCGCCGCCCATCCGGCCCAGCTCGGTGACGGCGAGCCGCATGGATGCGTCGTCGGCACCGACCACCGAGATGTTCATGTTGGGGCAGTTCATCGTGATCGCGATCGCGCCCCGGCGCAGTCCGAACCCGCGCACGAAGCCGACGCCGGTCAGCGCATCGCCGTGATGGCGATCGATGACGGCGATCTTCAGGACGTCCTGGGCCGGATCGGCGGTGACGGAGCCGTTCACGACCGGGAGGGTGGCCGTGAAGGCCCGCTTGAAGTACCCGTTGTACATCTCCATCGCACGCACGCGGGCGCTGTCGTGATGGGGTGGGGCGGGCACCCTGAGCAGATCGGCGGGCAGCTCCGCGGGAAGGTGCACGGTGTCGCGCGTCCACGCAGGGATCTCGTCGTCGTTCGGGAACAGCGCCGCGCCGTCGCGCGCGACGATGTCGCCGGCCACCACGACGACGGACGGCCGCACGTCGGCGAGGTCGGGGATGATCTGCAGGTCGGCGAGGCGGGAGGGGGCCAGCATCCCGAGCACCTGGTCCAGCCGGTAGTACTGCGCCGGGTGGATCGTGGCCATGCGGTACGCGAGCTGCGGGTCGATGCCGAAGCGGATCGCCTGGCGCACGTGGTGATCGATGTGCCCCTGCGTGGAGAGGTCCAGCGCGTGCTTGTCGTCGGCGCAGAAGCTCATGTGGCGAAGCGCCGGCGAGATCGCTTCGACGTCGGCGAACAGCGGCACGGTGTTGTCGGTGAGGGAGGAGCCCATGACCGTCACCATGGCGCCCAGGCGCGTGCGCTCCAGCACCTCCGCGACGGTGGCGGCGTTGTGGTCGTCGCTGATCCCGGCCGCCAGGTAGCCCCACAGCGACTCCCCGGTCTGGGCGGCGGTGTGTCCGGTCAGCCGGCGGCCGGCCACCAGCGCCTCGCGGAACCGTCCCGTCGACACCTCGCCGTAGTCGAACGGATTGCTCTCCCCGAGGGTGACCGTGACGTCGTCGTGGAGGCGGGCGCGCACGGTGCCCTCCGGGATCGTCGCGCCGCCGCGCTCGAGTGCGGGGGCGCCCGGGGTGGCCGGGGAGACCTGCTGGAACACGTGCAGCGGGGTGCGCGTGCGGAGCAGGAAGTCCATGCCGGCGGCTCCCCACACGTTCGCCGCGGCGTTGGGGTCGGTCAGCACGGTGGTCGTGCCGCGCGCCACAGACAGGCGTGCCAGCTCTCCCGGGGTGAGGTTGGTGTACTCGGTGTGCAGGTGAGCGTCGATGAAGCCCGGGACCACGTGGCAGCCGTGCGCGTCGACCTCCGCGGCGGCCCCGGTCACATGACCCCAGGGGGTGAGCGCGGCGATGTGACGCCCGGCGATCACGACGTCGCGCTCGAGCCATTCCTCCGTGCCCGGGGACTGCACGCGTCCGCCGCGCACGATGAGATCCGGGGAGGCGCGACCTGCGGCGACCTCGCGCAATCGAACGAGCTCGGCGGTGCTCGGGAGGAGAGAGGTCAGCTCGGTCATGCTGTCGTCGTCGCATCGACGGCGCTCGCCGCCACCGACGCGAGCTCGGTGTGCAGGGACGCCTTGGTGTCGGGGTCGGCGAAGGACGCGTCGATCGAGCGGGCGGCGAAGCCCACGAGGTCGGCGTGGTCGAAACCGAACTGCTCCGCCGCGACGGCCCAATCGGCCTCGAGCGTCGTGCCGAGTGGGGCGGGGTCGTCGGTGTTGAGCGTGACCAGCACCCCCGCCTCGTGCAGTCGGCGGAGCGGATGCTCGTGCCAGGAGGGCGAGATCCCGAGCGTCACGTTGGAGCGGGGGCAGACGCCGAGGCTGATGCCGCCGCCCACGAGTCGATCGAGGAGGGCGGGGTCCTCCACGGCGCGCACGCCGTGGTCGATGCGCTCGGCCTGCAGCAACTCGACCGCGTCCCACACGCCTTCGGGGCCGCTGGACTCCCCGGCGTGGACGGTGCGGTGAAGACCCCCCTGCGCTGCGCGCGCGAAGGCGGCCCGGAACTTCTCGCCCGTGCGACCCGTCACCTTCTCGTCGCCGTCGACGGACAGCGCCACGACACGGTGCGGGCGCCGCGTGATGAGGTCCGTCACGACGGCCTCCGCGTCCGCGGCGCTCTGACTGCGAAGCAGCGAGTAGGCGATGCTCACCGCGCACAGTCCATCCTGCTCGGCTTCGTCGAAGCCGGAGGCCAGCGCGTCCATGAGCGCCAGCTCTCGACCGTGCCAGGCGTTCCAGTGCGTGGGGTTGACGATGACATCGCTGTAGCGGACGCCGGACGCGCTCTGTCGCGCCGCGAAGGCGTACGCCACCCTGGCCGCCTGAGCGGGGGTGCGGACGAGGCCGCACTGCCAATCGAGGAAGCGCAGGAATCCGCTCAGCCCGGCCGCGCCCGCGCCGGCTCCTCCGCCCGAGGTGACCGCCGGCGCCGTGAACGCGTCGTGGGTGGTGATGTCGAAGAGCGTGGCCGCCGGTCCCGGCAGCCGGACGCCGTTGTCCTTCGCGAGCGTCAGGATGTCCAGCAGCGAGAACGTCCCCTCCAGATGCACGTGCACCTCTGCCTTGGGCAGCGAACGGATGGTGTGCTCATCGATGCGCCGGGAGCGCGGGGAGGAATGCATGGGGGCCTTTCACGCCAAGCGGATACATCAGGACCGTATCTCTCCGGCCGCTCCTTGTTGACAAGAAGGATGTTCTTGTTCGCGACCTGTAACGCTGATGTAACTGTTCGCCCTGATTTTCGCCGTCCGAGGATGGGAGTCCCAAAACTCGCGTAGCACTTGTTCACAAGAGACCCTTGGGGCCTCAGTGGCCGCCCCATGGCGGGCGCACCGTGCGCACGAAGGAATACGAGACGATGTCGGGGTCGTGGTACTCGATGCTGTGCATGAGACGGCGTCCGCTGGCGCCGATGCCGATCATCTCGAAGGTGACGACCGGGGCGCCCTCGCCGCGTTCGAACAGCACGGCCAGTTCCGCGTTCAGGGTCGTGACGCCGGGGGTGGTCACTTCCCAGATGACGGGTTCGCCCCACGCCCGCTGGGCCAGGCGGAAGACGGATTCCTCACCGCCGTGCTCCAGTTCGCCTTCGTACGGGACGACGTCGTCGGCGATCATCGCGACCGCCCCATCCGCCCGCCAGCGCCTGCGCATCGCGATCGCCGCCGTCGACTCCGGCAGCTCCATGACCGCCCCGACTCGCGAGCCCAGCGAGCTGCGGCGGGAGTCGAGGGTCTCGACCTCCGCGCGGTACCCCAGCCGATGCAGGAGGTCGGCGTGCTCGAACTGCTCCTCGAGCCGAACGCTCAAGCGCAGCGCGATGGGGTCCACCGTCGTGACGGTGCCCTGCCGGCGCCGCACGATGCCCTGCGCCTCCAGCTCCGACATGGCGTTGCGCAGTTGCTGGCGCGTGCAGCCCAGACGGGCCGTGAGCTCCAGCTCGCCGGGTAGCGGGGACTGGTCGCGCGCGGCCTCCCGCACGAAGCGCAGCAGCCCGTGCTGCACGTGCAGGTGGGCCGTGTCCCGCTGCGGGTGCGGCAGCGGCAGATACGTCACGACGTCGTCCTCGCCTCGTCGGCCGACTCGCTTCCCGCCCCGTGGTCGGCGGGCGGGGCCGACCCGACGAACCCCAGGATCGCGACTCCACTGGAGCAGGGGTGTGCCGTGCGGGTCATCACCGGAGCGAGCACCTCGTCGATCACGACCTCGACGACGTAGTGCGTCTCGGCGGCCAGGAGGTGGCCGGCCACCGCCGCACCGGAACGGTCCTTCTCGCCGAGGGCGACGTGGACGTGGACGACGTGCGCGCCGTCCGGGTCGCGCGTGATCGTGCCGGAGCCGACCCCCTCGCAGTACGTCGCCTCGATGTGGTCCGGCAGGGGGAGTTCGGGGTCGGCGGGCACCGTGTCCGAGGCGATCAGCCGGGCCCACCGCAGGGCACCGCTGAACGTGGAGATGACGCCCTGGTCGATGCCGGCATCCCGGCACGCCGTCGCCAGCGAGGAGAGCACCTCGTCGCCGGGCTCCAGCGCGATCATCAGTCGGCGGCCGCTGACGGCGGTGGCGATCTTCATGGGGTCTCCCGTCGCTCGCTTGTCGACAAGTGTCCCGCCCGGCATCGAACTTGTCGAGACCTCGCCCTTCAACTCCTCCCGGAATCCTGGCCTACCGGATGTTTCGGCGCGGTAAACGTTGCGCCGGATGACGCCACTTGTCGATGTGTCGGTGGCGACCGCGGTATGGTGGCGCTCGACGGAGCTGTCGACGACGGCTCCGTCTTTCCTGTCCCCGACCCGAGGAGTTCCACCGTGCCTGCGAACCTGCAACGGCTCACCGGTATCACCGTGTGGGACGGCGACGTCGAGGTGGGGCCCGCGACGCTGTCGTGGGACGGTGACCGGATCGTCGAGGTCGCTCCGACGGCGCCGGTCCAGAGTGAGCTCAGCATCATTCCGGGTCTCATCGACACGCACGTCCACCTGGACTCCGCCGCGGTGCCCGGAGCCGGCGACTGGATGACGTGGCCCCTCGTGACGCCGGTCTCCGAACGGTCGCTGCACGTGGTCGCACACGCGCGTCGCGCGGCCGCCATGGGCGTCACGACCCTGAGGGATCTCTCCGGCAGCGAGCCCCAGCTCTCCGCCGCGCGCGCCTTCGACGCGGGGCTCATCCCCGGCCCCCGTCTGCTCGTGCACGGCGCGGTCGGCATGACCGCCGGTCATGGCGATCTGTTCACGCCGCCTCATTATCCGCACCGCGGCCCCGTGGCCGACTCACCCGACGAGTGCCGCAAGCTCGTGCGTCAGTGGGCCCGCGAGGGTGCCGACGGCATCAAGATCTTCACCAGCGGCGGCGTCCTCTCGATCGGCGACAAGGTGGGCTGGCGCAATCAGACCCGGGAGGAGATCGCCGCGACCATCGACGAGGCCCACGCTCTCGGCATGCTCGTGGCCGCTCACGCGCACTCGTCGGAGGGCGTCGACATCGCCCTGGAGATGGGGGTCGACTCGATCGAACACGGCACCGGCATCCTGCCGCGGCACTGGGACGTGCTGCTCGAGCGCAACATCCCGGTGGCGCCGACGCTGCTGATCAACGACGCCATCGCCGAGCGCCGCATCCCCGTCAGCGACGAGGCGGCCGAGAAGGGGCGCGCCGTCGTCGCCGAGCGCGACGAGAACTTCGTCGGCGCCGCCGCAGCGGGCATCCGCTTCGTCCTCGGCACCGATGCGAACGGCGTGTTCGTCGCGTTCGGAGACCAGCTCGAGGAGCTGCGGCTCATGAAGCGTGCGTTCAGCTGGAGCTCCGAACGGACGCTGCGCGCCGGGACCTCCGACGCCGCCGACGCCATCCGCCTCACGACGAAGGTCGGGCGCCTCGCGCCGGGCCTCGGCGCCGACTTCGTCGTCGTGCGCGGCAAGCCATGGCGGGACATCGACGACCTCACCGCCGAGAACATCGTCGCCGTGGTCGCCCGCGGCCGGCTCGTCGCCGGAGCACTCCCCTCCTGATCCGCCCCTGCACCACTCCACCCCCATGAAGGAGCACACCGTGATCCGCACACGTGATTCCCGGATGCGGCGCCTCGCCGTACCGCTCGCCGCCGTCGCCGCGATCGTCTCACTCGCCGGCTGCGCCGGCGGCGCGGACACCGCAGCGACCCCGAACACCGACATCGATCAGGACGTCGTATTCGCGCTCAAGGAGGACATCGTCTGCGTCGACCCGCAGCAGACGTCCGTGACGACGGCGCTCATCGTCGGACGGCAGCTCACGGACTCGCTGCTGGATCAGAACCCCGACACCGGTGAGATCGTCCCATGGCTGGCTGAAAGCTGGGACGTGAGCGATGACCTGACGGCGTACACGTTCACCCTGCGCGAGGACGTCACATTCAGCGACGGCACCCCCCTGACGTCGCAGACGGTCGCCGCGAACTTCGACGCCGTCGCAGGGCTGGGTGGTGCAGCATCCCTCGCGAGCGGCTACCTCTCGGGATACGCGGGCACCGAGATCACCAGCGACACGGAGTTCACCGTGAACTTCTCCGCGCCCAACGTGCAGTTCCAGCAGGGCGCGACCACGATGTCACTCGGCATCGTGTCCGAGGCGACCGCGGCCGCCACCGCCGAGGAGCGCTGCCAGAGTATCGTCGGTACCGGCCCCTTCGTCCTCGAGTCGTACGTGCCGAACGACTCCGTCGAGATCGTCGCCCGCGAGGGTTACGGATGGGCGTCCGAACTGCGCGAGCACGACGGCGACCCGCACCTGAGTTCCGTCAGCTTCCCGATCATCGCGGAGGCCAGCGTCCGCACGGGCGGTCTGGAGTCGGGCGAGTACGACATCATCCAGGATCTGCCGTACGTGGACGAGGCCCGTTTCACGGGCGACGCCTTCCACCTGTACGCCAAGCCGAACCCCGGAGTGCCGAACTCGTTCATCGTGAACACCACGCGAGGCGTCCTCGGTGACGAAGCGGTCCGGCAGGCCATCAGCAAGAGCCTCGACCGCGAGCAGATCAACGTCATCACCGGCTCGGTCAGCGGTGCAGCGCCCACGAGTGTCCTGACCTCGTCCACCCCCGGCTACGCCGACCTGGGCGACACCCTCGCCTTCGACCCCGAGGGCGCCGCGGAGCTGCTGGAGGACTCCGGCTGGACCCGTGACGGCGACGGCATCTACGAGAAGGACGGTCAGCCCCTCACTGTCACCGTCACCGCCTTCTACGCGCAGGATGTGCTCGAAGCGGCTCAGATCCAGCTCGCCGACGCCGGCATCGACCTGCGGATCAAGATGGTCTCCACGGGCGACTTCTTCGGCGCCATCGCCTCCGGCGACTACGACATGCTGGGCGCGGGCCTGACCCGCACCGACCCCGACGCGCTGCGGACCCTGCTGTCGACGTCGTCGGTCGCCCGGTGGGCGATCGTGGACGACGCCGAACTGGAGGGGCTGCTGCAGGAGCAGGCGCAGACGTCGGACGTGGAGGCGCGGCAGGAGCTGGTGGCGGAGATCCAGCAGCTCGTCGCGGAGCGCGCGTACGTCATGCCGACGCTGGAGACCGTGCAGCTGCACGCCTCCCGCGCCGGCGTGGAGGGCGTCACCTTCGACTCGGCCGCGCGCGTGCACCTGTACGACGCGATGGTCGTCGCCGACTGATGAGAGGGCAGCGCGTGGATGCGGCGGCGAGCTCCTCGACCGCCCGTTCGGTCGCACGGTTCCTGCTCCCGAAGATCGCCCAGTGCGTCTTCGTGGTGTGGGCGACGTACACCGTCGCGTTCCTGCTCATCCACGCGCTGCCCGGCGACCCCGTCCTTGCCGCCCTCGCGGTCAAGGGCGGGGACGCCACCACGACCGATCCCGAAGCGCTCGAGGCGCTGCGCGCCCGATACGGGATGGACGGACCGGTGTGGCAGCAGTACATCGTCAACTTCCTCGCCCTGTTCCGCGGTGACCTGGGTGTCTCGATCGCCACGGGGCAGCCGGTGGCCGACATGATCGGACGCGCCTTCCCGCATACCGCCGCCGTCGCCGGTTTCGCTCTCCTGGTCGGTTTCGTCGGTGCGCTGCTGTTCACGGTGTGGGCCTACATCGCCCGCCCGGCGTGGGTGCGCAACGCCGTCACCCAGATCCCGCCGCTGGGAATCGCGATCCCCGCGTTCCTCAGTGGCCTCGTCCTGATCACCGTCTTCTCCTTCGGGCTGGGCTGGTTCCCCGCATCCGGCACCTCCGGCTTCGTCAGCATCGTGCTGCCGGGGATCACGCTCGCCCTGCCCACCGGCGCGATCTTCTTCCAGGTCTTCTCCGCCGCCGTCTTCGACGCGGGATCGAGCCCGTTCGTGTTCACCGCCAACGCGAAGGGCCTCGCCCAGCGCACCGTCGTCGTCCGCCACGTCCTGCGCAACGCCCTCCTGCCCTCCATCACGATCATCGGTCTGCAGATCGGCTACCTCGCCGGCGGCACCGCCGTCGTGGAGACCGTGTTCTCCCGCGACGGCATCGGCCGCCTCACAGTGGATGCCGTGCTCGCCCGCGACATCAACGTCGTGATGGGGGTCGTCGTCGTCGTCGCCGTGGTCTACGCCGTCGTCACCCTCGTCGTCGACGGCCTGTACGGCGTGATCGATCCCCGCACGAGAACCCGCCTCACCGGTGGGAAGGCGGTGAAGGCGTGAACATCCTGCGCAAACCCGGCCTGATCCTGTCAGTCCTCATGCTCGCTGCGACGGTCGTCGCGATGATCGCACCGCAGCTGATCGCGCCGTACGACCCGTTCGACTCGGTCGGCTCCCTGCGACTGGCTCCGCCCAGCGCGGAGCACCTCTTCGGCACCGACCACCTCGCGCGCGACGTCTTCTCGCGGGTCGTCTACGGTGCACAGCTGTCCCTCTCGGCGGCGGGGCTCGCCGTGCTGGGCGGCGTCGTCGTCGGGTCGATCGTGGGGCTCGTATGCGGCTACCTCGGCGGGGTCGTGGATGCGATCGCGATGCGCTTCGTCGACGTCCTCATCGCGATCCCCGGCATCCTGCTGGCCCTCATCGTCGTCGCCACCCTCGGCTTCGGTCCGCTCTCGATCGCGTTGGGTGTGGGGCTCGGTACGGCGGGCTCGTTCGCCCGGGTCATGCGTTCGGCGGTGCTGCGCGTGCGCGGTGAGGAGTATGTCGAGGCCGCCCGCACACTCGGCGCGCGAGGGCCGGCGGTCCTGTTCGGCCACGTGCTGCCGAATGCCGCTCGCCCCGTCGTGGCGATGGCGGCGCTGGAACTGGCGGTCGCGATCCTCTCGGTCTCGGCGCTGAGCTTCCTCGGCTTCGGCGCGCAGCCGCCGGCCCCCGAGTGGGGTGCGCTGGTGTCGGCCGGCCGTGACTTCGTGGCGACCGCGCCGTGGCTGAGTCTGCTGCCGGGTGTCGTGATCCTGGCCGTCGTGCTGTCGGTCAACCGTGTCTCCCGTTTTCTCGGAGGTGACCGATGACCGCTCTGCTCCGCGTCAGCGGCCTGCGCGTCGACTACGGCTCCGGCCGTCGTGCCCATTCCGCCGTGCGCGGCATCGACCTCGAGATCGCGCCCGGCGAGATCGTCGCCGTCGTCGGCGAGTCGGGCTCCGGTAAGAGCACGATCTCGCACGCCCTCGTCCGGCTCCTGCCCGACCAGGCGCGCATCCGCGGCGGCTCGGTCGTGTTCGAGGGGACGGACCTCCTGCGCGCGCCGGTATCGGCGCTGCGCCGCATCCGGGGTGCCCGCATCGGCTTCGTGCCGCAGGATCCCTCGCACAGTCTCAACCCGCTCATGCGTGTGGGCGAGCAGATCGCCGAGACGCTGCGCCGTCACAGCGGCCGCAGCCGCGCAGGTGCCGCCGCGCGCGCGGTGGAGATCCTGCGTGAGGTGGGCGTGCCCGAGCCCGAGCGCCGCGCCGCGCAGTACCCGCACGAACTGTCCGGAGGGCTGCGTCAGCGCGTGCTCATCGGAATCGCCTGGGCGTGCGAGCCGGCACTCGTGATCGCCGACGAGCCCACGAGCGCGCTGGATGCGACCGTGCAGCGTCACGTCCTGGACCGTATGCAGGCGCTCGCCGCCGCCCACGGCACGGCGGTTGTCCTCGTCACGCACGACCTGGGTATCGCCGGCGACCGCGCCGATCGCATCGTCGTCGTGGAGAAGGGCGAGATCGTTGAGAGCGGACCGGCGACCGACGTGCTGTCCCTGCCGCAGCATCCGTACACCCGCCGCCTCGTCGCGGCCGCGCCGGGCCTGAACGCGCGGCGACTGCAGCCGCGCGTGGATGTCTCCGACCGTGTGCCGCCGCGAAGCCCCGAGCCGCTCGTGGTCGTCTCGTCGCTGACCAAGTCGTACGGCTCCGGGGGCGATGCGCCCGCCGTCGACGGCGCGGATTTCACCGTGACGCGCGGCTCCACGTTCTCCCTCGTGGGCGAGTCGGGTTCGGGCAAGACCACCACAGCACGCATGGTGGCGCGCATCATCCCGGCCGACACCGGCCGCATCGAGTTCGACGGCGCCGACATCACCGCCCTCACCGGGGAGGGGCTGCGGCAGCTTCGCCGGCGCATCCAGGTCGTCTACCAGAACCCCTTCGGATCTCTCGACCCGCGCATGACGGTGCAGCGGCTCGTCGCGGAGCCGTTGCGCGCCTTCGGCGTGGGCACGTCCCGCGAACGCGCCGCCACGGTACGCGACCTGCTCGACCAGGTGCGCCTGAGCAGCGACCTGGTGGGGCGCAGGCCTGCGGAGCTGTCGGGCGGCCAGCGGCAGCGGGTGGCGATCGCCCGCGCGCTGGCACTGCGTCCCGAGCTGGTCGTCCTCGACGAGCCGGTCTCCGCGCTGGACGTGTCGGTGCAGGAGCAGGTGCTGCGCCTCCTGGTCGATCTGCAGGCGGAGTTCGGTCTGACCTACCTCTTCATCTCCCACGACCTCGGCGTCATCCGGCAGATCTCCGACCGGGTCGCGGTCATGAAGGAGGGGCGCATACTCGAGCAGGCCGACGCCGACCGTATCTTCGCCGAGGCGGAGCATCCGTACACGCGGGAGCTGATCGCCGCCATCCCGGGCCGCCGCTGACCCTTCGACACGCGCAGGGGGCGGACGGGCCCACCGGCCGGGTCAGAAGTCGGGGGCGTCGCGGGGGTCGGCCCGGCGACGGGTCTGCAGGTCGCGCAGCGCACGGTCGATCGAGCGTGAGGATGCGTCGAGCACCGTGTGATAGCCCAGGCGGGATGCCTCGCCCGCGCGCTGCGCAGACTGGGTGACGGGACGGATCTCGCCCGTCAGCGTCAGTTCTCCGATCGCGACCGTGCGGTGGGAGATCGTGTGGTCGCGGACGGCGTTGGCCACCGCGATCGCGATGGCAAGGTCGGCGGCCGGCTCGACCAGACGCACGCCGCCCACCGTCGAGACGTACACGTCCTTGTCCGACACCTTCACGTGGGCCCGCCGCTCCAGGACGGCGAGCACCATCGCCACGCGTGCCGAGTCGACGCCGTTGACCACGCGGCGGGGGTTGGGGGCGGTCGTGTCGATCGTGAGCGCCTGCACCTCGACCGGCAGCGCGCGCCGGCCCTCCAGTGCAATGGTCACGCAGGTGCCGGGGACGGGATCGCCGTGGCCGAGGAACAGCGCGCTCGGGTCGGGCACCTCGGCGATGCCCGCACCGGTCATGTCGAAGCATCCGACCTCGTCGGTGGGGCCGAACCGGTTCTTCAGGGCGCGCACGAAGCGCAGCGACGTCTGCCGGTCGCCCTCGAACTGGCACACGACGTCGACGAGGTGCTCCAGGATGCGGGGACCCGCGATGGAGCCGTCCTTGGTGACATGCCCGACGATGATGACCGGCAGCGACCGCTCCTTGGCCACGCGGATGAGCGTGGATGCCACTTCCCGGACCTGGCTCGGCTGCCCGGCGGCACCGTCGCTCAGCGCCGAGGACACCGTCTGCACGGAGTCGACGATGAGCAGCTCAGGCTGCACGTCGTCGATGTGCCCGAGGATGGTCGCGAGGTCGGTCTCCGCCGCGAGGTACAGCTCGTCGTGCAGCGCGCCGGTGCGCTCGGCGCGCAGTCGCACCTGTGCGGTGGACTCCTCCGCACTGGCGTACAGGACCCGGCGGCCGGCGCGGGCGCTCTGCGCCGCGACCTCCAGCAGCAGTGTCGACTTGCCGACTCCGGGCTCGCCGCTGAGCAGGATGGCCGCGCCGGGAACGACGCCGCCGCCGAGGACGCGATCGAACTCGCCCACCCCGCTCGTGCGGCGCGGGGCATCCTGCGTGTCGATCGCGGTGATCGGGCGTGCGGCCCGCGAGGCGCCGGGGGCCACGGCCGCCACCGCGCGGGTGATCCCGGTCTGTTCGGCGGCTTCGACGACGGTGCCCCACTGCTGGCACTCTCCGCAGCGGCCGACCCACTTGAGAGTCGTCCACCCGCACTCGGTGCACCGGTACGGCACGGTCATGGAGGGCTTTCGCGCGGGCATGCCTCCAGGCTACGCGTGACCCCCGACAGGGACCTGCGGCGCTGCGGGATGCGGGGGATGGACCGGGCGGGTGATCTCGACGCGGCGTCGTAGAGCCGCGCGCACGCATGTGGTAACGTTGCCACAATTTCGCGGGTCTCCCGGCGCCGCGGAGGAGCACGAGCACACCGACCCGATCCGATGATGGGCGCGACGTCCACCCAGAGGAGTGCAGAGCGTGACCGAGGATGCCATCGGCGTGGGGGTCGCCGGCTTCTGGCATGTGCATGCGGACGACTACGCGCGCGAAACCGAGGCGCACGCCGAGACCCGCCTGATCGCGGCATGGGATGACGACCCCGGCCGGGCCCGCGAGGGCGCGACGCGCTGGGGTGTTGACCGTGCCGAGAGCCTCGACGCGCTGCTCGCACACCCGGGTGTCGACGCGATCACCGTCACGACGGCGACCGTCGACCACACCGAGGTGATCTCGCGGGCGATCGCGGCAGGCAAGCACGTCTTCACCGAGAAGCTCCTCGCGCCCACCGTGGCCGAATCGCAGCAGCTCGCCGCCGCGGCCACAGCGAAAGGCGTGACGCTCGTGGTGTCGTTGCCGCAGCTGACGAATCCGGTGATGGTCGCCGCCGCCGACCTCGTCGACCGCGGCGCTCTCGGCGCCGTCACCTACGCGCGCGTGCGGATGGCGCACGACGGGTGGCTCGCGGGATGGCTGCCCGACCGCTTCGCCGACCCGGTCCGGGCCATCGGCGGGGCGTTCACCGATCTGGGGTGCCATCCCGCCTACCTCGTGCAGCGGCTGCTCGGTGCCCGGCCGGAGACGGTGTCGGCCGTGTACACCCACGTCACCGGTCGGGAGGTCGATGACAACGCGGTGGTCGTCGCGGCCTACGCCGACGGGGCGCTCGGGGTCGCCGAGGCCAGCTTCGTCACGACCCCCGGCGCGGTGGCGATGGAGGTGCGCGGCACCGAGGCCTCGCTGCTCCACGGGTTCGGCCGCGACGGACTCCTCGCCAAGGGCGGCCGGTTCGGAGAGGAATGGGTCGTCGTGCCGCTGCGTCCGCCGCCGCCCACGCCCTTCGAGCTGTGGGTGGACGCCATGCGCGGGCGAGCGGATGCGTCCGCCGACGTGTCCGCCGCGATCGACCTCACGCGGTTCATCGTCGCCGCCAATACCGCCGCCGCCACGGGCTCGCGTGTCGGCTTCGACCCGGAAGGACCCTCATGACCGGCAGAGTGCGGATCGGACTCATCGGCGCGGGCGGCATCGCCGGCGCGCATGTCGCGGGCTTCCGCCGCAACCCCGAGACCGTGGAGCTGGCGGCGGTGGCCGACCCCGTGCGCGAGAGCGCGGAGAAGCGCCGCGGCGACGACGAGGGCGTGCGGATCTTCGCGGACTATCGCGAGATGATCGCCGCGGGCGGCCTGGATGCCGTGGACATCTGCCTGCCCCACCACCTCCACGCCGACGCCGTCATCGCCGCCGCCGACGCGGGCCTGCACGTGCTGTGCGAGAAGCCGCTGTGCCTCACGCTCGAGGAGGCGGAGGCGATCTCGGCGGCCGTGGAGCGCAGCGGGGTGACGGTGATGTGCGCGCACAACCAGCTCTTCCTTCCCGCCGTCGCCGAGGCCAAGCGCCTCATCGACAGCGGCGTTCTCGGTCGCGTGTACGAGGTGCGCACGACCGACAGCTTCTTCAACGACTTCACGCCCGAGAGCATGGGATGGCGCGCACGTGCCGAGACGTCCGGGGGCGGCGAGCTCATCGACACCGGCTATCACCCGCTCTACCTCATGCAGCACCTCGCCGGGGGCGCGCCGGTCGAGGTGGCCGCGATGCTCTCGCGGCACCGCCTCGAGTTCATGGAGGGCGAGGACTCCGCCCAGGTGCTCGTCCGCTACGACAACGGCGTGGTGGGTCACGTCGTGACGAGCTGGGCGTACGAGCCGGCCCTGGGCACGGAGAAGTTCTCGCTGGTGGCCGAACGGGGCTCGCTCAGCTCGGACGGCACCGCGCTCACCTACCGCATGCGCGGCGAAGAGCCGGTGACGCGTGAGTTCGAGCCCGTGCACGAGTTCGCCGCGGAGGTGGCCCACTTCGCCGACAGCGTGCGCAACGGCACGCGCCCGATCCAGACCCACGAGGAGGGGATCGATGTGCTCGGGGTGATCCTGGCGGCGTACGAGTCGTCGCTCACCGGCTCGATCGCGCGCGTCGGCGCGCACCCCGTCGGGCGTCGCTGAGGGCTCGACGGCTCCGGCTCACACCCGCTCCGGCTCCGTGCGCGGCACAGCGAGCTGAGCCAGCAGCACATCGGCGAGGTCGCGCGGTCGCTCGATCTGAGGCCACCTGCCCGACGGCAGATCCACGAGCGTGACGTCGGACATGAGGGCGAGTTCGCGGACCGGATCGATGCCGGCGGCCATCCACCTGCGCACATCGTCGGTGGTGAACTCCGTCGCCACGACCGTGGCCGGCACGGTGAACCGCCGGTGGTCGGTGAGGCGCTGCACGGCGTCGAGCACGTGCGCGGCGTTCTCGCTCATGCGCTCGTGGAGCACGCCCAGGCTGGGGTCCACGGCACTCAGGCCGGCGGTGTGGGTCGTGACCCCGCGCGCATCCACCGTGAAACCGCTCAGCACCCGCGCGCCGTCGGCGCTCGGGAACCCGCCCACGTGGATCGCTTGGGCGACGCGGTCGGGGCGCTGACTGACCGCCGCGTGCATGAGCCCGCAGGCCTCGGCGTGGCCGACCACGACCGCCTTCTCCTTGCACCGGTCGATCTCGGCGGCGATGGCGGCGACGTGGTCGGCGAGCCAGATGCCGTTGCGGTTCGCGGTGCGGGAGTGCAGTCCTTGCAGCGTCAGTGCGGACGGCCGATGCCCTGCGGCGGCCAGCAGTTCGGAGACGTCCGCCCACGAGGAGGCGTCGAGCCACAGGCCGGGAACCAGGATGACGTCCATCGCACCTCCTCGCCGGCGAACCGCTCGCGGCACCGACATGCTCACCCCGCAGCGCCGCGCGGTGGAGGGGGTTGCGTTTCCCTCAGCCGTGCGGTCACGGGCCACCGCGGCCCCGCGGCATCCGGCGCCTGCTGTGCGCTCATGCCGGCTCCTCGTCGAGCGGCCACTCCAGCAGATCCACCTCCACGATCGCCGCTGCGGGGTCGAGCGGGATGCGGAAGGTGCGCACCTGATGCGGGCGGAACTCGCCTTCGATGACGCGGTCGACGATCGGGAGGGCGATCCGCGCGGAGCCGGGCACTCCCCGCGTCTCGACGGCCCGCACGATGAGGTCGGCGACCGCCGCATGCGGGACGTCTTCGCTGCCCTTGACCGCGGTGACCATGACGGCGCCGGCGCCGTCGTCGACGAAGCTGCGGCGCGGAGGGAGGTCGCCGGGGTGGAAGGACTCCAGCTGCGCGCGCAGGGGCGAGCCGAGCACGGCGGCCCGACGCGTCGGCTGGGCGGCCCGCCAGTCGCCGTCGTGCGGGATGAGCTCCAGGCTGAACCTCTGCACGCCCTGGTCGTGGAAGGAGTACACCCCGTCCGGATCGAGCAGGCGCGGATCGTGCCACGAGTACACGGGGCTCCGCACCGCGGTGATGCCGATGCTCGCCGTGTCCATCCCGGCGGTAGCGGCGGGGGAGACATCCCACCCGTGCTTGGTCGTGCACACCACGGTGAGCCCGGCCGGGGTCCCGGCGATCGTGCCGGTGAGATCGACCCACGACTGGGCCGGCTCCTCGGCGCCGTCTACCGGGCGCCGGAGAGTGGCGTAGGGGATCTCGTACGTGGCGACCGGATGCTCCAGCCCGACGGGGAACCGCAGCTTCAGCAGGTGTGCCCGCTCTCGCCAGTCCAGCGTCACGTCCACGCGCAGCGCGCGGGCGTCGTGGGAGAGGAGGTACTCCTCCACGAGCGTGCTGGAGCCCCACCCGCGCTCCACGCGCACGCGGGAGCGCACGGGGCCGCTTTCGCGCACGACGATGCGCTTCAGGCTCAGGGCTGCGCCGGGCCAGGCGTAGGAGATCACGCGGTGGCCCCACGTGTCGGTGGGGTCCTCGCACACGGCCGAACGCGGCTGGCCGCGCGTACCGGCCAGCGGGTCGACGCCGGTGCCCTTGTGCAGGAGTGACACGACGTCGCCGGTGGCGGCGTCCAACTCGACGCGCAGGTGCGCGTTCTCGATGACGGTGCCGTCCTCCGACACGCGCACGTCCTCGTCGGCGGGAAGCGCGGGGCCTGGGAGCAGGCGGTAGAGCGCGTACCCCAGCGCAGGCACGTCGGCGCGGAACGTGACCGCACCTCGGCTGACGTCGCTGGTCGTGGCCGTGGACTGCGTCGCCTGCGACAGCACGGGGGCTCCGGCGTGGTCGACGACGCGCACCCCATGCGGCTGCGCGCTGTACTGCATGTCGACGTCGACCGACACCGGCCACGGATGCGGGTTGAAGACCACGACCGGCTGGGTCGCCGCATCCGCGGGGACGTCGATCCGCCGGGCGATGCGGTTGTGCACCCGCGTGATGATGCGCTTGGAGATCGCGACGGCCTCGCCCAGCTGGTCGCGGGCGTCGTCGTACGACGGCTCGACCGCCGAGCCCGGCAGGATGTCGTGGAACTGATTGAAGAGGATCTGCTTCCACGCGCGCTCGAGGTCGTCGCGCGGGTAGTCGGCGCCGGTGAGGGCGACCTCGACCGCGGCCCACCGTTCGGCCGAGAGGACGGCGAACTGCGCGCGGCGCTGCCATGCCTTGATGCCCGAGTGCGACGAGTAGCACCCCGGCGCGTGGTGCTGCAGGTCGTCGTGGCGCACGGTCAGGGCGTCGAGGAAACCCGCCCCGCGCGCCAGCATCTCATCGAAGTACGCGCGCGGCGACGACATCGTCATCCTCCCGAAGGTGCCCATCCGGTCGTAGCGGTGGATCGACTCGATGTTGGCCTTCGTGGGCCCGCCGCCGTGGTTGCCGACGCCGTAGAACACCATCATCTGTCCGAGGGAGCGGTCCAGCTGCCCGAGCGATTTCTCGGTCTGGAAGGAGACGTCGCCCGGCGCGCTGCCGTACTCGAAGGGGATGCGGTAGGTCAGCACGCGCGATCCGTCGGGGGACTCCCACTGGAACAGCGTGTCGTCGAGGTCGCCTTCGTGCGGGCCCGGCCGCAGGAAGCAATAGGAGTCCATGCGCTGCCCGCGCAGTATCTGCGGGATCGTCGCGCTGTGCCCGAAGGGGTCGACGTTCATGCCGACGGTGGCGATCCGCCCGAAGCGGGAGTGCAGGTAGCGCTGACCGTAGAGCCCCTGGCGCGCGAACGACTCGCCCATCGGCATGTTGCAGTCGGGCTCCACCCACCATCCGCCGACGTTGACCCACCGCCCCTCGGCCACGCGCTGCGCGATGCGCGCGAACAGGTCCGGATCCTGCTCCTCGACCCACGACAGCAGCACGATCTGATCGCACGTGAAGATGAAGTCGGGGTACTCGTCCATCCGGTCCAGGGCGCTCGCGAACGTCGCGCGCGCCTCCTGGTAGCCCTCCTGCCACGGCCACAGCCACACCGGGTCCAGGTGCGCGTTGCCGATCATGTGCAGCGTGCGGTCGGGGGTCGCCGCCGGTCGCTGGGCCGGGTCGAGGTTCTGCGGCTGCCGACCGGACGGGGCGTTGGCGACCGGAGCGCGGCCCGCGGGCGTGGATGCCTCTTGGTTCACGTCCGTTCCCCCTGCGTGTCGCGACGCCGGTCGTCGGGCCTGGGATCGATGTCGATGTGACATCGTTCCCACATAGTAACGACGCGTGCGCCCGCGTCGCCAGTGTCAGGTGAGCGCGCGGCTGCCTCGACCCGCCGCCTCCGGCTGACGCACGCCGCCGCGCCCACCCCGCCGCGCGGGCGTCGGAGGATCGCACGAAGGTCGGAGGATGCGGCGCGCATCGCCCGACGTGGGTGCGATCCTCCGACGTTCGCGAGAGGCGAGAGGCGAGAGGCGAGAGGCGAGAGGCGGGGCGGGCTAGGAGGGGGGAGCGGCGATCGACCCGCGGTCGATGAACGTCGTGGGCATCACGATGGTCCGCACGGGTGCGGCCGGTGACTCGATGCGCTCGAGCAGGGCGCGCATGGCGGCGGATCCGAGCGACCCCACGTCCTGCACGCTCGTGGAGACACCCGGCTCGACGATCGTCATCCAGGGGGCATCGTCGAAGCCGACGATGCTGAGCTGGTCGGGGACCCGCAGTCCCAGGGCAGCAGCGGCGCGCCACGCGCCCTCGGTGAGGACGTTGTTCGCGGCGAAGACGGCGGTGGGCCGGTCTTCGCGCGAGAGCAGCTCCCGCGCCGTCTGGGTCGCCTCGGCGGTGTCCCACCCGGCGGGGACGACGAGCGACTCGTCGACCGGGATGCGGTGGGCAGTGAGCGCGTCGCGGTACCCGCGCAGGCGCTCCTCGCCCGTGGTCCACTCCGTCTC